>JBDGXD010000425.1:0-3803 GCA_039584755.1 Gemmatimonadota bacterium
CTCATCCACTCTGAAGTCTATGCGGGAAAAGTCTCGCAACTTTAGGGCTCTGTGAGCCCGGATTGCCAGGTCTTGCAGCGCACGGGCCTGCGCCTGAGGGATCTCTGCAGGGAACACCTCTGTAGTCATGCCCGGAGTGTATTTGCATTCGTAATCGAACGTCTCGTGCCGCGGCATGATCTCGCCAACCGCGAGCGCTCGCTCTCCGAGGACACCGACGGTGAACTCCCGCCCATCAACGAACCGCTCCACCATGATCTCATCATCGTACTGCTGCGCCTGACGCACCGCCGGCTTCAGTCCGTCGTGCTCCCGAACGACCGACAACCCGACTGATGATCCGACCTTGGAGGGCTTGACGATGAGTGGGAATCCAACTTGTGCGACCTCCTCATCGGTGAGAGGCCACAGGTGCCAGACCGGTGTGGGAACCGCCGCCTCGTTGAACAGGTGCTTCGCGATGTCTTTGTCCATGGCCAGGGCGCTACCCAGCGGTCCCGAGCCGGTGTAGACGATTCCGCTCAGGTTCAACAAAGTCTGGATTTCCCCTCCCTCTCCCTGCTGGCCGTGGAGTACCAGGAACACGATGTTGGCATCTCGGAGTTCCGGCAGCGTGACAAGTGCTTCAGGGTGTTCGCCTTCTGCCAGCTGGCGCAATTCTGCGAGTGTCGGTGGTGCCCGGCCCACCGTTGACTCCAACATCTGCTGTTCGGCTGCGGGGTCGAGGGGACCATAGACGGTATCGACGACTCTAACTGAATGGCCGAGTTCACGGAGCGCCCGGACCACCTGGGCCGCTCCGGCAAGTGCGACGTGTCGTTCGGGTGTAGACCCCCCGGTGAGAACTGTGAGTTGCATTCAGTCTGGACGATAGGTGACTCTGAAATGGGGCAATTCCCAGGCCTCCACTGCCACAACCTTGCCTGACTGTGCCACTCTCTTCAGTTGAGCCTCTGATCGTTCAAACACCGTCCTGGCAACCTGTTCGGCGGTCGGAGCCCGATCCTGAAATGGCTCGAGGTCGTTGAGGTAGGCATGGTCGAAATCAGCCACGGCTGCGTGCGCCACCTTCTCGATAGCCCGAAAGTCCACACCCATGCCGGACTCGTCCAGGTCACTCTCTTGTATCTGTACGCTGATTCGCACCCGCCAGTTGTGACCATGCAGCTGGTCGCACTGCGCTACTCCAGGCAGCCGGTGGGCGGCAGAAAAGCCAGCCTCTGCCGATAGCAGGTAGTGTCCCACTCTCACCGTATGCCTGCCACTTGTTGCAGTACGTCATAGCGCGTGATGATGCCAGCCAGTTCATTGTTGTGACGCACCAGGACCGCCGGCGTCTTGCGGGACAACAGTTCCAAAAAGCCCTGAACGGCGAATTCCGGCTCAACCACCGGATACGGCTCTTCCATCACGTCGTGTACTGGTCGGTCGAGCACTACCGGAGTGGCCATTGCCTGCTCCATCAGCACTGCCTCCGATAGCGATCCGACGCAATCCCCTTCATCGAGAATCGGTAGTTGGGAGACGTTGTACGTGCTCATGAGATTGAGTGCTTGTCTCACCGTGTGTGAAGGCTCGACGGTTACGAGATTCGGCGTTCCTGTCGGCTTCGCCGCCAGAATCTGTGCGGCAGTCACGCGGTCGCTGTCCAGCAGCTGGTTCTCACGCATCCACTCGTCGTTGAACAGCTTGGAAAGATATCGCTCGCCGGTATCACACAAGATCGCGACCACTAATGCGGATGGATCGTCTATCTCACGTGCTGCTTTGAGGCCAACGTACACGTTCAGTCCGGCGGATCCTCCCACAAACAGCCCCTCTTCCCTGGCCAACCTACGCGCCATCTGGAACGCATCCCGGTCACCGACTGTGACAAACTCGTCCACTACGTCGTAGTGCAGAGTGTCGGGGATCTTGTCGCCTCCGATCCCCTCGACCTTGTACGTATGACCTTCGACCATCTCTTGAGATTGCGCGAAAGCGCCGTAGATCGATCCGTCCGGATCACCAGAGAGGATCTTGATGGCCGGGTTCTTCTCTTTGAGAAACCGCCCGGCGCCGCTCAGGGTACCTCCGGTACCGGAGGATCCTGCCAGGTGGGTGATGTGGCCCTCGGTCTGTTCCCACAGCTCGGGTCCGGTGGATTGATAGTGCGCTTCGACATTGGCTTGGTTGTAGAACTGATTGGCCAGAATCGCATTGGGCGTGTTCTCAACGATCGACTTGGCCTTCATCACATAGTTGTCCGGATGATCTGGCGGAACCGCAGTAGGTGTGATGATCACTTCAGCGCCGAACGCTTTTAGCAACCGTACTTTTTCTTGCGACATCTTGTCAGGCATCGTAAAGATGCAGCGGTATCCTTTGAGCACCGCGGCGATAGCCAGAGCCACACCGGTGTTTCCGGAGGTTCCCTCGACAACCACCCCTCCGGGAACCAGTTTCCCCCGGCGCTCCGCATCTTCTATGATTGCGGCGCCGATGCGGTCCTTTACGGAACCGCCTGGATTGAAGAACTCGGCCTTGCCATAGACCGGAGTGCGGATATCGCCAACTACTCGATTCAGTCGGATGAGCGGTGTCCAACCGACTGTCTCGAGCACATTGTCATAGGGTCGGGCATGCGGTGGGGTCACGGGATCTCTCCGGACTCTGATCGTGCTGGATGTCTGAAGTGAATCGGCTGAAGAAACATCGCGGCAACGGGTCGACCGTCCTCGCGAGCTGGAGCAAACGACATAGAGGAGACTCCTGCCAGCGCTGCGGAATCGAGGGCGGCGTATCCGCTACTCTCGACTACACGGGTCGATTCCGGGACGATCACTCCCTGATCGGTAACGAACAGGCGAAGTATTACGGAAGCCTCGACTTCCTGCTCATATAGGCCTACCGGATAGGTCACGGGTGATTCCGGATTCGTGAGCACTGGCAAACCGAATCCTGCTTCCGCGTTCGCATCCGCCTGAGCGTCCTCTGATTGACTGTCTCCGCATGCCGTCAGGCTGTATAGTGCTATAGAATAAGCAAGAATCCGTCTCACTGCTCCTCCGTCATCCGTTTTAGATCTGCAATGTGGCCCAACGCCTCGATTGGCGTCATGGAATTGGGGTCCATTTGTCGCAGTTCCTGTAGGGCTGGGTGCTCTTCAGTGGCAAACAAGCCGAGTTGTGCGGCGTCTAGTGGTGGCGGTGGTGTTCGCCCGGCGACGTGATGACCTGACTCGAGCAAGGCGAGTATCTCCCAGGCGCGGTGCACCACACTGTGAGGTAGTCCCGCGAGGCGAGCGACGTGAACGCCGTAGGAACGATCAGTGCCACCAGGTTCCAGTCTATGTAGGAAGACGATATCATCGCCTGCTTCTTTCACGAGCACGTTGCAGTTTCGGGCGTGTTGTAACGTCTCCGTCAGTTGGGTCAGCTCGTGGTAGTGAGTGGCGAAGACTGTCTTGCAGCCGGTCTGGTCATGGAGATGCTCTGTTACCGCCCAGGCGATCGCGACGCCATCAAAGGTGGACGTTCCACGACCAATCTCGTCCAGTAGCACGAGACTCCGTTCTGTGGCTGCGTGCAGAATGGAGCTGGTTTCGCTCATCTCAACCATGAAGGTTGATTGGCCCTGTCCCAGGCTGTCACTGGCACCGACGCGTACCCATCTGCGCCATGATGACTGCCAGTCCAACCTGTCTCAGGATTGTGGATTTCCCAGCCATGTTGGGACCGGTGAGCAGAATCACCCTCCCGGCGTCGTCGAGTCGTATGTCGTTGGCGATGAACTTGCCAGGTGGTAACATGCGCTCCACAACG
>JBDGXD010000426.1:0-3643 GCA_039584755.1 Gemmatimonadota bacterium
ATACCTGGATCGAGTCAAATACCAGAAGCAGACGCGGCTGAGACTTGCGTCCCCGTACGTCCAGCCGCGCTCCATTGAGTACCGTGATAGCCTCCTGCAGCGTCGCATCGTCTTGCACAGATGGGTACTGGTCGATAGGGACCATGATCTCTCTGACTTGCTTCATCGAGCCCATGGAACTACCAGCCCTTTTTGTGCATGATATCGGAAATACGTCGCTCGATACGCCTGTCATCCAGCTTGGTTCGCCTGCGGGCGGCATCGTCGATTCTGGCCACCAGTACTTCGATATCAGTCGGTTTCTCCAGCAAATCCAGTGCCCCGATCTTCATTGCCTCCACGGCCTGCTGTATGGTAGAGTGGCCAGTCAGCAGTATTACTTGAAGATCTTTATTGATATCGAGCAGTCCCCGCAGCGTTTGGACGCCGTCCATCCCGGGCATTGCCATATCCAGTACGATGGCATCGAACGTGTGGCCGGCTGCCTTTTCCAAGGCAGAGTCTCCACTCTGTGCGGTGTCGACGGTAAGGCCACGTCTCTCCAGACGCTCGGCCAGTACCGTGACAAAATCCTCTTCATCGTCAACCAGCAGGACCGTAGTCTCGCTCATGATTCCGACCTCCAGCTATGGCTTGACTAACAACCATTATCGCTCATCGCTGTGGTTGGAACAAGCCATGCTGCAATCCCCTCTACGTGCAAGTGTTTGTTCATTTTTTCTTGTCTGCTCTCTGGCCTGAGCCAGCGTCTCGAAGCAACTGAACCAGAACTCCGATACTGACGGGCTTCACGAGATAGTCGTATGCGCCGAGCCGCATCCCTTTCTCGGCGTCGCGCTTGGAGCCATGACCGGTGAGCATCAGCACTGCGACTTCGGGATGTTCTTGCTTGATCCTCCGTAGCACATCCAGCCCACTGAGACCCGGCATCTTGACGTCGAGTAGCACAACATCACACGAGTTGTGGTTCAGGTACTCCAGTGCAGCTGATCCGGACGTAACTCCGCTGGTACTGAATCCTCTGAGATGCAGGCGCTCACCGATGGCGCTGACGAGCTCTTCCTCGTCATCCACGATCAGGACCCGCAAACGCCTGTCATCCATTCAGTTCACCGATGGGGAGCGTTACGGTGAAACGTGTTCCCTTGCCTACTTCACTGCTGACGTCGATACGTCCTCCCAGCTTCTTGACGATCCCGTAGGTGATTGACAGACCGAGCCCGGTACCGCTGCCCTCCTTCGTTGTGAAGAACGGGTCGAAGATGTGGGCGAGGTGATCCTCGGGAATGCCGGCTCCATCGTCAGCGATGCTCACGGCCACCGACTGCTCCTCTACCGGCTCAATTCCAATCTCAATGCGGCCACCGTCCTTCACGGCCGCAAACGCGTTGTTTATGATGTTGAGAAACACCTGTTGGAGCTGCCCCTTGTCGCTGACCACACTAGGTGTGTCGCCCGAGTATTCGAACGCCACATCAACCTGCCTGTGGCTCGCCTCTTTTCCCAGAAACCCCAGAACATCCCGCACGAGGTGATCCAGATTGATTGTCTGCTGTTCCACGTCCATGTGCTTGGCGAACCCAAGAAGGCTGTGAGTAATCCGGCCGCACCGCCGTGCGGAGCTGAGAATCGAGTTGGTCAGGCTGAGTATCTTCTCGCTTGATGGTCGTTCCGTCGACCAGGTCATCAGATCTCTCAGCAAGCCAGCTTTCTGATTGATGATGGCAATCGGGTTGTTGATCTCGTGTGCTACCCCTGCACTGAGACGGCCGAGAGAGGCCATCTTGTTGGTGTATTCCATCTCGTGGTAGTACATAGCCCGTTTGAGATCGGCTTCCCGGGCGCGATTGACAACGTAGGTCGATCCCCCGATCACGACTGTCAAGATCAGCAGGATGCTAATTGCCATGAAGATCAGTAGATCCCGCAGCAGCGATGACGATCCAAGTGCCGTCCTGGGGTTCATCAAGACCACTGTGAAAGGTGAATTCGCCACGTCCGCGTAGCTCACAATGAGTTCGTTGCCGCTACTGTCCTCCAATTCCACCAATGTCGCTTCAGGCCGTGCCGCTAGAGGCGGTAGCGCACTCCGACGCAGCGATTCGCCATAGTGCCGCGATGATGTCTGCAGAGTACCGCTGCGGTTGATGATGAACGCATCACTGGAGGTCTGTACTCCGAGAGAGTGGCAGCCTTGGCATTCCGAGCCCTGATCGCGGTACCCAAACGTCTCGAAGTCGCCCAGCCAGTGAAACGCATCAGGGTTGACTGCCATGCGCAGTGTGTGCTGACGGTCGTCGTCGCGCGCAAACCGTACCGCTATGTTGAAATGAGGAACACCACCGGAGTCCGTCAGCACATCACTCACGGAGTTGCCCCGGATATCCACTGCGTTGAACCAGTCGAAATGGCTGTAGTTCCTACCCTGTAGCTCGTGGGGGCCGGCATAGGAAACTTGAATACCTCGTTCATCTATCAGGCCGAGGTCGATGACGTCTGTGAATACCGTTTGAATGTCGCCGAGGATATCACCTAGAGCGTTAGGATCCTCCAACTCCTCGAGTGTGGTCTCGTGAGCTATTGTCCCCAGGGCCAAGCGTCGTTCGGCAAGGAAAGTAGACATCGACTGCTGCCCGAGTGAGACGAATCGGAGCATTGGGCGCGTGACTTCGAAATTGAACGCGTCACGATACTGGTCAAAGTTCACGCCGGTCATTATCACGAGCGGTAACACCGCCACAACAGACGTCAAGAGTACGGTCGTGATCAAGACCTTCCGGTAGCGGCGATGTGCAATAGGCACATCCTCCTTGGCAACGATCGATTTGCTGGTTTCTTCCGTCATGGTCGGGATTCCTTATCCGATACTCGTCACAGGAAAGACGATCCGCAACCGATGCTTGTCTTTCTCTACTTCGAGCGATGCACCTACACCTGCCACAATCTTGTTGAGCTTGTTCCCAGTAAGTTCTTGGGTAGGGTCTATCGGAACGGCGACCCCCTCCACCGAGCCCAACATATCCATTGGCACACGGTCAAGCGGTGGGCCGATATGGAGGTCGAGAACCGCAGACTCCGGCAACAGTTCCAGACAGCACGTGACGGCCGTGTGAATTGCCATGTAAACAATCAGTTGGTCACCAGCGACATGCACCTCACCGTCGGGTGATCGTACCCGGATTGACTGTCGTTTCTTCTTTGCGCTTCGATTGCACATCACTGTCACATGCATGGCAATCTGACTCAAATCCATGGGAAGATCGGGGTCTTCACAAGCGTGAGTCAGCTGCTGGAGCACGGAGGCGAGCTCAGCGCCGCGGTCTGTTTGGGATTCGATGCGACCCACCAAAGTCCTGAGCTTGTCGTGGTTCAAAGAGTTTGACTGACCGCTTGCCATGATATCGTCGACAAGCCCCGCAGTCTCCTTGACGATCGCGAGAACGTTGCGCAGCTCGTGGGTCAGGTTGGCTGTCGCTCCGATCAGGAACTCCGCTCGTTCGCTATCCGATACGCTCATTGGTGGTGAACCGTGTCCTCGAATGCGAGTGATTTCATTGTTCAATAGTTGACAATACTCGGTTCAATAGCTGACAATACTCGACCCACGACTTCATTCAAGTATTGGTTGTACCGCCCGGGGCTC
>JBDGXD010000427.1:0-5212 GCA_039584755.1 Gemmatimonadota bacterium
CCAAGCGCCCAACCCAGCTTGACGTACGCCACCTCCGGCAGCATGTTGGCCAGCGGGATCACACCTAGCTCGAGAATCTCCCTCCCCGTCTCATACACGTGCATCTGCACGAATCCCCACAGGGTCTGCAGGGTCATGTACACCTGGACGCCGGCCTCTCGAGCGTGCTCCAGGGCGGGATAGGTCTTGCGATTCACGTGGCCCAAGCCGGTTCCCGCAATGACGATTCCTTTGTAACCCCGATCCACCAGTGCGTCAATGACATCAGCGTCCATGCCGGGGTAATAATAGGTCAGGGTCACCCGTTCCTCGAAAAAAGGTTGCAGCGTGACATTCCTGTCTTCGCGCCGCGGTGAGCAGTCATCTTTGAGTACAGTTATGGTGCCCTTCTCTACCGTTGCCAGCGGAATATCACCCAGGGTCCGGAACGTGCTGCGATAAGAACTGTGCATCTTCCTGACCCGGGTGCCGCGGTGCAGCAGATTGTAACGGTCGGACGTCGGACCGAACATGCAGACAACCACCTCTGCGATGGGACCGTGTGCTGCGGCCCACGTGGCATTTATCAGATTCTGCGCGGCATCTGACGATGGGCGGTCCGACGACCGCTGACTGCCTACCATCACGATCGGGACCGGCGTGTTCTGCACCATGAAGCTCAGCGCAGCGGCGGTGTGGTGCATGGTATCTGTACCGTGCCCAATCACTATACCATCATATCCTTCGAGAATCGCCTCACCCGTCTTTTCTGCCAGGATCAAGTATTGCTCCGGCCCCATGTTCTCGGAGAACACTCCGAACAGCTTCTCGGTCTCCAGATTGCATATGTCAGCCAGCTCAGGAACCGAGCCGTACAGTTCACCGGGGCTGAACGCCGGTATCACCGCACCAGTGCGGTAATCCAGACGAGAGGCAATGGTCCCGCCGGTTCCCAGCAGTTTGACCCGAGGGTGTTTGGGATCGGTGGGGAACTCCTGCTCCGGGATCTTGTAGTGCGCCTCACGATAGCCCGTCTGTTCCAGGGTCTCGATGGTGTCGTGCCGCAGGCCAACGTTGTAACCACTGATGAGCTTGAGCACTATGTGGTTCTCATCACTAGTCTCGGATCGTGGCAGGATCAGACCCTCGAACACACCTCTGGAGGTCACAGCGACGACCTCGCTCCAAACCGTGACCTCTTGGCGTTTCATCAGGTCCAGACAGGGACCGCGATACCCCTCGTACTTCTCGTTCGAGTCCGGACTCATTCTGTGCCACCCTGAGCTGCCACCGCCAGCTCCTGTTCGAGTCGCCCTCTCAGAAGGTTCGGATCGAGTCTACCAAGAAAGTGGCGCATGAGTTCGCCCATACCCCACCGCACCAGGGTGTCGACCGATCTGCCCTGAAGCGAACGCGCTCGTTGCACCACCTCCTGCAACACCGATTCGGACTGCACTTCATCGTCAGCACCCCTGCGGTAGCGCTGCAACAGTTCCTCCACCGGTGTATCCCGGTACATGATCAACTCATCGAGAACACGATCCATCGCTTCGTGTCGGATCTCACCCCTCTCGATCGCCCGAATCAACGGAGCCAGGCGCTCAGGATCCGGCAGATCATCGATGATCTTGCGGCGCAAGTGAAACGGAATCCTCTTAGCCAAGCTCCCTGCAAGTGCGCGCGGCGTGTCCCTGTCCTGCGGATCGATGACGTCAAACAGATCGGCCCAGACCGCCATTGCCAGACTGCGCGCAGCAGTGAAGGGAAGGCCGAGTTCCACATACCGCTGTTGGTACAGTCTCGGAACGCCTGGCGGGTTTCGGAAGGTACGCCAGCAACAGCATCCTGGGCTCGGATGAGAACCTCGCGCGCCGCGGTCGCGACATCCTGCTCGTGACCCCAGACAACGACCATGGCATCGCCAGTGTCCGCGTGTGACTGTCTCCTCAAGGCACGCCACTGTCGTGGATCCAAGCCGTAATCCACAAGGTCCGAGTGAATCATGAAGGGCCTGTGCACAGGACAGGCGATGACGCGCACACGGTCGGCGAACTCACGTGCGAACGTGACACCCGGTTGCGTACGGCGCGAGAGCAAGTCAGCAAATCCAGGTACGCGAACTGCGCAAGCAGTCTCGCCCCGGGCTAACGCGTCCCTGATCGGGGCGAAATCACAGTCCCGCAACGCAGGTCCCGCATCCACGGCGAGCTGTGACACCTCCCAGGGGAGGCCCTTACCAGGAATCGCCAGCATCGACTCGGTCACACCGCGCCGTTCGAGTTCTGCTCTGATGCGCAGGAGGTTGAGCTGGCGAAAGGCCTCAACATGCACCAACTGCGGGAGAGATCTGTGATTATCGACCCCCTTGATCTCCACTCGCCTTCCACCAGCCACCGATACGTTTACGTCCTGTCTTGCGGCGCCTGGTCCCCGGCGCACCTTGCCGGTTGCCCGAGCGACGGAGGCCAGCAGTCTCCCAGCGGCCTGCAACTCGAGGGGAGTGAACAAATCGGGTTCGGTCACTGCCTCGGTCAGCGGCATCCCCAGACGATCGGTCCGAAAGGTTATCCTGTGACCGACGTCCGCTATTTCCCGACAGGAATCTTCCTCGAGCGAGAGCTGCCTGATGCGCAGTTCCCGATCGACACCCAGTTCCGGAATCTTGAACGGTATCGTCCCCGTGAGTCCCACCATTGCGGTCCGCTGAAAGCCGGTCGGGATCGACCCATCGAGGTACTGCTTGCGCATGACGTGGAGTTCGGATACGAGATTGAGGTTGAGCTGCGATGAGACCTCCAGAGCAATCCTGACTGCCTGCTCGTCGATCCCGAACGGCGGCGTATCGTCCATCTCGTAAGTACATACTGTATTGCGGTTTAGCTGGTACACGATCTCTTTGCGGGTCTTGAACTCCATCAGTGCGGTACCGTCGTATTCGCCCAACTCGCTCAGCGTTGGCCGCATGTGCCGCAAGACCTCGGCGTCATAGACAGACACGCGCCGGCCTCCCGGACAACGACAGAACAGCTTGGAGCGGGTGTCGAGCTGTTGGTGCACTTCGAGACCCGCCATGAATCCCAGTGTCTCATAATCTGCGGTGGACAGCTCCCCGAAATCCCTGTCAGGGTAGTCCAGCGCCGCGTCACTGCGCGGATTGAGGTCGGTCGGAGGGAGAGTACCGGTTTGAGTTGGATCTGATTGGTTCATCTTCTCGAGTGTATCGCACTACCTTCCGGAAACGCACGCAGAACTGGCAGAGACAAGATACCGCACCACTCGGTCAGATGGCATTGCCAGAAAGAATCCAGCGCCTCCGCCAGAGGCCACCATTGCGGCTACTCGTGCTTGTCTCCATTCTATGGCTACCCAAACGACTCTCTCTGGAGGACAGCATGCTCCGGTCGCTGTTGTTCCTGACCGCATTCTCGGTAGCCGTCCCATTGCAGGCACAGCAAACGGCAACAGTTGAAGAACCCAGTAGCAAAGTTCCCTTTCCGACGGAACTGACCGTTCCCGACGGAACCGGAAGTCACGTTCTCACGGGAATGGGCATAAGGGTCAAGACCTTTCTCAAGGTGAAGGTCTATGCCTTCGGACTCTACGTGGACCCCAGCGGAGCCCGGTCGGCGCTGAACGCGTACAAGGACATGTCGGCTTCGACACTGGAGCGAGATCAGGCGTTCTACCGCCGGATCCTGGATCAGGACTTCGCCATGACCCTGCGGCTCGTCATGACCCGTGACGTCGGCGGTGATGACATGGCCGACGCATTCGACGAAGCACTGCGACCCCGCATCCAGCACGCCGCCGCCGAGATGGGCATGCCCGAAGGCGAGACCGCCTTGGATCAGTTCCACGGCTACTTCAGCTTGGATGAGATGACCAAAGAAGCCGAGATCGTTTTCTCCTGTTCTACAGATGGCCGGCTGACAACCTCGGTCAAGGGAGAGCAGCAGCCCACCATCCATTCGACGACACTGTGCTGGGCTCTGTTCGACGTGTACCTGGGAGAGAAGCCGATCTCGGGAGATGGCAAGAAGAAAGTGATCGCACGGTTTCCGCAGATACTAGCTGGGAACTAGCTGGGAGGGAGCTGGGAGCAGGGAGCGGAACTATGGCAAAGTGGGCAAGAGCGGTTGATTCTCGACGTCACAATTGCCTGGCCTGAGACCGCTCCCTGCTCCCTGCTCCCAGCTCCCTCAGTTTCTTTCATACACCACCTCCCCCTCCACTATCGTGAGGTCTACCTGCACGCCCTCGATCGCGATCGGATCGATCGTGAATATGTCGTCCGACAGTACCACCAAGTCGGCGTAGTTGCCTGGCTGCAACGTGCCCAACCGATCGTCCAGGTAACATGCACGGGCGGCGGCTATCGTGTATGCGGTCACTGCCTGTTCCACACTGATCCTCTGTTGGGGAACCCACCCCCCAGGATTTGCTCCGTCGATGGTTCGGCGGGTTACCGCAGCGTAAATGCCCAGTAGCGGATCGATCGGCGCGACGGTCCAGTCACTGCCAAAGGCAACCACCGCACCGGCTGCCAACAGATCGCGGAAGGCGTATGTAGTGTTGACTCGCTCCGGGCCGATGCGCTTGCCAGCCCAACGCCCATCGTCGATGGCGTGATAGGGCTGCATCGAAGCGATCACGCCCTCGGGACCGAACCTGCCGATAGCAGTTCGACTCAAATGCTGGGCATGCTCGATCCTCGACCGCCGGTCCCGAGCACCATTGGTTTCCCGCGCTTCTGCATATACGTCGAGCAGCCAATCGTTGGCCCGGTCACCAATGGCGTGGACAATCAGATGGAAGCCCCCATTGTCAGCTTCCAGTATCGCCTCACGCAGTTCAGCCGTATCGCTAACCATCAAGCCGGCTGTCTCCGGCTCGTCGGTATACGGGTCATAGAACCATGCCGTGGTGGACCCCAGCGACCCATCCACAAATGCCTTTAGACCACCCCAGAACAGCCGATCATCGCCCCTTCCAGTTTCTGCAACAAAAGTGGACAGCCGGTCCCTCGTGGCAAGCGGTACAACCGCATAGACCCGCAAGCGTAGAGTTGAACTGGCATGGGCCCGTCGGTAGGCGGCTAACCCTTCCCAATTCCCCATGTCGGCAATCATCGTGACACCACGGGACACCGCATGCGATGCGGCCGCCTGCAGTGCGCGATCGATCTCGGCGTCGGAGGGCTCGGGGATCACTCGGTTCACCAATGGTTGAGCAG
>JBDGXD010000428.1:0-3594 GCA_039584755.1 Gemmatimonadota bacterium
TGCTCAGCCACCAGGCCGGACTGAGCGGGCAGTTGATGGGAGCGTACGTTGAAGGAGAGCAAGTACCGACCTTCCTGCAAATGCTAGAAGGTGTGGAACCGGCCAAGACCGAACCTGTGCGGGTGGTGTCCCGACCTCGGACAGAATTCCGGTATGCCGGCGCCGGTTACTTGATTGTACTCCAGGCGATGGTTGATGTGCTGGGGCGACCTTATCCCGACCTCATGAATGAGGCGGTGCTCGGCCCAGCGGGAATGGCAAGAAGCGGCTACTTCCAGCCCCTCAAGTACGGCAGCATCGAGAATGTAGCTACTGGACACGGCGGAATGGGTTCGGTTTTCGACGGACACTGGGAGACAATGGCCAACCTCGCGGGAGGCGGATTGTGGGCAACGCCATCCGACCTCTGTCTATTCGCGGTCGAGGTTCAACGAGCATTTCGGGGCGAATCATCGATCATCTCGCGGCAACTCGCTGAAGAGATGCTAACTGTTCAGATCGGCTCCTACGGCCTCGGCTTCTTCCTTCAAGGAGAGGATGAGAACCTGGCCTTCAGTCACGGTGGTGATAACGGAGGGTATCACAATTACTTGTTCGCCTACGCAAAGCGCGGACAAGGCGTGGCGGTGATGACCAATGGTGGTAGAGGATCTTATCTATATCCAGAGATCCTACGTTCTGTGGGGATCGTATATGACTGGCCGGCCTTGAAACCATCCGTGATCGTCCCCGTTGAGCTGCCCATGAAGACTCTGACCAGGTATACCGGAAGGTATGTGTTTGGCGATATCCGCTACGCTGAAATCACTATCGACGACTCACATCTGAGAATGGAAGGAGATGACGGCAGGATCTTCGTGTGGTATCCGGACTCGGAGAACCATTTCATCGACACCGTTACCGGCTGGCAACTGGAGTTCATTTTCGACGAAGACGATGAGGTCATTGGAGCCCTGCTTCACATTAACGGAACTGCGATGAGAGCCGAAAAGTCGAGTAATCAATAGACCGACGCCCCGTTATCCGCAGTTGCCCTCTCATTGTGTGGCTCTGAGAATGGTGGCAGGTTTGATGAGTCGCTCAGCTCGACTGACTGCTGCCGACTGGCGGGAGTCTGATCCGTGGCCGGTCACTCGCACCGCGCGGCTAGCTCTGTCAGGTATTCGTTGAGATCGAGCTCGTGTGCTTCCGCCAGGCTCCTCAGCGCGTTCAGGGTCGGTCGCTCACCCTTCTCGATGCGTCGCACCTGTCGCTCCGAAAGTCCGGGAACGTCTGACTGCCGCAATCCTCGTTCAGTACGCAACGCCGCGATTGCAGAGCCGTACCTATTGTCGTGCGCCAACCTTGCCGCGGCCTCTCGCTCTCCGTACCCGGGCTCAATGGCTCCGCGGATGGTGCTCAAGTCCAGGTGAATGTCGGGAGTTGGCCAGTGGATGTAGCTCCCGTCGGCTGCAATCTCGAAGGTCGACCGGTCCGCAGACTTGATTCGTTTCAGGGCGGGAAGTGCATCGAAGCCCAGCTCGATGGTTTCCGGGACACAGGATGTTACAAACAGCTTGTTGCCCGACACCATGGCCCGCGCGATGAGTTTGTCCTGCGCATCGTGTTCCCACGCGTTCAGGATCCTCCTGGGCACGTCTATGTCCGCATGGACCACCAAATTCCGCACGGCTCGCAAGTTTGCCCTATCCAACATCTGGGGTAGCCACTTGGCATCGGCATCTTCGTGGAGGAACAAAGCCCTCAGCTGGTTGCGGCGATTGACGTTGGTCACGAGCTGGGACACGTGGGGTAACCTCATTGCTGAGCAGAAGACGATCAGATTCTTGACGGTCGCCGCACGAGGCCTCACTACGAGCTTGAACCGCTGAGACTTCGGCACCGCCGCCTTGCTCGTGTTGTCACACAGCAAGACGTTCCATTCCTCTCGTCGCGTTGCTACTGGCATACCTTGTCATTCCATTCTTCAAGCAGTCTGACACGCTGCTCCACAACGCCTTGCTCAATCGCACGCAAGGACTTCGTTCGGGGCTCACCTCCCCACTTTCGCTCGTACTCCAAGCGTCCTTTGACGGTAGTGAGGAAGAACACTCTTATCTCCCACTCGCCCGGACGCCGAGCGTGGAAATGCGGCGGTCCATGGTCTTCTGAGTTGAACCACAGCTCTAGCCCTGCTACAACGAATGCGGTGACCTTCCCCAATGGGTAGCCTCGCAATGCAACTCAAATCTAATGGAGTGGCGGACACGTCACAATAGCGTGCGATGTAACAATGGCCGGTCACACATGGGACACCACACCTATGCTGTCTATCCGCTCGACCCACCCCATCGTTTCTTTGTCTGTCGGCTCCAATTACCGCGTTGCGCCTTGTCTCGTTCCAGAGGATCTCGGGCCAGTGATTCCCGCAACCGACGGATGTAGCTGACGATCTCGGCCTGGCCCCGGGTGTTCTGCCGCAGCACGTTGGGTTGGGAGAGTTAGGTGATCTTCATCCCGCCTGGTCCCATCTAGTCCGGTTTGGTCCCTTCCTGTTGGTCTGCAAATGGTTTGCGGGCCTCAGCAGATTCCAATCGTCTCACAAATTGCGCCGCCTGAGACTCAAAGCGCATTTCATGCAGATCCAGAAGACACTCGACAGGGTCGGCCCACGTTCGGCCGACCTCGTCTACCTCAAACAACGACTCCGAGCGTCGAACGAAATGGATCGTAGCGTGCGCCCTTTCACCGTGACCATCGACCCGCTTCAGGGCGGGGTCGAGATCCTTCACGAAGTCGAGGTTCACCTTACCGGCCGGACTGTGGATCGACAGGTCTAATCGTGGTGCTCCGGTCAAATCCAGATCCGGATCGTAGCGTATGGCACCCAGTACCCCTCCTACCGCGACCCCGGGGAGCGACAGTGCCTCCAATCGCTGAGCTAGCTTGCTCGGGGTTATGGGCTGTCCCGATCGATCAGCGTACCTAATGGTCGAACGGACTCTGTGTGCAATTGCCAGCAACTCTCGCCACGTATCTGTTGGGAACCTCGTCAGGGCGACGCCACGGCTGGGACTGCGGGTAATTACTTGTTCCAGCCTATCGAGAGCACTAGCCACGGTCGGGTAAGAGCAACCGGCCATGCCTTGCAGCCGACGAACGGAGGCTGGCCCGCGTCCCGTCAGCCACCGATGCACGAGCAGCTTGAGCACGACGGTGTAGTAGTCGGGCCGCGGCAGTACCTCCTGCTGGACGGATTCGACGGGAGTGACAGAGTCCGCGAGGACTCGACGAATCTCTGCGGCCGGTCCATTTGGAATCCCTGCCAACTCGCCTGAGCGAACTGTAACGATGGATAGCCGTTCCACGATGTCGGGGCGAAGAACCTTGCAGGCCTCCTGCCACTCCCGGTCGAGGCGCTTGTGTGTCATGCCTGGCTCGTCGAGCACGAGTGCGCCTTGCACGTCTCGGTTCTCTGCTACGAGGTAGGCCAGCTCCATAAGGTTGGCGCGCAGGTTGCGGCTCGAGCGTAGCCCCTTCTTGACCTCAATCACCCAACCCGGCAGGACTATGTCGGCGATTGCATGCATTTCCAGCACCCTGTTAGTTGCAACT
>JBDGXD010000429.1:0-3585 GCA_039584755.1 Gemmatimonadota bacterium
GTGTGACCCATAGCCAGAGCCAAGAACACGACGGTCCCAGGGACGCCAATGACAATGGCGACAATAGGGACCAAATTAAAAAGATCCATATCTTCTCCTCCGTGGACGAACACACTAACCAGTGTACGTCGAGATGACCCGGGCCCGCGACCTACGGAAAAGGGTCCGTTGCTTAAGCCCTAGACGCGTCGCCATACACCAGAGCATACGTCCTGACTGACGGATCTGTGTCAGGCCCCAAGCCCCGTATTTATCACCGCGGGGAGCATATCACAAGGACAATCCATACCATAGCGTAGTAAATCACGCCTGCGGAGTTAGAGCGCTGTGATGTAATCTGCGGTCCGTGGTACTCCGCCTTCGTCAGCGTTCGACAGCTGCCTTACAGATTCTCGGTCAAAATGCTGGCCGGGCCCCACTCGCCGGACGCTCGAATCCCCCCGAATACCTGTTGGCAATTGGCGGATCGCCGGTCCGTCCCCTGTCTTAGCGCCATACCGGCGTCGCGCAGATTCCCAGCCGTGTGTAGCTTACAAGCCGGCAGGTTCGTACGACCGAGTCGTCGGTAGTACCGCTCAGCGCCGAGCGTGACGGCCGATCCTGCCGCATGGCAAGTGACCACACAACAGTTTGCAAATACTACCTACGTTTCAAGGGCGGGCACGCCCTAGGAGGGGAGTTTTTCATGCGTTGGTTGGCCATTGCTGTGCTCTTGTCCATCATCCCCGCTGTGATCTCCGCTCAAGAGGAAGAGAAGACGAAAGGCTTTTCCGTCACCGGTGTGCCGCTGATCGACTACAACAGGTCGGTCGGCGTGAAACTCGGCGCAATAGGCATGGGCTTCTTCCCCATGTCTCGGGCCGACACGGTCTCCCCGACGTCACAGGTCGGCCTGATGGGTATGTACACTGGAAACAAGTCCTGGGGAGGGGCAGCCTTTGGGCGGCTCTTCTGGAGTGAGGACACCTATCGATTTCTGGGAGGCTTCGGCTTTGCCTCCATCAATTTCCAGTATTTCGATGACGAGCACATTCCGGGCGGCGGGTTCATCGACTTCAACACAGGCGCGAGATTCATCTACGCCGAGATGAGCCGACGTGTCGTCTCCAATCTGTACGCTGGCGTTCTTGGAGCCTTCACCAACATGAGGACGGAGTTCGACATCGAGGGTGTTCCGCCAGACACTGCCCGGCAATGGGTGAACGGACTGGGAGTCCCTTTGCAGTGGGACACGCGAGACAACGTGTACAACGCGGCGGCCGGAGTGTACGCGGTTTCTCGTTTCATATTCAACCGGGACTGGTTGGGATCGGATTACAACTACAGCAGCGTGAATTTCTCGCTCAACGGATACAAGAGCCTGTCCGATAAGGACGTGATTGCCGGACGGTTCGACATGTTCCTGGGCCTCGGCGACGTTCCGTTTGAGGGGCAGCGGGTTGTGGGTCGCGACGATATTCGTGGCTACTCGAAAGGTGAGTACCGTGGCGACCAGGTGTATGCGGTTCAGGCCGAATATCGTCGCAATCTGGTGGGCAGGTTTGGAGCTGTGGCGTTCGCCGGCCTGGCTATGGCTGTGAACCCCGGTGAGGAAGATCCAACTAGCCCCCTACTCCCGGGAGTCGGTGCGGGAGTGCGGTTCATGGCTATACCCGATGAGCGGATCAACATCGGGTTCGACGGTGCCATCGGCAAGAATGATTGGGGCATCTACTTCCGCATCACTGAAGCGTTCTAGAGCCATCCGACACCGGGGGGAGGTATGCTACCTGTGAAGGTCGATCACGAAGTGCGGTGGCATCGAGGCTTCATAGCGCTGATGGCAAGCTTGCTGGTCGCGAACGCCTCGAGTGCGAACGCTCAGGACTCGACTCAGGCGGCGGTGGAGATGATTGCCGGCCGGGGGCTGAAGATTGCCGCTTACCCGTACGCATTCTACTCGCCAGAAACCGAGTTGGCTTTCGGTGCGGGCGGAGTTCTCACCTTCTACACGTCAAAGCAACAGGACGACCTGCGGCCCTCCAAGACGTCGTTGTCGGGTTACTACTCGACCAGAAAGCAATACAAGTTCTCACAGAACACGCAGTTGTACCTGGACCACAATCGCTGGTTCGTGGCACTTCCCCTCGAATTCGGGTTCTACGTGGATAAGTATTGGGGAGTCGGCAATCAGACGCCTGATATCGAAAACGAGGATTACGATGTCAGAGTGTTCTCTGGCCGGTTTGTACTCGAGGGGCCGACACCCGTGCCATTCTTTACACGCGACGGGTTCGTCTACGAATTCTCGTACCATGACATAACTGACACGAGGGACAACCCCTATCTCGGCGACTCAGTAGTGGGAAGCGAAGGTGGCATTACCTCCGGCGTGGGGTTCGACTTGGTCAAAGATACGCGCGACCACATCTTCTTCCCCAACGGAGGGGGATTTCACCGGTTCAACTTTCTCTGGTACAACTCGATCCTGGGCAGTGACTTCAACTTCGGCACAATTGAAGCAGATCTGAGACGCTACTTTGCCTTTGCACCCGATCAGGTCATTGCGCTCCAGTTGTACGGGAACTTCGTGCTAGGCCAACTGCCGTTCTACAAGCTGTCAGCTCTAGGTGGTGGCAATATCATGAGGGGGTACTTCCGAGGCAGGTATCGGGATAGACACTATGTTGCCACTCAGGTCGAGTACCGTGGCCATGTATGGTGGCGTTTCGGAGCGGTTGTTTTCGCGGGTGTCGGTGACGTATTCGGCAGTGACGCGAGTGACCTGTCGTTCTCCAACCTCAAGTACTCGTATGGCTTTGGCCTGCGACTCGTGTTCAACCAGAGGGAGAAGATCAATCTGAGGGCCGACTTCGGCTTCGGACGGGATACCAGGGGGGTGTACTTTGGGCTGGAGGAAGCTTTTTGAGACTTGAGATCCAGTATCACACTTGGAGGCAAATCATGAAGAAGCTGTTCAGGTTGGCAGTTGCATCCGTCATCACCCTAGCGTTTGTCGCTTGCGGCAACCAGGCTGCCGAGGAAGCGGCCGAGACCGAGCCACAACGTCCCAGTGATGCAGATTTGATGGCATTCAAGGTGTACCACCACGCGGTCTACATGGAGACGACAGCGAGACAGGCAGGTGGGACAAACGAGCTACTTCACACAACGAAACTGCCGACCGAAGGCACGGACCCCGTCGTCACTCCCGCACTCGATCACCTATACACCAAGGCGATCATCGACCTTACCGCCGGCCCCGTAGTGGTGGAGCTGCCGGAAGTCGAGAAGGATCGTTACTTCTCGATCCAGATTGCGGACCAGGAACACTACACCATATATGACGAGATCCACCCCACAGGTACTTACGCGTTTGTGCGTAAGGGGAAGGACATGGAAGCGCCTGCAGGGGCCACCGTGATCGAGAGCCCCGGGGATTATCCCCATCTCTTCATTCGTGTGCAGGTCAAGAATGCGGCCGACATGCAGAATATTCCTCCAATTCAGGAGCGCATAGGAGTAACTGCGGCCAGCAGCAATACGGACTTGACCATTGAGAACCCGGTGCAGTTCACTCTCGAGACGCACGACGTGTATCCGCAG
>JBDGXD010000430.1:0-4973 GCA_039584755.1 Gemmatimonadota bacterium
CATGCATTGTCGCGAGAACACCTGCGAAACCGCCACCCAAGACAAATCCCGCTACGCCATACCCGAGGGTCACAGTAACCACATACCTGACCGCAGTGAAGGGGAGTATCTCGGGCCAGATGATACTCACGAAAGCACCGATGGCGAGACCCAGGACCGAGGAGCAGAGGCCCCAAATCGCACCGATGCTGACCATCCCACGTAGTCTTCGTAACCACTTCTTCATAGCCTGCTCCTCAACTCAGATGCCCTGCGGGCACGTGGAGCTGCCACCACGCGCGCGCCCGCTCCTGTGTCCAGCGGCCGTCCGTCACGACCGCGTCCAGCCGATCGAGCAGCGCGCGTGCCGATGCGGGGCGCATGTCCGGCTCCTTCTCGAGGCAGGCCATGACCAGGCGTTCGATTGCGGCAGGGATCGGTAGCTCGGTTCGCCGGGACACGGGCGGGGGCGGGGCGTTCACGTGCTTGGTGAGCACCTCCATAGCCGTGTCCCCGGTGAACACTAACTGTCCCGAGAGCAGCCAATACGCCACACAGCCCAGCGCGTAGAGGTCGGCCCGCCTGTCCACGGTGGCCTTGCCCAGCGCCTGCTCGGGAGCGATGAACGTGGGTGTGCCACCCACGAAGTGGTCGGCGGTCAAGTCCATTGCCGGCTCGGCGCGGGCCTGCACCAGTCCGAAGTCCAGCACCTTCACGAAGTCGTACTCTTCTCCGTAGCGGCACACGTGGATGTTGGCCGGCTTGACGTCGCGATGCACGAGACCGCTCGCGTGCGCCTCAGACAGCGATTGGCACACTTGCCGCAGGAGGAACACGACGCGGTCGGCCGGGAGCGGGCCGAACCGGTCCACGAGCGTCATCGCGTCGATCCCGTCCAGCAGTTCCATCACGTAGTAGAAGGTGCCGTCGGCGGCTACGCCGAAGTCGTACAGTTCGACAGTGTGGGGTGAACGCAGTCGCGCTGTGGCCTGTGCTTCTCGCTCGAAGCGTTGTAGGGCGACGCGCGGCCCAGCGCCGTGGGCGGCGAGGATCTCGGGCTGGATCACCTTGATCGCCGCGGGGCGCGCCAGCATCCGGTGGCGCGCGCGCCACACCTCACCCATGCCACCGCCACCGAGCCGCTCCTCGAGCTGATAGCTTCCCATCTGTCGGGCCTGCAGCACCTGCCGTTGGAGCCCGTACAGCGTCCGCGCGCCCAGGTACGCCAACACGACCGCGACCCCAGAGTTGAGTACCGCACTCTGGTAGTCGCCGGCGGAGGCGGCCACGAGCCCGGCCGTCTGCACGAGCGCGAGTGAGAGCGGGGCCATCGCGCCGGCGGCGATCGCGCCCCAGAGCATGAGGCGCGGCGGGCCCGGCATGATGAGCGGGAAGAGGATGACCACCGCGGGGATCCACGTGAGTGGCGGCACCGTGCCGGACTCGGCGTACTGCGACCAGTACGACGAGACCCCGATGATGAAGCAGATCGCCACCTGGTATAGCAGGCCGAGTCGCCCGAGTCGCAGCAACTGCGTCGCGTTCACCCGGGGATTGCGCGCCCTCCACCAGAGCGCGAGGGAGATGCCCACCGCGCCAGGCTGAATCCAGAGGAACACCGAGGCCTGCCCCATGTTGCTCGGCGGTTCGGTACCCAGGACGAGCGACGCGACCATGAGGGCCAGGAAGATGACCGGGCCGATTCCGAACCCCAGCGCGATCAACAGCGTGAGCACCTGAACCCGTCCACGCAGCTGGGCCGCGAAGTCGGGTGCCAGGGCCGCGGGGATGCGCTGCGAGTCGGCCCGCTGAGCATCGGGCTGGAGTAGGGTGACGTGATCGTGCATGCGGAGTCGGTCCGGTTGCCTGATAGTAGCCGGCCGCCAGATCAGAGTCGAGTCCCGGGCGGCACGTGCGCTGCACCAGCGGCTAAGGGCGACGGCTGCACGTTCACCCGTCCCGGGTGCCCGGCCCACACGCCTCCGCCACCTCCACGTTGGCCGCGAGCCGTGCCCGCAACGCTTCGAGTGCCGCGAGGTTGCCCTGGAGACGCAGGGTCACGTCGCGAGGTAGCTTCCGTCCGGAATCGATACCGATTACGATTCAATTGGTGCCAACGGTCATAGGGGACCCCAACGTCCGCACTCCCTTCTTGACGACAGGACTACTGGAACGATTCGAGGTTCTCGTGTCACCGTGTCGCAGTAGCAGAGTGGACGAAGCGCCTCAGACATTTGGGTTTCCTCTGTGACCGGCGTTCTTCCTTTGCGCTAGTCCGACGGCCCGGCAAAGCAGAGACTGAGTACATGGCTGCAACCCAACAAGCCACTCCGCCTCCCAACGCACCGGCAAAGGACCGGCACTACCGTGAGCTACTGTGGCCCACGTTCGGCCGCATTACGTTGCTGTACTTCGTGCCACTGCTGTTGCTAGCGATTTTTTCTCCATCCAGTATCGCCGACTCATACGGGAGAGTGCGCGGGCTCACCTCGAGGCAGTCGCCGAGCACCAAGCCAACACGTTCAATCTGTTCTTGCGTGAGCGCTTGGTCAATTTGGCCAACATCATCAACGATCCGTTACTCGTTTCCCAAGCGATCGATCATGCAACCCTCCGTGGTTTCTTAGAGGAGCTGCAGCAGACTAGTAACGCTTTTGTCGATCTTGGTATCGTGAGCGAAGACGGCAACCTGGTGGAATATGTGGGCCCCGTCAATTTCCCCAGCTCCGTGAGCTATCAGGACGAGGAGTGGTTCCGACAGCTTCTGGCTAGCGATAGGTCTTCTGTCATCACCGAGGTCTACCTGGGCTTCCGAGGTAGACCGCACTTCACAATTGCAGTTAAGCGGCGAGACGGGGGGACGGTTCAGATCTTGAGATCGACTCTGTCTCCGGACAGACTCGCCAACTATCTGACAACCCTCGAGGGTGCTAGCGAGGTTCATGCTGCCGTGGTCAACGGCACTGGAGTGCTTCAGGTCACGACACCACGAGCTGGGGAGCCACTGCAAGGCTCGTTCTTCATACCACCCGAGGACCCGGTGCGAGGTTTCGTTTCGGGCCAAACGGCTGCGGTAGACCTGGACTACGCGTACGCCTGGCTCAGTGAGACACCATGGGCTCTCGTGGTCACGAATGCAGACGAGCCAGTGAATAGCGGTATTCTCGGCCTGCCACTTAATGTCTTCTTGTCCACGGTTGCTTTCGTCGTTCTCGGCGGTATCGTCATCCTCCTGCGGGCCCGCCAGCTCACCGGCAAGCAAATCGCCGTGGAACAACACGAGGCCGAGCTTTCCGGCCAACTGGTTCAGGCAGCGAAGCTCGCATCGGTAGGTGAGCTGGCGGCCGGCATTGCCCACGAGATCAACAACCCGCTGGCGATCATCGCGGAAGAGGTAGGTGTCCTCAAGGACTCCTTGGACCCGACTCTAGCTGATGAGGACGACGAGCAGCTCGATCTAGATGAACACTTGGGCATAATTCACGAGGCCGTGTTCAGATGTCGGGACATCACTCGCAAACTCCTGACATTCGTACGCCATGCTGAGGTCAAGCTCGATACCCATGATGTGCACGGGATACTCGACGAAGTATTGGACGGAATCTTGGGCAACGAGATCTCTATCTCCAATGTTGAGGTCGTCCGCAGATATGACGGGAGGATCCCGGGGATCGTCACTGACCGGAATCAATTGATCCAAGTGTTCGTCAACCTCATCAAGAACGCGTTGGACGCCATGCCGGAGGGTGGAGCACTCACAGTGAGGACCTTCGACCGGGATGACAGAGCCGCGTTCTCAGTGGCGGACACTGGCTGCGGTATGACCGCCGAGCAAGTCGAGAGAGTGTTCATGCCGTTCTTTACCACGAAAGACCCGGGCAAGGGTACGGGCCTTGGGCTCAGCGTCAGCTACTCAATCATCAAGAGTCTCGGGGGAGAGTGCTACGTGGAAAGCACGCCGACAAAGGGAAGTACGTTTACCGTGGAGCTTCCCTACGAAATAACGTGACCGAGCGTCGATTGGAGAAGGCTGGCCATGGCTGAGAGAGTGAAAGACCTCATGCTGTCGTTGTCGGAGTACGCGGTGGTTGACGAAGACGCCACGGTATTCGACGCACTTGCGGCTCTCGACGAATCGCAGGCCAAGCTTCCGCCCGATCACCAGCCGCATCGCGCCGTTCTCGTTCGCAATGCCCAAGGGAAGATCGTGGGCAAGTTGCACCACTTCGCGTTCTTGCACGCACTGACACCTGAACGCAAGTCCCTGGTCGAACGAGAGGTTCTCAGACGGGCTGGCGTCAGCGATCAATTACTACAATCATCTATGCAAACGCTCGATTTCCTTGCCAGCGGTCTGGTAAACATGTGCGTACGCGCCCGCACGGTCGCGGTGCGCGATGTCTACACGCCGGATATAGCCACCATCGATGAGGAAGCGACATTGCCTGATGCCGCCGTCGCATTTCTGGCGCAACAGGCACAGTCTCTCTTGGTAAGGAGGGGTCAACAGACAGTGGGGATTCTGCGCCTTAGCGATCTATTCGATGAACTTGCTCGACAGATCAGACAGGATGACTGCGCGGGGGATACGGAGTAGGAACGAACATGCCTAAGGTGATACTGGTTGACGACGAGGATGGTTTCCGAGCACCCCTAGCGAGACGACTGCGCAAGCGGGGATTCGACGTGGTCGATGTCGCCAACGGCGAAGACGCGGTCAAGTTGGTGAGGAAAGATCTAACGATCGACGTTGCGGTCATAGATCTCAAGATGCCGAAGATGGATGGCATCCAGACACTCGAAGAGATCAAAGTGTTTCGCCCGGCGCTCCAGACAATCATGCTCACCGGTCACGGTAGTCTGGATTCGGCCAAAGACGCCGGCCGGCTCGAGGCATTCAAGTACCTGCAGAAGCCCTGTGACCTCGAAGAACTCGTTGGCGCCATCGAGGAAGCCCGTGCAGCGGTAGTGCACGCAAGAGCTCGCCACGAAAT
>JBDGXD010000431.1:0-3564 GCA_039584755.1 Gemmatimonadota bacterium
AACAAGTGCTCAAACTCTGCACCGTTGTGAACGTGGTGGCACGTCGGACACTCGACGTAGCGGTCGAAGAACGGTAAAGGCGATACAAATGTGGGCGTGCTGTGCATGTCGTGACAGTTATTGCAGCTAGGCATGTCGTTCTGGTGCTGCCATTGGATCGACACGGGATGGCAGCCGGAGAGGTCAGTTCCGATCAGACTGCTCCCGTTGATGAACTGGCTTCCAATACCGCCGCCGAACTGATCGATTGCCACCGTGCCGTCATGACAGGAAAGGCACATCTTTGACGGACCTCCCGGCTGTTCGGGCTGTTCCACCAGGGTGGTGCTGGAGTAGAGGTCGAACGATGCGCCCGTCACGTCATGGTTCCAGAGCGGGCTGTCCAGCAACGTAAGCAAGGCAGCGTGCGGAGTGTGGCAAACCACGCAGCGGAGCTCGCGCCAGGGAACCGGACCACTCACTAGAACGCGACTCCCGCCGCATCCAACTCCGCTTCGAACACGCGGCGCGCTCGAGCAACTTTTTCGAGCAGCGCAGTTAACTCCTGTGAATCGCGTAGCCCGGACACGAACGGGTCGTGCTCAGCAAGGTAGGTATCGTTGAGGAATCCCGCATTCACTGAAGTATGCAGCCAGTCTAGTGCGTCGCGGTCGCGTCCCGCCAAGGCATAGGCGTCGGCCAGATACTGACCCCACTCCGCGTCGCGCACGGCCCAGGCGCGTAGCTTTTCACTCGGCTCGCCAATGTCATCCGTGTGGCCGTTGACCGCGGCCGCGAAGATGCCGGCCGATTCCGCGAAGGGCGTTCCCGCATGCTGTGCCTGGAGATGTTGCGCCGCGGCGTGCGCTTCGTGGGGGAGCCCCGCCGCTGCGAACAACCGCACGGCACACCAGAGACTCACCTGTACATCAGGTCCGAGATCGAGCGACCGGCGCAGTGGTGCAACGCTGTCGTCAAACCGACCCTGAAAGAACGCGGTGTACCCCACGAGCAGGTGACTCAAGGGTGCCAATGGATCAATGCGCACGAGTTCATCGATGATCAGTCGAGATCGATCCGGCTGTCCCGTTGAGAGCATCGACACACCGAGCCAGAGCATCGTGTCGGGGTCGTGTCGATCACGTGAGTGTGCCTGCGCCAACAGCATGACACCCTTTTGGAAGTCTCCCCGCAGCACCTGCGCACACCCGGCTAGAACGAAAGCGTCCGCTGAGCTGGGAGCAATGTCTCGGATGCGCGCCGCATACCGCTCCACCTCATCGATCAAGGACTCGTCCTCCGTGACACCGGCGTTGAGCATCTGCATGTGCACTAATCCGAGACCACGCAGGATTGGCACGGTGCTACCGTGTATCGCTTCGCCCTCCCGCAGGTTCTGGAGCGCGCGTTCCAGCGCGGCTCCGTCGAACTCATAGATGTCGCGTCGAGCCTTGAGGTAGTACTCGTACGCAAGGGGATTCGGAAACGGGCGCGCACTGAGAGCGTCCCGTTCCTCACGGGAGAGTTCGACATTCAACGCATCTACGATCGCCCGAGACACCTTCTCCTGTAGATCGAACACGTGCTCCATTGTGCCGGTGTACCGCTCGGCCCAGATCGGCGACTCATCCGCCGTGTCGACCAACTGCGTGGTGATCCGCACATCCTCTCCGGTCCGCCGCACGCTCCCTTCCAGCACATAGCCGACATCCAGTTCCCGGCCAAGTGATGCAATGGTCTTCTCGGTGTGCTTGAGCTTCATCGAGGTGTTACGTGCGATGATGCGGATCGACCGCACCTTCGTGAGATCGGTAATCAGCTCGTCAGTGAGCCCGTCACCCAAGTACTCGTTCTCCGGGTCCGGGCTCGTGTTTTCGAATGGCAGCACCAGCAGTGATTGGCGTTGGCGACCACGTGTCCTACCACCAACATTGGATTCACCGCGCGGCTCGGCGTCGGTTGCAATCACTTGGGCCGGTGGTGAGTCGGCCTGCGGCAGTCCCAGGCGAGCCATCAGAGACCGGAACCGCACGTTTTGGCGCAGCCCATCCAGACCCGGCTCGACGCCTGCCCATACGATCCAACCGCCGCGCTCGCGATACGCATCTTCGAGCAGATCGAGTGCATGGTCGGTATCGCCAAGCTTTGCATAGCTCATCGCCAGCATGACCAGCCAAACGTTCTGCTCTGCACGCTGGCCTTCGATCGCCCCGAGGATTCGACGTGCTTCTGCTTCGTTGCCTGCTGCCGCGTGACCATACCCGAGCATCACGTGATAGGCGTGGTGTTCACCTGACAACTGGTCAGCTCGATGGAACTCCGCAAGCGCACGTGTCAGGTCACCATTCTCTACATGCACCAAGGCTTGCAGCCCGTGTCCCATTGGGAGATTTGGGTCCAGTTCGATGACACGCTGGAATTGGGTAATGGCCTCGGACCACCTGCGTGCTCGGTACAGATAGAGACCGTAGTTAGCATTGATGAAGACGGACGCTGGGTCCAATTCGCACGCGCGCTGACCGAGCGCGAGAGCTTCCTCGTGTCGTCCCAACATGGTCAGGATGTTGGCGTGATT
Source organism: Gemmatimonadota bacterium (assembly GCA_039584755.1). Classification (GTDB taxonomy): domain Bacteria; phylum Gemmatimonadota; class Gemmatimonadetes; order Gemmatimonadales; family GWC2-71-9. The sequence goes on from JBDGXD010000431.1 coordinate 2,555, forward strand.
ATCGAACGCCGGCGCGCAGTTTGGGTTGATGACTGTCGCCCGCTTCACCCGCTCCAGCGCCCGGTCGAACGCGAATTCGAACCACCACTCCACTGTCGCCAGCCGGGCGTGAGCATCCGCCGAGTCAGGGTCCAGCTCCAGCGCCCGCACTGCCGCATCGCGGGCGTTCGGGTACGCGTCCAAGGGGCGGACGCTCCAGTATCCGGTGCCAAGATGCGCCCAAGATTCCGACAATGCACTATGCGCTTCGGCAAAATTCGCATCACATTCGAGCGCTGCCTCGAAGTGGCGAATGCTCTGCTTGAAATCTTCTTCGGTCCACCGTGCCCAGTGGTGCCGGCCCAGCAGGTACTCGCGATACGCCTCCATGTCGGCCGTCGGCCGGCGATCGAGTCGTTTCCGATCTGCCGGGGTGAGTTCCGCGCGTAGCGCATCTGCTATGCGCTGCGCGACGTCGCTCTGGATAGCGAACACGTCGGACATGTCCCTATCGTACGATTCTGCCCAGAGTTCGCGATCGGTGTGAGGATCAATCAACCGAGCAGTGATGCGGACACGGTCTCCGGCACGTCGTACGCTGCCGTACACCAACCGCTCGACAGCTAGAGCGTTGGCGATCTCTTTCGGGGCCACCGGCGACTGCTTGTATCGCATCGATGATGCCCGCGAAATCACCTTCAACGCATGGATGTGAGACAACTGCGTGATGACGTCTTCGGTGATGCCGTCACTGAAATAAGCGTTTTCCGGATCGGGACTCAGATTCTCGAACGGAAGCACCGCCAAGCCTGTCGCCTCACTACGGTGTTGAGTACTGTCGGGCTTCTTGCCGTAGGCACCGGAGTGGGCAACCGTCGACAGCTCTTGCAGGGCCGCAGGACCTTCGTCCAGCCCCATCTCTCGCGCCAGCTCCCGGAACCGCGGCTCGGCCCGCAAGCCATCGAAGTGCGTCCCCACCTTGATGTACATCATCATGGGTTCGCGCCCGCGGACGGCGAGTTCGAGGTGCT
>JBDGXD010000432.1:0-4638 GCA_039584755.1 Gemmatimonadota bacterium
TGACCAATGATGATTTGCCCCCTGGCTTGATGGCATTGGGGAACGGGCTGGCGGCGATGGTCCAACAAGCTGGCCCGATTGCTCGAACCGTGGCCGATATCCAACTGGCGATGGCCCTAGTGGCAGAAACCTCGCTGGAACCAACCCGTGACCTGGTTGCCCCCGTACCCTGGCCAGATCCGGCAGCCGTGCAGGTTAACGGCATGCGCCTTGGCATGTACACCGATAATGGCTTCTTCCCGGCCTCGCCTGCCCTCCGCCGTGCCGTTGAGGAAGCCGCCGATGCCCTGCGGCAGCGGGGTGCAACCGTTGAACCCTTCACGCCGCCCGATGCCGCTGAAGGGCTGCGGATATTCCTGGGCATAGCGACAGCCGGTGGCGGCAAAGACCTCAAACGCCTGCTGGGTGATGAAAAACCGATTCCGCAGTTGGCTGGATTGATGCGGGCAATGGGGTCCCCGCAAATGATCTCGCCGATTGTTGCCGCCATCATGGAGGCGCGCGGTCAACACCATCTCGCCCGTATCATCCGCAATGTGGGCGCTTGCTCAACGGACCAATATTGGTCACTGGTCGCAGCGCGAAATCGCTACCGGAGTCACTTTCTCCAAGCGCTGCAAGAGGGCAACTTTGACGCCGTTCTCTGTCCGCCTTTTGCGCTGCCCGCCCTGACCCATGGGACCAGTCAGCATCTTTCACCGGCTGCCAGCTATGCCATGGTGTACAACGCCATTGGTGCACCGGCTGGGGTGGTGTCGATAACAAAAGTGCGACCGGGTGAGGAGAGCGATCGCAAAGTGACCAAAGACATGGCAGACATCACTGCACGAGCCGTGGAGCAGGGGAGCGCCGGTTTGCCGGTCGGCGTGCAGGTGGTGGCTCGACACTGGCGCGAGGACATTGTTCTGGCGGTGATGGCGGCACTGGAACACCATTTCCGATCAACGCCAGATTATCCTACCCGTCCAGGGCACGGGAAAGGCCCTTCGATCGCGTTGAAGCCTGGCGCGTTCGCCCGGGAAGCTAGATCGCATCAAGGGGTCGCTGGATGAGATAGTACAAGGCGAGGTCACTCGGCCTGAAACTCTCAAGGGAGTTTGTGAGGGCATCGACATCGTCTTCTCGTCTGTCGGCATCACGAAGCAGAAAGACAACCGCACGTTCAAGGACGTCGACTACTTGGGCAACGTGAACCTCCTCGAGGCCGCGCAGCGCGCCGGTGTGGAGAAGTTCATCTACGTGTCTGTGTTCAGAGGCCCTGGGAATGGCGTACGCTGTCATTCGTCCCACTGGGTTCTTCTCGGACATGGGCGAATACATGAAGATGGCCCGGAAGGGCAGGGTGTACTTGTTCGGCGACGGGAGCAACAGGATCAACCCGATCCACGGTGCCGACCTGGCCAAAGTCTCGTTGGACGCTGCCCAAGGATCGGAAACGGAGATCGACGTGGGTGGGCCAGAGGTGCTGACGCACCGGGAGATCGCGCGGCTTGCTTTGCGGTCTCTCGGCAAGAAGGAGCGGATTTCCTCGGCGCCCATCTGGGTGATGCGGGCGTCAGTCTCCCTCACCAAGGCCTTCAACAAACATCAGGGAGAACTCTTGGCATTTCTGACCGAGGCCATGACGAGCGATTCGGTTGCTCCAGGCTTTGGTACCCGCACTCTGGCCATGCACTTCCAGGGCATTGCAGGGGAGGTAGGGTAACGCATGCAAAGCGAGATTGTCCACTGTCTGAAGCTGGAGTTCGCCCTCGTGGATGAAATCCGAAAGAGGTGTTGAATCACAGCAGTTGCATGACACCGGTACGCCGATTGCCGGCGCCGACACTGACGCGTATTATCAGACCGAATCCTCACTGGCTAGCTGCAAAACGTCTCCAATGCTGCGTTGTCCATACTTCGATACGCTGGTTCGGGAGAACTGGACTGTTCCCCAGCACGTGGAGAGAACCGTCCCCACCTGAGCCCGACATGACGAGTTCGCCTCCCACGGTATTCCGACACACGGCATCAGCCGACAGGCCGCCACCGGGCGGCAGCTTCGGCCTCGCCCCCGAACTCCTCACCAAGGCGCGCGCAAGAGTCAGGTGGTTCGCCGTCGCCATGACGGTCATGTCGCTCATTGGTGTCGCCTACACGCTTACTTGGCGCACCATGGGCCTGTTGGACCAACAGGCTTATGTCCGCCAGCTACTCGTGTTTGGTGTGAACGCCGCCGTGGCCGGCGCGGTTTGGTGGCTGGTCCGCACGACCCGTTTCAGTGACTCACGAGTCCTCCACCTGGGCCTGTTCTTGGAGTTCTGGATCTGCCTCGGCGCTGCCATTGGCACGAACATGGCCACATATGCGGAGCAGGGCGTTATGGGGCAGTTGAGTTGGGTCACACCAGTCATAATCCTGTTCCCGCTGATCGTGCCGTACCCTCCACGACGGATGCTCGTGGTTTCACTCATCGTGGCGTGCACCGAGCCGATCTCCGTGCTGATCATGTGGTTCACTCTTGAGATTCCGCGCGATCCTCGGCACTTCGAGGTAGCGATACAACCAGTGCTGGCTGCCGGTTTGGCCTACTTTGCCGCCCGGGTCATTTGGGGGCTGAGCGTGGAAGTCACGCGCGCGCGTCGCATAGGCAGCTACTCGCTAGAGGAACTCCTGGGCAGAGGCGGCATGGGTGAGGTGTGGAGGGCGTCGCACAAGTTGCTCGCTCGCCCGGCCGCTGTGAAGCTCATCCACCCGGAAGTGCTGGCCTACGATTCCACGGGCGCTCAGGCAGCGCTCATGCGATTCGAGCAGGAGGCCCAGGCGACAGCCAGCCTGCGCTCACCGCATACCATCGAACTCTACGATTTTGGCCGGGCCGAAGATGGCTCATTCTACTATGTCATGGAACTGCTCGAGGGTCTCGACCTGTCGACGCTGGTGGAAAAGTACGGTCCCCAGGAGCCCGCACGCGTGACCAGCCTCCTGATGCAGGCATGTCACTCCTTGGAGGAGGCCCACCGAGCCGGGCTCATCCACCGCGACGTCAAGCCGGCCAACATGTTCGTGTGCCGCTACGGTATCGACGATGATTTCGTGAAGGTGCTCGATTTCGGGATGGTCAAGACACGAGGAGATTCCGAGTCAGGCGGTGTGAAGCTCAGCGCCGATCATTCTGTGTTCGGAACGCCGGCGTTCATGGCGCCTGAACAGGTGGTTGGCGACGATGACATCGATGGCCGGACGGACCTCTACGCACTGGGTTGCGTTGGTTACTGGCTGCTTACCGGACAGTACGTATTCCCAGCCAGAACTGCTCCTGAGATGATGGCGCTGCACCTACGCGAGTCACCCGAGCCTCCGTCAGCCCTATCTCCGTTACCCCTTCCTGCTGGGCTGGAGCAGCTAATACTCAGATGCTTAGAGAAAGACCCTGAGCTACGGCCTCAGAGTGCCGACGAGGTAGCCGCCCGGCTTTCAGAGTGCCCGGTGGAGCCAGCGTGGACAGCGGAACGCGCGCGTGAGTGGTGGGATACACACAGCGCGGGCTAGAGCCAATCCGGTCAGCACATAGCCTTGCTCTGCGATTGACGTTGAACACCTGGCATGGGATGCACGAAACTCTGGCCGGTCCGCTATCGTAGATCACAGCAAGAAACCTCCTCCAACGGTTAGCGCAATGGTCCTCTAGACCTCTCCTCAACGCACGCAATTGTCACGACGATTCATAGATGACCTTTCTGGGTCTCTATGTGCGTGCCATCTCTGACGCCTAGCGTCAGTGAAGTCACGACGCGAGGCAAACCCGGAGTTGCGCTATGAAAACCACCATGCGTCGCTATTGCTTTGACGACGACTACTGGAGAATTCGCCGGTTCCTGCGCGAGGTACTGCTTGCCAACGGGCGAGAACAGATCAGCTGGGATGTGGCCCGTTTCGACTACTGGCGTTGGCACGGCATACTCAACATAGGTGACCATACTCTCGAGGATGCTGTCTTCATCTGGGAAAGTGACAACGGTGAGGTCATTGCAGTCCTCAACCCCGAAGCACGCGGTAGCGTGTTCCTCCAGATTCGCCCGGACTGCCGCACCCTCGAACTGGAGACCGGGATGCTCTCCGTCGCAGAGCATTACCTGCCGTGGAACTTTGACGACGGCTGCCGGAAGCTACACGTGTGGGCCGGCTCCGAGGATGTCTCGCTGAAGGAGCTGCTGCTTGCTCGTGGTTACTCCCAACGGCAGGACGGGACGCCAGAACACCAACGGCGCCGATCGTTGACCGAGCCAATAGAGGTGATGCCAGCGGTAGACGGTTTCTCGGTTCGCTCTCTGGGTGACACCGATGAACATGCGGCTCGATGCTGGGTGTCGTGGCGGGCCTTTCACCCAGACGAACCGGACGAGAACTTCACCGGCGGCTGGTATCACAATGTGCAGAAGGCCCCGCTGTATCGCCGCGACCTCGACCTGGTGGCAGTCGCACCAGACGGTGGGTTCGCTGCCTTCTGTACCATTTGGTTTGACGATTTCTCGGACGCTGATCTCGGGCGGATGCGCTCGGTCAGGCGGGCGTGAAGGAGGAGGCCTGCAAGTCGTCGTACACGGGGCCGAGCGCCTCTCGCAGCTCGCCCCGCGCCCGGGTCACGCAGGAACTCAC
>JBDGXD010000433.1:0-3560 GCA_039584755.1 Gemmatimonadota bacterium
GGGAGTCAAGATATTCGGCCCCAGTCTCGACACACTACAGGCCCTGGGCGAAGAAGTTGAGCGGATCATTCAACAAGTCCCCGGTACCCGCAGTGCTTTTGCCGAGCGCGGTGTATCGGGATACTACGTGGATATCGACATCGACCGCGCCGGGGCCGCTCGGTACGGTCTGAACGTGGGTGATGTGCACGGCGCGATCATGGCGACGGTCGGTGGTGTGAACGCGGCCATTACGGTTCAGGGTCGTGAACGCTATGCAGTGAATGTACGGTACCCACGTGAGTTACGTGACGACATCGACAAGTTGCGTGACGTGGTGGTACCGGTTCCGAGCGGCGCCCAAATTCCCTTGGGCCAGATCGCTAGTGTAGACATAGTCCGCGGTCCCATGACCGTAAAAACTGAGAACGCGTTCCCCGTTACGACCGTGTTCGTGGACATCGAGACCCGTGACATCGGCGGTTATGTGGAGGAGGCACGGGCAGCGGTCGCCAGTCAACTCACCTTACCACCGGGCTACACCCTGATGTGGAGCGGTCAGTACGAATTCATGCAGCGAGTGGCCGAGCGACTTCGCGTCGTGGTGCCTGTTACCATCGGTATCATCTTTCTGCTACTGTATCTCACCTTCCGTGGCGTTACAGAGTCGTTGATCGTGATGCTACTGTTGCCCTTCTCACTGGTCGGCGGCATATGGTTCCTCTGGCTGTTGAACTACAACACCAGTGTAGCTGTCTGGGTCGGGTTCATCGCGCTCGCCGGGGTGGCCGCCGAAACCGGCGTCGTCATGCTGATATACCTCGATGAGGCATTCCACAATCGTTCGGCAGAGGGCCGCATGAAATCCGCAACGGACGTTGCTGCGGCCGTGCGCGAAGGTGCACTCGAGAGACTGCGACCGAAGATGATGACAGTCTTGGCGATCATGGCCGGCCTCGCACCCATTCTTTGGAGCAGGGGTACGGGTGCTGACGTGATGAAGCGTATTGCAGCGCCCATGGTAGGCGGCATGGTGAGCGCAACGGTCCTGACACTGGTGCTGATACCGGCGGTATACCTCATCTGGCGCCGCTGGCAGGTGCAACGAGGCGACATGCAACCGCAGCAGTGAGCCATCATCCGACCCGGGGGCCTACTATTTGCTGGACCGGTCATAGGGCACGAGGCTGAGGGCTAGGAGCCATCTGAACCCTCCTCGAAATCGCGTGCTGCGGGCCGGCGGTGGAGCCCCTCCGGTCGGTAGCCGATTCGTATCCCCAGGAGTACTTTATCTGACCCATCCGCTACCTATCCGGATTGAAGGTCGCATGTGCCCAGGTAGCGACTGGGCTGACGCGCTCTCAACTAAACGGGAACCATGAAAAAGACGACCAGCCAACGCAGGAAGGCCACTTCGACTGAAGCAGCGGCCTTAGCTGCTGAAGAACAACCCGAGAACCTCGATAAGGTTCGCGACATCCTATTTGGCGGCCAGATGCGAGCCGTCGATTCCCGGTTGGCCGCGCTGGAGGAAAGGTTCCAGCGTGACTTGGAAAAGGTTCGCAGTGAATCGGCGAAACAGGTTTCTAATCTCGAGACCTATGTCAACAAAGAGCTTCAGGCCCACGCCGAGCAAATCAAGACAGAACGAACGAAGCGGGGAGACGACCTCAAGGCCCTGGGCAGCGATTTGAAGACGGGTATAAACGACCTCGAGAGACGTCTGGCGAAACTCGACGAGACAACAGCCAAGTCTGATGCCGATCTACGTACAGCGATCTTGGAACACACGAAGACCGTGGCGGCAGATCTCAAGCGACTGTCAGATGACATCGCCACCGAACTCGACCGGGTGACCCATGAGCTGCGATCGGAAAAGCTGGATACGGCGTCACTGATCGAGCTCTTCTCCGACATGGCTCTCCGGTTGACGGAGGACCTGCAAGCTCCACCCGCGAGTGGCTGACCGTGTCTGACGACCGCGAATCACCCTTAACGAAGGACGAAGTTGAGGAATTCACTGTTGCCTCCCAACGTGCGGGACAGGATTTCTCAGCCCTCAGGGAACTGCTCGTTGGTGACGAGCGGAGAGGCTTGGAGGACCTGAGCCGTCGTCTCGAAGCATTGGAAACACCTGAGGAACTGGCCAAAATACTGCCGGATGCGGTGGCACTGCGCTCGGCCAAAGACAGGCAGTTGGCCCGCGCCCTGGCTCCTACCATAGAAGAGGCCATCGACGAGTCTGTTCATAGCAATCCACAGCGGATAGCACAGGCAATCTTCCCGATCCTAGGGCCTGCAATTCGCAAGGCCATTGCCGAGACGATGGCTGGCTTCGTCAATACGCTGAACAAGGCAATCGAACATAGTCTGTCGCTACGCGGTCTGAAATGGAGGTTCGAAGCCTGGCGCACCGGGGTGCCCTACGCGCAGATCGTGATCAAGCATGCGCTCGTCTATCGGGTCGAACAGGTGTTCCTGATACACGCTGAGACGGGACTGCTCCTCGCCCACGTCACGCACGGTGACCTCGACATGGAGGACGCTGATCTGGTATCCGGCATGCTGACTGCCATCCGTGACTTCGTAAATGACTCTTTCGATGCCGGATCAGAGGCAGGATTGCGGACCTTCGCCGTTGGTGAGCTGACCGTCATCGTTGAAGCCGGACCAAACGCCCTGCTGGCAGCTGTCGTGCGCGGGCAGTATCCACCCGACCTGTTGGAACGGCTACAGGGAACACTGGAGACAGTCCATCTGCAGTTCGGCTCAGCCCTTCGCAGCTTTGAGGGAGATGCCGCTCCATTTGACGAGGCGACTCCACTGATGGAGAGTTGCCTCGACACGGTGCTCACCACTGACCGACCCACTACCCGTGGTGCGACTCTACGGATCGCATGGGTGATCATTCTCGTAGCATTGCTAGCACTTGCCGTTCTCGTCTTCCGTTCCAGCCGGCGCTGGAACCGTGCGGTAAGACTCATCGAGAACGAACCCGGCATCATCCTCGTGGATGCTGACCGGAGTATTAGACGGTGGCACTTCCGTGGTTTGCGTGACCCGCTGGCCGCAGCGCCCTTGCCGCTCCTTGCTCAGCTGGGCGTGGACAGCACCCGTGTCGATGCCGAATGGGAGCCCTATCTCTCATTTGACTCCGCCATTGTGCTAGACCGCGCACGACAGATACTCAGTCCTCCGGCCTCCATCCAGTTCGATCTCGCACACGATGTCCTCGTCGCCAGCGGTGCGGCACCTGGTGATTGGTTGGAGAACGCGACGATGCTGGCGTCTCGCATACCCGGCGTAACACGGCTCGACGCGTCTGCCGTCAATGCCAGCATACCTGCAGAACTGGCCGACCTCGCATCACATATCGAACGTCTGAGAGTATTGTTCGACATCGGCTCAGCCTCTCTTTCGCCGGCAGGCCGTAGGTCTGTCGCTCAGGTAGCGGACTCGTTTCGTCTCTTACGTAGCATCGCGGCCGATGCAGGATACCAGGCAAGACTCGGTATCATAGGTCGTACCGATACTACAGGTTCAAACGAGACCAATCAGGTTCTGAGTCAACAGCGCGCCCA
>JBDGXD010000434.1:0-3554 GCA_039584755.1 Gemmatimonadota bacterium
GATCCACACCCTTGGTGTATGACACCCAGTATTTACGCCAACTTTGTGAACTTGCGCTTATCTCCTTACGCTCCCAAACCAGGCGCGCTACCGGGCTGCGCTACGCCCCGTTGTCCAGCCGCAGCAAGAACTTAACTACTGTCCGTCCAAGGGCGAAATGGCATGGTGTGCAAGTGACTGTGCAACCAAGTGCCGTCACGCCCTTCGCTCCCTCAATTCGCCACCGCCCAGTACGACCTCCAACATAGTCGCCTCATCGGCCTGTTGGTAGCACCGTTTCAAGCTCGTTGTTTCTTTCCAACCACCTGCAGCGGCCACATCGACACCTGGCAGGTGCTTGCGCTCGGTGGCCCACTTCCTCCTGTAAGCGTGCGAGAGAGAGCCGTCCTGCTTCGGTATCTCGGCGAGCTTCTCGGCTTTCAACAGCCAAGCTGATGCACGCTCATACCTGACAGGCTTGTCCGCTTCTATTGGCGACGGAAACAGGTAGGCGTCGGTATCTCTCCTAAGAAGCCACCTAAGGATGGTTCCTCACCGAGCAGGCAAGACTTGGCCAAGCGTATTCGCTACCACATGCGTGGCAATGCTTACGGTTCCACATTGAGGTTGGCTCAAGGTTACATGTCAGAACCTGACCGACGCTGCCAGGCCGACTCGACCGTCGAGCCAGGCCGCAGGTCTCACGCGCAGTCCACCCAGCGGGATTGCCTCCCAGCGCTCGGGGGAGAACGCTGTGCTCAAAGCTCCAATGCCAGCACCGATACCACCGAACAGCGCCGCCACTGCCGCAACTTCTCCCGCGCTCAATCTGAACCAGGAGTCGTTGGACTTTAGGATCACCAAACTTGTCCCAACACCACTGCCGATGAGAAACCCAACAAGCACGCCAGTTCCTGTGCTTCGTTCTGGCCCACGGCTCACTTCCAGCCGTGTCACGGAAGCAAGAGGGCATTTCATGGTCCGTTCGGCCGCAAGAATGAGTGTATCGCCGCGCCATGCCTCAAGGGTTGCAGGTTGTTTGTAGAGACCTAGGTCTCGCGCCGTGACTCGCACCCGCGAGCCCGCTTCAACGGGTGGCTTCGTTTGGGCAGACAAACCCGACGGAGACACAGGCAGGACGGCCAGTAGTGGAACGATGGCGATACGCATGACAGCCTCAAGCAGCGTTACGCCATCACGCTAGCTACTGGGCGTCAGATAAGTGTCAACTGATTGGGCCGCCTGGCTCGGCCTCTTCTCTCCAGAAGCTCTGGAAGACGTGGTGCGCGTACTTGGCTCGGTGTACCCCGTTCTTCACAAGACGTAAACGGGGACATGGCTCTCGCACGGCTGGTTGATGCTGAGACCTCCATGGGATGTGAAAGCCCATTCCTTAGAGCGTGAACGAGGAACGCCCGGCGCAGGCCGGACGTTGAGGGTGTCATTGCCGCAGGTGCTGGGTACAATAGGTCCCATCGCTTGACTCCTGCTTGACTGCCACCCGATAGACTTGCTTTAGTCGTGCTTCAAGGAGTTCGACATGAGCAGTTTCATTGCCGTTCTGACTGCTTCCGTCCTACTGCCCTTCGCCCACCTCTCAGCGCAAGAGCAACTCAATGGGCCTACACCATCGGCCCAGGATGTGTCTGCCAGTCAAGCCGGATCGTCATCCAAGAAGCTCGAGCTCAGCCTCGGTTGGTGGTTGCCCAAGCCCGTGGCAAAGATCGGCATTGGCTGGTACCTCAGCAGCTTCCTGGAACTAGAGCCAAGCGTCATACTTCAGCCCGACGATGCTGTCTTCTCAGTGAACATTTCGGCCAACTTCAGTGAGAAAGGCCCCGAACGGAACCCCATCATTCCTTACGTGACTGCGGGCGTTGGCACTTGTGTACATGAGATGGTCATCCTGAATGCAGGAGGCGGTATGAAGATCCGACTTGGAGAAACGCTGGGCGTTCGGGTGGACCTCGTCTACTATCGCTTTGAAGAAGAGGGGAGCGTTACTGAGGGAGTCGCGTGGTTTCTAGGCCTTACTTCCTTCTTCCAAGTCCGTGGCACCACGGCGGCGTCTACAACGGCGTCCGTCGGGCAAACGGGGCCGTGAGACCAGCGACGGCAAATGCAAGACGGCGCATCGGTTCCTCCTAGGGATTAGGGAGGGAGTAAGAAGACACGGGCGGACGTGTTCTATGTCTGAGGCGCTAGTCGAAGTCATGCCACGAGAGGGCAAAGCGCGATGTGTCCTTTGCGGGCCGGGCGTAACCTGTGTGCTCCTTCACCGGGACACTCCCCGCAGGGGACGCTGTCGGTTGATGTGGAATCCGCCTGTAACGATCCTCCACTGACCATCTCGCAGGACCCATACCCAGCTTGACCTCTGTGTCAATTCCATAGCAATACCGGTGATATCGGTGACAACCGATACAGAGGCTCCCTCAAGAACCGCCACATCGGGCCCAAGGACCAGGACGCGAGTTTCACCCAATTCAACATCCCAGCTGTGGTAATACGCCCACAACTCCAAGGTCTCGGCGCGCACCGCTGCGATGGACTCGAAACCGTCCAACGGGGATACAGCCCAATCGTGGAAGTAGCCCATGTAGTCATCGACACTTTCCTGGGCAGTCCACACGTTCCAATAACCCTGATACGCCTGAATGACAGCCTGTTCAATCTCAGCTCTCTGGGCGTCGGTCAACTCGGTGGTGGCAGGTTGGCAGGCTGCGGCCAGAAAGGCCAAGGCAACGGTGGCAAAGGCGAATCGAGGCATCGATCCCTCCTGTGGGTTTGGAGAACGATTCCGAGACCCGGCAAAGCTACAGGTCGGGAACTGATGCGGTAAGATCACCAGCCCGCATAGGTTCCAGGTCTCTAATCACTTCTTTCAAACCAAGAAACACGACAACGATTATTTCATTCAAATAGTCAAGTGCTACGGCAAGGTGTCCTACGGACATGTTGCCTCAGGCTTGTTGTTACGTCTTGACACGAACCCACCCCGAGCGTCGAGACGCTCGGGGCAGTTTCGATCTACGGCGTGTTTCCCTATGCTGCCTTGATCTCAGATGTGCAGCTGGGACAACGCGTGGCCTTGATTGCAACAGTTGAATAACAGAAGGGACAATCCTTCTTGTCCGGCGGCGGCGGCGCGGTCTCCTCTTTGCGCTTCAGATTGTTGATCCCTTTTACCAGTAGGAATACGGCGAACGCCACGATCAAGAAGCTCACTATGTTGTCGATGAACACACCGTAGTTGATCGTGACCGCACCAGCATCTGCCGCTGCCTGCTGCGTGAGATACGGTCCCGCCGGGTCGCCACCCGACAGCGTTAGGAACAGATCCGAGAAAGTGACATTGCCAAGCAACAACCCGATGGGCGGCATCAGCACGTCCGACACCAGCGACTTCACGATTGTGCCAAATGCCCCACCGATGATGATGCCTACTGCCATGTCGACGACGTTGCCCTTGACAGCAAACTCTTTGAATTCCTTTAACACAGCCGCGCTCCTGCTGTAGTGTGAAGAGGGTATGAAGCGAATGTTGTTCAACCAGCGCCAGCATACGTGTTGAC
>JBDGXD010000435.1:0-5500 GCA_039584755.1 Gemmatimonadota bacterium
CGCCGTTGGTCTGGGAGAACGAGCCGGCATCGTAGATCTGGCCCAGTTGCTCGTGGTCTTGCACACGGACTGCGGAGAGGACAGGTGGGACCTCAAAGAGTTGATGAACCTGTATCAGCTTGTGAGCGACCACGCGGGTGTACCGGTCCCAGTGAACTTTCCTGTAACGGGTACCAACGCGTTCACCCACTGTGCCGGCGTTCACACCCATGCGGCGACCATCAACCCCACGCACTACGAGAGTCTGAACCCCGACCTACTGGGGAGATCGCGCAAGTTCTCGCTCGATCACATGTCCGGGATGGCATCGGTCCGGTACGCCCTGCGACAGATAGAAGAACCGGAAGATCTCGCCCCGGTTGTATTGGATGCCGTCAAAGCAGTCGGTCGGAAGGGGAAGGTCGTAGAGTTGCCGGAACTGCGTCACATAGTGGAGGCGGCGAGGCACAACGGGGCCGGCATCGTTGGCGGGTGACAGTAGCGGCGTCGCCTTGACAGGTCTGCCGCCTGAAGGTCATACGGCATGAGACCGGTGAGGTCCCGGTTGAAGCGGGGGTTCTTGCCACGAAGTGCAGCCGCCTCCAGCAAGGTCATCCCGGGAAACGGTTGCAACTCAGAATCGCTCTACAAACTCGGGCGGTGGTGCGAAGAGCGAAGGGTCGGGGCGCTCGTTGCTGCCATTGAGTGACACCATCTCGTAACGAACACGACCGCCTCCAGTGATCGCCCACCGCGGCACGCGGAGATTGCCGTACCGCTCTAGTGGGCCAAAGCTATAGCTGTACTGTGTCGTCGCCCACACGACCGGTTCCTTTCTCGTGTTGAGCAGAATCCAGCCGTGGATCTCGTCGTCCGGGCCACGGAACTCCAGGGCGTTTGTCCCGGGCATGTCCCTCATTGGGCCGAACTGGACGTGATAGAAGCTATCGCCCCGTGCGATTGCTCTCGCCAATCGGTAGATGCTATACGGTGCGCGTTCCATGGCACTGTCAAAGGCCTGATCGCTCGCGTAGGAGAACTCCCCGTTGACGATGTTCCAGTAGCGGTACTCAGGGCTATACGCTCGCACTCTGTTGTAGATCTCGCTCTCCATCGTCACGTATGAACGCGGTCCGGTGAGGTCCAGAATCTCGTTTTCCAGGTAGATGTCTGCACGGTTGAAGATGTCCCACTCGTGCACGAAGTGAACGCTCTCGAGTTCACGCCATATGGCCAGGCCACCCATCGCGGCTACCATCGCCTCAGCGTGCGCGATGGCCGCAGCGTCTCCCCGAAGACCGGAAGGTTCCTGTGCCTCTACCGACGGTGGCACTGACAGTTGGGTTGCAGATAGCAATGCGGCGATCATAACGCAGGTCAAAACCGTTCTCATGTATCTCATGCTAATCATCCTCCGCGGAGACGGAACTGACACGGGCTCACTCAGGTAAGTCCGTCGCTTCACGAATCGTGTGTATGTGGGGCTCGAGCGACGCCAAGACTTCTGGAACTTTCATCTCGGCAACTTTCGAGCGCAAGCCTTCGAGGCAAGCGTCGTTGGCGTCACGCCCGGAGCGGGCAAACGATCTCGGACTCATAGACGTAGTTGAGCCACACGAGTGAGCGGTATGTAGGCTGCATGCTCTATTCGCTCTCCATCACCCTGCGGGCCTCGGCCACCGCGTTCTCGAACACCGCTTCGAGGTCAGCCTCCGCACCGCGGCATCCAGCAACCACTGCTACCGCCCAGTCGACGTATTCCCGTCTGCGGTCGAGCGACCATCCCGCCGGTGGTGCCGAGGTGACGTCTCTGACATTGCATGTCTTGTCCGCCACCTTAAGAGCTTTGGCGCGGCGCGAGGCAGCGGCCGCATGGTGGATCTGCAGCGCCTTGCGCACCTCCTTTGGCAGTGACTTGTCGTCGGTCACCTCGGCCACCACATGGGCGACCTCTCGCCCGAACTCGCGTTCCAATTCCTCCGGCGTGGTCTTGGTGTCCTCCACCGTGTCGTGCAGAATGGCCGCCAGCAATGTTACATCGTCGGTCACCCCGGCCTCAGTCGCGAGCACTGATGCTACCGCGATGGGGTGATTGATATAAGGCGATTCCTGCGCTGGTCTTTGTGCTTGCGCGCGGCGAAGGCAAGCGCTCGCAGCAGCTCGCTCGCGTCGAGAGTGCTCAAGGATCGTTGCTCCATGACACAGAATGTAATGCGCTCTGCGGGTAGTTCATGTGTGCTCCATAGCTGCGGAAGTACATACCTTGCGCTCTGTCAGGATTCCCTGACGAAACCTCATCACTCCCTTGTCCGTCGTCGGCTGGCGGGCGACCTGACCGACACCGATACTTAGTGTGGCCCCTCTCAGAGGAATTCATGGCGATCAGCCGCTGGCTGGAGCCTCCACGGCACCTGGTGGTCTCGTTCCTGGGGATTGCACTGACTCTGGTGTGCGCGCTGGCCTGGCTGGGATGGCGACTGTTCCAGCAAGATCGCGCGTTGGAGCAGCAGCGCGTTCAGATCAGGCTGGAGCACGCCGCGGACGTCGTAACAACCGAACTCACTCGCAGGCTCGCCACAATCGAAGATCGGCTCGCTGATCTCTCGACCGATCCACTTGTGGATCCATCTGATTCTGCTCGTTCGTTCGCCACACAGTTCTCCGCCGACGCAGTCATCCTAGTCATGAGCGATACCGAGATAGCTGTCCACCCCAGGGGCCGCCTGCTCTACTATCCGGTCACGAAACCGGAGCCACAGTCGGAACCGAGTATGTTCGCAAACGCCGAGGCGCTCGAGTTTCGAACGCGAGATCTCACTGCAGCCGCACGCGAGTATCGCAGATTTGCGCAGTCACCTGATTCGCAGACCCGCGCCGGCGCCCTGATGAGACTCGCGAGGGCAGAGCGTAAGGCCGAGCGTTTCGATGCGGCCCTCGATGCGTACCACGAACTCGCATCACTAGACAGCGTGGAGGTAGCGGGCCTACCGGCCGAGTTGGTGGCGCGACACGCCTGCCTGTCGATCGAGGAACAGGTCGAAGCTGACGACTTGCAGGCCAACGCGGAAGCACTGCGCAACGACTTGCACACCGGACGCTGGCAGCTCACACGGGCACAATACGAGTTCTACGTGAGCGAGACCTGTCGTCGGGCGGATTGCAGCACCGACAACATCGCTGACGATGTGGCTGCGAGACAGGCTCTTGCCGTGGGGGCCGAGTGGCTGTGGGACCGGCGTGGCACACTCGAGGGCAGCGGTCACAGCGTCACCTGGGATGACGGACAACCCGTGTTTGTCATATGGCATGGCTCCGCCGAGCGTACAGTTGCGCTACTGGGCGGCGCGACGCATCTCGCTGAAGACTGGATCGGTGCTCTCAGCTCGTTACTCGACGAGCAGGGTGTTTCGATTGCATTCTCCGACGTGATTGGACGCGACCTGACGGCGTCGATCGATTCCGATCTACAACCCGTGGTCACCCGCACGGCGGCTGGCACCCGTCTGCCATGGACTTTGACTGTCGTGAGCGCGGATCCAGCTAACGATTTTGCACAGCTCGAAGACCGGCGCCGTCTCATGCTGCTTGGCCTTGCTGTTCTTGCATTGCTCGTCATGGTCGGGTTGTATGCGGTCACCCGTGGTGTGAGCCGTGAGCTGGAAGTGGCTCGATTGCAGTCGGACTTCGTAGCTGCAGTATCGCACGAGTTCCGCACACCGCTAACGTCACTGAGGCAGCTGGCCGAGCTACTGTCGAGTGGCCGCGTCGCATCAGAGGAGCGGCGCGTCCGGTACTACAAAGTCTTGGAACGAGAAAGCGGACGCTTGCATCGTCTGGTCGAGGGACTGCTTGACTTTGGCAGGATGGAAGCCGGAGCGATGGAGTTCAATTGGGAGCGTGTGGTGGCAAGCGACTTGGTGCGCAGTGTCGTGACTGAATTCGAGACCGAGTTGAATGGCGGTGACTGCCACATCGAGCTCACCACAGACGCCGCGGTATCGCTGATTCGTGCCGACTCGGAGGCGCTTGGTCGCGCAGTGTGGAACTTGCTGGACAACGCGGTCAAGTACTCTACGGACCGCAAGAACGTCTCGGTGAGCGTGTCGCAGGCTGAGGGCAAAGTAGCGATCGCCGTACACGATGAGGGTGTCGGGATCCCATCGGGCGAGCGTGAAGCAATCTTCGAGAAGTTTGTTCGTGGAACGTCATCAGACGGACGTGGGACAAGGGGTACGGGTATTGGACTGTCAATGGTCAAGCACATCGTCGATGCACACGGTGGAGAGGTGCTAGTGCAGAGCGAAGAGAATGAGGGTAGCACGTTCACTATCCTGCTTCCCGTCGAGGAGTGACCGATGGCACGCATTCTGGTGGTCGAAGACGATCCAGCGATCGCGTTGGGCCTAGAGGACGATCTGACGCTGGAGGGCTATGATGTCGAGGTCGCTCAGGACGGAGCATCGGGGACGCTGCGCGCACGTGATGACGACTTCGATCTCGTGCTGCTCGACGTCATGCTTCCCAAGAAGGATGGTTTCGAGGTATGCCGCGAGCTGAGACGCGGCGGCTGCACCATTCCCATCATTATGCTCACCGCCAAGACCCAGGATGCCGAGAAGGTACTGGGCCTCGAGATCGGGGCCGACGACTACGTCACCAAGCCGTTCAGCCCAGCCGAGCTGCGGGCTCGCATCAAGGCCGTATTGCGCCGTACGGCTAACGATACGCCCAACGCGTATCGTTTCGGTGACATAGAAGTCGACTTCGCACGGTTCGAGCTGCGCAAGGGTGGTGATGTGGTACACGTAACATCCACCGAGCTCAAACTGTTATCTGCATTCGTGCGCCACCGTGGCCACGTGCTGAGCCGGCAAGAGATCACGGACCAGGTTTGGGGCGAGGGGACTGCGATCACGCCGCGGGTGGTCGACACGCACGTGGCCAACCTGCGGCAGAAGATCGAAGCGGATGTCGCCGAGCCGCGGTTCATAGTGGGAGTCCGCGGCGTGGGCTACAGGTTCGACGGGTAACGCTATGTCAGGATCCCTTCACACAGTCTTAGCCGACACTCGGCACACTCACCACGGTGCTACAATCCGGAAGGCTCCCCGTCAACGCAACTTGGTGCTGAGTCTGTACCCGGAGGGTATCGCAATGACGTACAAGGGAATTGTATCGCTGCTAATGGCGTTGACGCTGGCTGCAATCAGCGGCACACCGGCCGCCGCGCAGGAGCGCGAGGCAGAAGTAGCACTGCAGCGTGCTATGCACGTCGAGCAAGTGGAGGGAGACCTCGAGCGGGCGATCCAACTATATAAGGAACTAGTCGAGAGCTTCCCGACCGCTCGCGCTGTCGCAGCCAAGGCTCAACTCCACATCGGCCTGTGTTACGAGAAGCTCGGCCTCACCGAAGCGCGACGAGCATATCGCGATGTGATCGACGACTTTCCCGAGCAGCGCGACATAGTCGCGATGGCTCGGGAGCGGCTGGCGAGTCTGGCCCAGGAACTGGCGGAGCTGC
>JBDGXD010000436.1:0-3514 GCA_039584755.1 Gemmatimonadota bacterium
CAACGGCTCGTCGTCCACGATTAGGACCCGGATTCGATTGGTCATTCAGGCTCTCGTTCGGCAAGCGGCGCGGTGTGGAATGGTAGGGTGATGGTGACTGCCGTTCCACGCGGCGAGCGTTCGTTCACCTCCAGGGAAGCGCTGTCGCCATACAGCTGAGCCAGTCGCTTGCGCGTGTTGCTGATTCCCAGGCCGGCGCCGCTGCGCCTGGCCGGCGTGCCGCTCAAGCCGGGGCCGTCGTCCAATACTCCCAGTCGCAGGGAACTGGCCTCCGCACGGGCCGTGACCGTAACGCCGGAGGCCGCTACCGGAGCCGCCATGCCGTGTCGGATCGCGTTCTCGACGATCGGTTGCAGCACCAAGTTGGGCACCAATGCCTCGAGGGTGTCATTGCCGGCATCGATCTGGACGGCGAGCCGGTCCTGAAATCGGATTTGCTCTATCGCCAAGTAGCGGCGGATGAACTCGATCTCGCGCTCGAGCCTCACTTCCTGATCGGCGGAGTCTTCCAGCACATAGCGCAGGAGATCGCTCAATCCCTCCAAGGTGTCCACCGCCGTATCCCGTCTCGCATCGCGCACCAACATGGCGATGCTGTTCAGTGCGTTGAACAGGAAATGCGGATTGAGCTGCATCCGTAGGGCCTGCATCTGGGCCTGAGCAAGTTGAGCGCTGAGCCGAGTCGCCACGAGTTCGCGCTCTCGCAGACGCCGGTAATAGCTGATCACGTAGGTCACCCCCAGGACCGCTCCGTAGATGAACAGGTGGAAGGGAAGCTCCAACACTGCCAGCGTGAGCAACGGATCCACTGCCGCTGCGCGAACGCTGTCTCCCTCCATTGCATCGCGCAGCCCGGGTTGCAGCCCGAATCGGGTCGCGGTGTGAACAAACGACATCAGCAACGCGAGTCCCACGTGCGTGGAGCTGCGCCACACGACTCGGCCACGCTCGATCGGATGATGCCGCGACATCCACACGACGAGAGGAACGTACAGCGCCCACAGGTACCAAAACGGCAGCACGAAAGCGACCGTGCGAAGGAACGGGGCTGGCTCCCGCCCCGTGCTGCCGATGATGTACAGCCAGGCTGCGGCGCCGGCGCCGAGTACGGTGGCAGCCGTGGCCAGCAGAAGCAGCTGTCGCAGGCGGTGTAACATGGGTCGAGTCGTCAAGCCGGAGCCTCTCGGGTCGCGCGACTGTTCACGGCACGTCGGCTAGCGAATCTGATCGCTCTGTGCCGAGCGGCGATCCGACTGCGATGACCATCGTTCGGCCCACGCACGCTCGATGCCGTCGATGATCGGGGGATAGACGACTGTGTGACGGAAGGGATCTATCAGCGCCATGTAGAAGGGTGTGATCCATGCCACTCGCTCTACGTAGAAGGCCCAATATAAGTCATAGCCATCTTCCACGGGCTCGAGTGCGATTGCGATCAACGCGTGCACGGTACAGTTCGTGATCTCCAGGAGTGCTTCGTGCTCGAACACATACACGAAGCCGTCGCCCGGCTCGGCTGACGAGCGGTTTCTGTCAGCCTCCGTCAGCCAGTGGACAACAGACGCTTCAGGATGCTCACACGCGTGGTCGTCCCAGCTGAAGACCGAGCCGAGCAATTCGCGCGTGCCGGCAACGGCCACGAAGGCCGTGTTGAGATTGTGCCTGAACCCATCCACCAGCAGCCAACGCAGGTCTTGCATGGTCGCTTCTCGTGGACCTCCACTGAGACGGGCGACCCAAACGTCGCGCAACGGTACATCAGTCAGCAGCGTATGTACGCGCAAGTCCATCGAGTTGTACTCGTCGATACAGACGGGGCGATGTTCGCTGAAGAGCAGGGTCCACAGGAGCGTCGCGTTCAGCGCGGCGGAAAGTGCGACGATGCCGATTCGCGCAGCGATTCGGGGTCGCTTGCCACCGGTGCCGAACAAGCCGGCGGCGACGAAGGCCAACGCCGCTGCCAGGGGCCACGGAGCGACGTTCAACACGGTCATGAGTGCGGCGCCGGTGAGCGCGCCGACTGCGATCCAAGGCATCCATCGGGGCAACCGGCCCCAGCCGAAGCGAATCACCGCGACGCAAACGAGGGCGACGAGCAAGAGGTCTGCGAACACGACGGCAGTAGCGGACTCGAGGTTCACCAAGACGGCCACGACCAAAATTGCAGTTCCCAATCCGGCGAAACCGAGTGCCGGCCAGCGCGAGAAGCGAGGTGTGCCGTCTTGCTGATGCGTATGCGCGTTTGTCACCTGAACCTCCTTGATCACCGGAGCCTTAACGCCTTCGACGGCAATCTCACCACGTTCGAGTGCCGGCCCAACCATTTTGCAGGGAGTGGCGGAATCGATGCAGGTAACCAGGCGTCTGGCTGGGAGAGAACGCGGCTGCGGGCCCGGCTGCCGACCGGTCGGGCAGTTGACCCCGGACGGCAGCCCGGGGAACACCCAACACGACAGCGCTATCCTCGCACTCCCGTCCTGCGCGAGTCCCCCGGGGGAAGGCACATGGGGCAGACCTAACCCCGGGCGGCAGCCCGGGGAAAACTCGCATCGTCCTTCAAGACAAATCGGCACCGAGTGCCGCCGAGCCGACGCCTCGGCGTCGGAACACAGGACCAGAGCCCGCGCTTGGCTTCCTTTGCGAGTCCTGCGGCATCGCTTGTTCGAAAGCTGAAGCTTCCGCTCGGCGCCCGCGCCACTCGCAGCACCGTAACTCTGCCAAGCGGGTGGTCTCTGCGCGTCACAACGACTGTCCCAACACGCGTCCCAGCGCCTCTCTGCGGCTGCGGGAGAGGATTATCTGCGTTCCGTCTTTGAGGATCACGACCTGTGAGCCGCGGCTGAAGGGCTGGATCTCGCGGATGCGATCCAGGTTCACTATGGCGGAGCGACTTACCCTGAAGAACCGCGCAGGATCGAGTCTCGCCGCGAGGGATTTCATGGACTCGCGTATGATGTGCACTTTGTCGCGCACGTGCAGCTTGGCGCAGTAATCCGCGGCCTCAATCCAATCGATCTCGTCCGCTTTGACGAGGAATACGCTGCCCGTCTCCTTCACCGCGATCCTGGATGCAACTGTCGGGGTCGCAGTGACGGAACCGGTCGTGGCGTGCATCGCCCCCGCTTCAACTCGATCCTCGGCCACGACCGCTTCGAGTAGGGCGACGAGCCGAGTGCGCAGGTCACCGCTGCCGGCCTGATGTATGGCCTGCTTGGCTCTGGCGATCGCAGCGAAGAAGCGCTTGTCACCGAATGGCTTGAGCAGGTAGTCCAGGGCATGGACCTCGAACGCACGCAGCGCGAACTGGTCGTAGGCGGTCACGAAGATCACGTATGGCATGCGGTCCGGCCCGACCGCACGAAGCACGTCGAATCCATCCATGTCTCGCAGCTGGATGTCCAGCAGTAGCAGGTCGGGTTCTACCTGCTCGATCGCGGCCACCGCTGCACGGCCGTCGGCGCATTGGCCCACGACCTCGATTTCGGGATCCCGCGCGCAGAGCTGCTCGAGTCCC
>JBDGXD010000437.1:0-3510 GCA_039584755.1 Gemmatimonadota bacterium
GGCGCCAACTCCTGTTCTTCTTCAATCACACGTGTCCCTACTGCCGCGCGTCGGTGCCCGCTTGGAACACCATCGCCCAGCGTCTGGACGGCGACGGCATCGCGCTGTACGGCGTGGCGCTCGATTCGGCGTCCATCGCGGCAGCATACGCCGCCGAGCAGGGTCTCCAGCTCCCAGTGATCGCGAATCCCGGGCCCCGGCTCGTGGGACTGTACCGGGTGAGCGGGGTGCCGTTGGTGTTGCTCGTCAACCAGGACGGCCGTATGGCATACACGCGGCTCGGCGTGCTGGAATCGCCGCCGGCGATCGACTCGGTGGTGGCCGCCGCACGAGCTTCGGCGGCCAGCGTCGAGTTGCATCGCTTGGTCCGCCCGGGCCCGGCGGACCGGGACGATTGGGTGGGGGAGATGCGTCGGCCCCACCCTGACCCAACCCCCACAAGGAGGGTATTATGAGAAGCAGGATGATGAAGTGGCTGGTGCGCGGCGCCTTGGCCACGCTGGTGGCCGGGGTGATGCTGGCAGTCGGGCCGCAGTATGCGGCCGGGGATGACTGCCCGGAGCCGAGTGCGGGGACGTGCCCGCCACTGGCGAACTTGGATGGCTCATGCAGCGACGCCTGCGAGCTCCTGGATTACGACGGCGGCACGTGTGTGGGCCCGTGCTGCACGTGTTTCCTGCGGTAGGGCACTCGGTTGCCGCACCTCTGGAGCATGTGAATGTATGGTCCGCCCGGCGTCCTGCATTGGGCGCCGGGCACGCCACGGTGAATTGGAGTGCTTGGTGAGGATGCGTCGCTGGATAGTCGGACTGCTTCTCCTGGTCCCTGCCTGCGATCCGGGCGAGGTGCTGCTGCTGGCGCCCGAAAAGAGCGCCAGCGACGTGCCCGCCCTCACGATCCGTGCCGTGATCGACACTCCCTATGCGGACCTTAGTGAAACCCTCGGTTGGACGGTCGGAGTTCCCGGCGCTCAGGTCCGCGTGCACAGGGCGGAGGAGCCCTATGCCGTGGGCTACTGGCATGTGTCCATGGCGGACACCACGGGCATGGCCACGTTCGTCGACCAGTTGGCGGGGCTGTACGAGGTGGAAGTGACGCGGTCGTTGACTGCTGCCGAAGTAGTACAAGCGGATAGCACTGCGCGGCTCCTCGCAGGCGGCCGTCGGATCAGGGTGTCACCCGGGGTCGTGCGGGGCGTCACCGTGATGCCCGACCGTCGGGGCTCGCTGGTCTTCAGCGAGTTCTTCCTGACCGAGCCCTCGCATTGGGAGACCGGAGGAATCTCATACCCCGACGCCAAGTACTTCGAAATCTACAACAACTCGGACACCACGGTCCATCTGGACGGCAAGTATTGGGGACGGGGGTGGGATAAGGCCTGGGAATATCCCGCTTGGCCGTGTGCCCAGACAGCTGTCGTGCGCAACGACCCTGCCGGTGTCTGGACGAGTGAGGTCTTTCGGTTTCCTGGTGCAGGCACAGACTATCCCCTGCAGCCGGGTGAGGCAGTGCTCATCGCCAAGTCAGCTCTGGATCACCGACCCGTGCACGCCGGACTCTATGACCTGAGCCATGCCGACTTCGAATGGGGAGGCTACCGTAACGCCGACAATCCGGACGTGCCGAATCTGCAGGATATCGGCCTTCGGCCGATGAACTTCACGAGGCCGTTTTACAGGGATCCACTGTTCCTCTCCGAACCGGTTGACCTCGCGACTTTGCCCCAGTACACCGACCCCGCCCTCGGCACGAGGTGGGTGCGCGTCCCGCACGATGCGATACTGGATGTGTGGGTCGCGGCCCAGGACTGGACGACCAGCAGCTTCACTCCCGGTGTAAGCCTATGCCTGGAGGCGACACACAGGTACTTCGAACGGTTGCCGGGGCCCGCGTTCGCTAATTCTGACTGGGAACAGGCACTCTCCCACCAGCGCCGTATCCTCTTAGTCCTCCCGGACGGCCGCAAGGTGCTGCAGGACACCGACACGAGCATGGAGGATTTCGTCAAGGCGGTAACGACGCCGGGGTGGATTCCGGATTCGCTGGGCAGCTGATTACGCAGATGGCGCTGATCGGAGCAGATTGGTGTCTGTGACAGTGCGCTGCTCGACGGTCTGTCTAGAGCTCCTCGCTTCCTGCCGCAGATCGACACTGAACAAAGCGAATCAACGCAGATTCGCCAGCCCATCGCACGCCCGGCGGCAGTGAGTTCCAGTGGGCGCCTGACGGCCGCGTGGTCTCGGCGGCGTGATATGCTCGCATCTCCAACCCCGCCTGGTACGCAGCCACGAGTCCACGCCGCGTGCTAGCACCCAACTCCGCCGACCAACACTGGCCGTCGTCTCAAAGCCGATGCTTCACCAACTCAGGTTGCGTCATCCTGTCGAGTTGATCCCTGAGAAGGTGCGCGCCGTATTCCTGCGCGTAGACACGCCCTTGCCACAGACGGCCGTCGCAGTATATGCTGCAGCAAAGGGAGGTGACCATGAAGCTACGAGTTGTGCTGGAACCAAGTGAAGACGGTGGGTACACGGTCACGGTCCCGGCCTTGCCTGGTTGCATCAGCGAAGGTGACAGCCGAGAGGAGGCGCTGGCAAATATCGAAGATGCCATTCAGTTGTGTCTCGAACCAGCTGAGGATGACACTCTTTTTGCGAGAGATGTTGAGGTGGTCAAGATAGCCGTATGACAAGAGTGCCGGTCCTGAATCACAGAAGGTAGTTCGGGCTCTGCAGCGAGATGGTTGGGTCGTGGTACGACAACGCGGGAGCCACATTCGGCTCCAGAAACACACGCGCAACGATACGCTCAAGCTCATCGTCCCCGCGCATCAGCCGATCAAGCGTTCCACCCTATCTCATATCCTGAAGCAAGCACAACTCACTGTCGACAAGTTCAACGAACCGCTCTGAATCGCACGCTTTCTCATCTCCCCTCTCAGAGACTGTACCTCGGCGATCTCGACTGGCACGGGTGCGGTCGTCGGAATGCTGGTGAATCGATGAGCCCAACGTGTGCGCCTAGCACATCGCGACATTCCTTGCGAACGCGTGAACGTGTCACTCGGCTAGAACCAGCCGCTCCAGCGGCGCCTTGTCTCGAAGCCTGAAGCCGAGGGCATCCTCTCACCACATCGCAACAAGCTCTGCGCCGCCCATACATTGCAGTTGCTTTCCGTATCCATCGCACTCTCCGTCGGCCGGCTGTCAGGGCCCGTAACACACACCATCCGATGACCCCCCACCGCCATTCGATGACGGTGCCCTCCAATCGGATGACGTCGATTCGACAAATGCCGCGGCGCCAAGCACTTAGTTCCGGACTCGATCGCACGATGCGTGACCCCTCGCTCACGTTCGATGATCGTCGCTGCATGTCAAGAGCCCCAGATTGATAACTCGGCGGGGAGACGAAGACCGCACCACTGACCCAACCCCCACAAGGAGGGTATCATGAGAGGTAGGATGATCAAGTGGCTGGCGCGCGGTGCGTTCGCCACGCTGGTGGCCG
>JBDGXD010000438.1:0-3506 GCA_039584755.1 Gemmatimonadota bacterium
TATCCCCAGGAATATGAGATCGAGACCTTGAGCGAGTCAGTAGCAGCACCGCCGCTCACACCGGTGACCTTCACTCGATCCTTTCCAGCGCGCTGCAACCGAATCGACGTGAAGTCGACGGTGCAGTCGGGGGTGATATAGTTGTGCGGGTCACCCATTTCATACAAGAGCTGCTCGGTAACACTGGCAACACTCACCCTCCCGCCGGTGCCTTCGTGTTTGGTCACGACGAACTCACCGTCGGGCGAGACCTCTACGATGGGATAACCCGGATCCTCCATGCGGGGAATGCGTTCCCAGTTCACCAGGCAGTTACCACCGGTGCACTGGGCACCGCACTCGATGATGTGTCCGGCCACAGTGCCGGCAGCGAGTTTGGACCAATCGCTTTCGCTCCAATCGAAGCTGTGAAGCATCGGTGCGAGAGCGAGTCCGGTATCGGTGACCCGACCGGTTATCACTATATCGCTACCCTGCCGCAGGGCCTTAGCGATGGGGTGCGCACCCAGATACACGTTGGCGCTCTGCACCTGGTCCAGCATTGGCGCGAGTGGCTCTCCCGTGTCCATGTTGTTCAACTCGTGCCCCTGCTCGATCAACTGGTCCAGCCGACTCAGAATGTCGTCTCCAGTCACCAACCCGACTTTCACATTGCCTGCCAGCCCTCGTCTTCGGGCACAGGCTATAACCGCTTCAGCACAAGCCAGGGGATTGACGCCCCCGGCGTTCGCGGTCACGCGGATACCGCGCTCCACGATTTCGGGAAGCAGTTGATCCATGAGTGGCACGAAATCCTTGGCATACCCCAGTGCCGGATCGCGTGATCGCTGTTTCTGCATGATGGACATGGTTACCTCGGCCAGGTAATCCATCATGAGATAGTCGATCGGCCCTCCGGTAACCTGACGGATGGGAGCCTCGAGCCAGTCGCCCCAGAAACCTTGACCGGACGCTATTCTGATCGTCTCGTGTCTTGCCATGTCAGCGTGGTGAGCGGGCGTTGACGCTCACGAACCCGTTTGCGGTACGGTCACCCTACCGCGTCGCACCGTAGTCAAACCGGTCGAAGTCAGGGCGATCACTTCTACTACCGGATCGAATCCTCGCGGAAGTATGAAACCGGCCGGTACAGGCGGAAGGCTCACGCGTTTCTCCTCCAAAGAGGCCAGACGCAGCTGTTCCGTTGCCGCAGCAGTTGTGTCGAGTGGCAGTGGTTCGCGCAGCAGGAATTCCACTCGCAGCTCACCGGTCCAACTGGGTTGGGGTTGTAGATGTGCATAAGCGGGAAGCAACTCAACCAGAAGATCACCGCCATAGTCAAGCGTGTCGAGTGCCAGCTTCTGACGTCCGAGCGCGTAATTCAGTGGATTGTCGACCAGCTTGGCCCCGGTTGTGTCGAACAGAGTCACACCGAAATCGGTGATCCCCGGCCAGTAGTCCGGTGGCAGCTCAACTTCCAGCACCATGCGCTCCGCCCATGGCGGCTGCGGGACTCTTATAGTGTAGGGAGTGGAGCCTTCGCCACCCACCTGCTGCACCAGGACCGCTCCGGTTACCATCGCCGTGATTGAGGCAGTGACACTTCTGGTACTGGTGTTCCTGGCCGTTACCGCAGGTCCGTCGGAGATCGCAGTGAGACTGAGTGTCGGTACGGCCGTTTCGATCTCGTATTCGACACCTGCGGCGGGGGGCGCCACCACAACCGCTTCGTAGACTCCCGGCAGCAGGTCGTCACCGGAAACATCGATGTTAGCCCACGAGCCAAGCATTCCCACAACGCTGCTGGTACCGCGCTGCGGCTGTCCGCTGGGTTCAAACAGGTAAAGAGTAGCGTCAGTCGCGACTCCGCTAACCCGGAAGCGCACGTTCAAGCCTCCAGATCCTTGCGGGACCTCGAAGAAGTAACGCTGTTGCTCACCCGGATCCAGTTCCTCACGGGAGCTGAATGGAGCCCCATGTGAATGGGGAACAACCACCGTATTGACCAGACTGAACGACGGTCCGGCAGTTGTATCGGTCACCGGTCGGGCCGAGACTGTTCCCACATGGACACCAGGAGTTGCAGGCAACTCGGCTGCTTCATAGCGCAACGGAATCGTGACCGGTCTGCCGCGTGGCTCGATCACGGGAGGATGGGTAATCCACGCGACGTCCGACTCGAGCTGCAGTTGAGCAGCCGGCTGACCACCCACCGACGTGACCTCGAAGCGCTGCAGGGTGTCACCGGGAGCGAGTCCCGACCTGCGGTACGCCGCGGTGCCACGAGACGTATTGTCACCATCCGGCAGAGCGCGCACCGAGTACAGTCCCGCCTGATGTGAGGCCATGAGCCAACGGTAGGCTGCACCGATGTTGGGAACACCGGCGCCCGCATCGAGCCGGTTGGCGCCGTGCGGCATGACTGCGGTGTTCATCAACGCGCGGGTGAGGTCGATCGCCCTCGCTTTCCTGCCGCGTTGCACCGTGGCCGACTGCAATAGTGCGGCGACGCCTGCTACTTGCGGAGCGGCGAAGCTGGTGCCCGGTTGAATCTCCTCACCGGTATGCCAGCGCGGAACATTGGAGTACGCCACACCCGGAGCGCATAAATCCGGTTTCGCCAGTTCGCCACCTCTGGCACTCCACCACGCCACGAAGTCATCGGGCGGTGCAGTGCCCGGTCGGGGGGGCATGGTGAACACACCGGGGAACAGCGCACACACCGATATGGCGTACTCGGCCGACCCGGGGAATCCCACAGTCGAAATGCCGGGACCGTCGTTGCCAGCTGAAATCACAAACAGTACATGGGGGTGTTTGAGTACGAACTCATCGATGATCGAGTCGATCGCGGCTGATCCCTCGAGTTCGTTCCCCACACCGTAGCTCAGGTTGAGCACCAACGGCAGGTCGCGCTGTTGTGCGAAGTCGGCTGCGTAGTTCATGGCGCGCAGCACACTACCGGTTACCGAGATGCCACCCCGAGCATTGTTGGCGATCTTGAGGCCGAGTAGTTGAGCACCCGGTGCCACACCATTGAACCCTTCCACACCAAACATGTTGTGACCGGCGGCGATTCCGGCTACGTGCGTCCCGTGACTCGAGTTGTCGAAGAAAAAGTCGAGAATCGGTGTCCCGTCTACGTCCGCTAGGTTCACGGCCACCGTAGTCGGCCCCGGCCCAACGGCATTCGGTCCCGGCAGATAGGTGAACGTCTCGTTGGCCTCGGCGAAGTCCCTGATCGGTGTCTCGTCGTCAACCGCGCGGTCCCCATCGGTATCCGTGACTGCAAACCAACCGCTGCTCGCCTTGGCCACGATCACCGGGAATTCATCTCTGTTGGTTCCGTTGCCGTTCAAGTCGGCGGCGGGAACGGTTCCCAACGGCAGCTCGCGAAGCACACCGCCATAGTACGGTGGCGATGCAAGCCGAGCTATACGGCCAAAACCACTCAACTTGATGTTGCCCACAACCACGGTGTCACCCAACCTGGTGACCGGAGCAAGCAGTGTTCGTCCCTCCCCCGA
>JBDGXD010000439.1:0-3496 GCA_039584755.1 Gemmatimonadota bacterium
GCGATCTACGCGCACGGCTTGCTCCGAATCGAGGTGCCCTTCAAGGATCCGATGGAAGATGCTGTGAAGGTCGCCATCAAAGCAGGTGGCGCGAAAACCAAGACCAAGAGAATCAAAGCCTGATAGCCCGTTAACTTGAAAAGGTCTCTTCTCGTCGGACCGGCCCGACCGATACTCTCCGAGGGGAGACCCATCATACGGCCGTCCGGTCACAGATAGGGCGATGCCAGCACGCAGTCGCGTTGGGAAACCACGCCTCGCCACGTCTGCCAGCGTGAACGGTCCGCGAGGGCTGTCTTAAGGCGATCCCGCTGGTTGGTGTTTGGAAAGACGGTTGGTGAGGAAGACCGGGTAGGCCACATGAAACGGGAGATCATATGCAGTTGACTATCGGCTCGAATCGCCTGCGTAATACGGACGGCATCATCAGTGTACGAGGCAAACGGCAGATCTTCCTGGAGTGGGGACCGTTTGATTCCGAATTGCTGCTCACCATGGATCTCTACGGCGCCGGAGGCGAACACATAGCAAGACTACGACGGAATGAGTGGACGTTCAACGACCGCGAACGTTTCGACTTTGTGGCCAAGGCGAGAGGATTCAATCTCGTAGACACCAAGTCGAGTCAGGTGGTCCTAGAAGCTCGAGTCGTGGGTGTGGACTCGGTCGTCATCACACAGGGTGCATTCCACTGTACTGCCGGACACCACGTTGAGATCACCACGGAGGCCTGGCACCGTGAGACGGAATCAACGACATCCACAGAGCCGACTACTCAATCCACCAACCCTCCCTTTGCTACGGAGGAAATCGCGGCGATTCGCAAGGGCGTGATATCCTCACACGAGACGGTCGAATGTCCTCGGTGTGGTTGCCCCCTCACGAAGGATCACATACCAGGTGCAACGCAGCTCGACACTCATTTGATGTCCTGCGTCACCTGCAGGCGCAACCTTGTTGTCCGCCGTCATTTGTGAGTGCGCAATCCTGAACGGACAATGCGCGGCGTTTTGACCCTGCGAGCACAACGACTGAGGAAGGGAACGTACGATGAATGACGTGACACAACTCACCTGGCTTCTTCCGGTGATGCTTCTCCTGGGCATTGTTTTCGTCGGGATGTTGGTCTCCTACATCCCGGTACGGCTGTGGATCGAGGCCTGGTTCTCAGGCGTGCGAATCGGGATGGGAACCCTGGTTGGCATGCGTCTCAGGAAGGTCAGTCCGCCGTCGATCGTTCGTCCTTTGATTGCGGCAACGAAGGCGGGACTTGGTTTGAACGTCAACGAGCTGGAAGCACACTACTTGGCCGGAGGTAGCGTCGGCCGCGTCACACAAGCGTTGATCTCGGCGGACAAGGCGGGCATAGAGCTTCAGTTCCAGACTGCCGCTGCTATCGACCTGGCCGGCCGGGATGTCCTCGAAGCGGTCAAGGTATCCGTGAACCCGAAGGTAATCGAGACACCGAAGGTCGCGGCCATGGCCAAAGACGGTATTCAGTTAACGGCCGTCGCGCGCGTGACGGTACGGGCGAACATCAAACGACTCGTCGGTGGCGCTGGCGAAGAGACCATCCTCGCCCGGGTCGGCGAGGGGATCGTCTCGACCATCGGCTCAGCGGACTCTCACAAGGACGTGCTCGCGAACCCCAACCACATCACTGAGACGGTTCTGCGCAAAGGGCTGGACGCCGGCACCGCATACGAGATTCTCTCGATCGATATCGCCGACGTGGACGTGGGCAGGAACATCGGCGCCGAGTTACAGACGGATCAAGCCGAAGCCGACAAGCGGATCGCGCAGGCCCAGGCCGAGAGGCGGCGCGCGATGGCCGTGGCAGAGGAGCAGGAGATGAGTGCTAGAACTCAAGAGATGCGGGCGCGAGTAGTCGAGGCCGAGGCTGAAGTGCCGCTGGCCCTAGCTGACACATTTCGCGCTGGGCGCTTTGCGGCAACGAGTCCCGCGCCGCAGCGGGATGAACGGTGACCTGCTATGCCAGGAGCCGCAGGTGAGTGGCGGTAACTGAGGCCGTGCGGCACACGCCGCAGTTCATCGCGCTCCAGACCGTAGTCGTCGGCCGGTTCTCGCTGGAGCGGGAAATCGGACGTGGCGGAGGGGCCGTGGTCTATTTGGCGCGGGACGTAACCCTCGGCCGGCCTGTAGCGATCAAGCTGCTGGATCCCGAACTGGCGGCCAACGAGACCATTCGCAAGCGCTTCCTGCGCGAGGCACGAACAGCAGGCTTGCTCTCTCAACCCAACATCGTCCCCATCCACGCCGTCGAGGAGCATGGGGACATCGTCTTCTTCGTCATGGGCTACGTGGCGGGCGAGACCCTCGGCCAGCGAATCCGGCAGAGGGGGATGCTCGAGATCCGCGAGGCGACGCGAGTGCTGATCGAGATAGCGTGGGCGTTGGGGTACGCCCATGCTCGCGGGATCACGCATCGGGATGTGAAGCCGGACAACGTGATGATCGAACGGGAAGGCGGACGAGCCCTCGTGACCGACTTCGGCATCGCCCGGCACACCGACGATCCGCACGGGGACGAGATCGTTGGCACCGCCTACTACATGAGCCCGGAACAAGCTGCGGGTCACCCCGTGGACGCTCGGAGTGACATCTACTCGCTCGGAGTGACCGCGTTCAACGCAATCACCGGCCAGCTACCGTTTAGCGCGGACACAGCGGAGCAGATCCTCATGCTGCAAGAGACCGAGCCGGCACCGTCGGTGATCGAGCTGCGAACCGGCGTCCCCGGAAGGTTGGCGGAGATCATTGACCGCTGTCTTGCCAAGGACCCGGCCGACCGCTTCGCGACTGCGGAGGAGTTCGCGAACGCCGTCGGCGACGTCGGCGGCGCAATGCGTCAGGTACCCACGGTCGTCGACAAATTTCTCCGGCTGGCGCGGAACACCAGCCGGCGGCTCATGGTGCTGGCTCCCTTGGGCGGGGTGCTCGCATACAGCATCGGTGCCTTCGGCGGATTCGGCATCGGACACGTGCCGCTCTTAATCTTCGTAGCGTGGATTCTGGTGCTGGAACTAATCTACCCTCCCGCTGTGCTCGTGGCGGCCGCACGCGATGTTCTGGTGCAGGGCATCAGCTATGACGAGTTCCGCGAAATCGTGAAGGTGCAGGCCGCTGAAAGTTCCGGAACTTCCACGGCATCTAACCGGCGCGTCGGGGTGCCTTCCCCCACAATGGCGCTTCGCCTCGGCGCTGGTGGACTGGCGCTGGCGGTCACCGCGCTTGTGATTGCTCTCTCGTTGGGTTCCATGCCGGAAGCGTGGCGCCTGGGACTCATGTCGCTCGGTGTGAGCGGAACCATCCTGGCGTTGGGACCGGTGGGATGGGCGTTATCAAGTCTGGTGGGCAGCCACGTCAGTCGGTCGACGCCACACGCTGTGTGGCTGGGTCCGTTTGGTCGCCGGTTCTTCCGACTCGCCGCCATCGGGCTTGCGAGAGTCCCCGTTGCGGAGCGTCCCAGCATCCG
>JBDGXD010000440.1:0-3489 GCA_039584755.1 Gemmatimonadota bacterium
ATTGGCCTTGGTCGAGGCTGGACCTAGACTGCTCTGGTTTCACCAAGCCCGCGGGGTTTTGACGATGGCGAAAGTGGCCCTGATATGCGCCGTGCCGCTGGCTTGGGACTATCGCCTGCCGATTCTGCTTGCAGTGATTGTAATCGGTTCTGTCGGCTCCCACATGCCGGGCCGCTACCGACACTACTCGGTATTGTACCGGCGGGTGATCCACGAAGTGTCCGATCCTCGGAAGAAACGAGAATCCGAATGAGACTAGTAACGCTCCTCTCCTTCAATAGTCGGGACTCGGCTTGACGACTGCCAGACCTGTCACTCAGGCAAGATCGAGGACCAGAAGCTGGCCGGCAGTTCGTGCGACAACTGCCACGATCTCATTAACCCCGGGCGGCAGCCCGGGGGCCGCGTTGGCTCCCGTTGTTGCACTCACATCGTACTGCGGGCAAGTCCTGCTGCGTCAGGTTCATCTGATTGAGCCTTTCTTTCCTCGAGGGTCCACACTTGCCACAGCAGTAGAACTTCTCGATATCCCACAGGTCGGCGAACACGCGGCCACGTCCCAGATTGATGCCGTACTCCAAAACCGTTTCGAGACTGCTCAAGGCGGGTGGCTCGAAGTGTCGCTCTTGCTGTAGCACATCCATTGCCCCGTTACCCGTTCGGGTTGGGATCACGACGCAGCATTCGAGCCCGACTTCAAACGCGTAGTTCAACGAACGGTTGGCCCAGTCGACACCCTGCTGCTCGGATTGGAACGGCGTGCGCAGCAGAATGAACGCACGCGTGTCGATCTCGTGATCGGTCAGGAATCGCGCCGCCCGCTCGAAGTCGTCCAACGTCATGCGTTTGTTGAGCCGAGGCAGGACATTGGGATCCACGGTCTCCAATCCGAGTGCCACCTGTAACCGTGGGCGCAACATCTCCGCAAACTCAATGCAACGTTGATCAACGAGTTTGGGATGAGACTCTACGATGACGGTTTCAACCTCACTGAGCAGTTCCCCTATGCTCGGCCACTCTGAGTGAGGTATCGCCTGGCCGTCGAAGAAACTCCCGGCGTTGTACAACTTCACGTGCTTTACTGTTGGCAGCTGCGCCAACGCCCATTCGATCTGACGGGCTACGGCTCCGTCGGGCACTCGCAACGTCGTTGTGTTCTGCCACAGGTCACACATGAGACAGCGGAAGGGACATTCCTTATTACTAATGAATATCGTGGCTACGTCCGTGATCGTGCCGGCCGCAGAGCGTTCCGCCTCCACTGTGTAGGCGTAGGTACGCAGCGGGTCAACGGGATTGCGTTGACCGCGCTGGTCCAGGATCCAACTGTCGTCGATGAGTGGTTCGTTAGGCTTGGAAGACGGCATTGAATGCTTGCCGATAGGCACCGGGGTTGTCGGGGAACCGTGTGGCAAGCAGCTCATCGTCAGCGGCTCCGTCCTGGAACCGGCATTTCTCGAATACAGGCATGTCCAGTCCGGTGACAGCCTTGACACCTTGTGCCACCACTTCGCCCTTCAGCTCGTATAGCCGCTCGTGCTGCCAATTGGTGAGCTCTATAAAAGGAATACCCTCGGCCAGCTCGATGACGTTGGGAAGCTTGTAAGGGCTGAACGCCTTGAAGCCGTACAGCGACGCTGGTGCATACGTCCGCGTGCAGCCTCGGCTGAGACCGCCACTGTAAGTCAAAGAGTGTTTGATGGAATCGACACCCCAACCCTCGTGGTACAGCATGCGATTGTTCAGCACACTGCGTATGGTGAGTTCCGGATTCTCCTCAATGGGGTAGTCCTTGAGGTTCTCATCGCCACCATCGCCGTCGATCAGGTACTTCCAATCGGGATAGCGTTCTCTGATACCGCGGCACAGCGCCAACGCCATGGTACCGGCTTCCACGTCGAGTGGCTTGTAATCCTCGATCACTCGAATGGTATCGGTATAGTCCACAGCGCCAGCGGGTACGTCGATTGTCTCGTGGAACAACTGCAGATCGAGTGTCTCCAAGAACTCCCGTGCCTGAGCGAGGTCTTTACCACGGCCGTCAACGCTCAACGTGAACGCCTTGAGACGTGCCGGATTGATTCCGAGTCGCAACATTGCGCTGTAGGTCAACAGGAACACCGAGCCGCTGTCGATGCCGCCGGAGAAGGGCACGCCGATCGGTGCATCGTCCGGTATCTGATCGAGCCACTTGTTGATCTCTGCGTCCAAGGCGGCGATGTATTTATGGCCGATGTCAGCGGTATCGTTCGGTAGGCTCTCTCTCTGCGGTTCAAAGAACCTCTCGTACGTTGGATTGGGATCGGGACAGCCAACGAGTGACACCGCCGTCACGTAGTGGGCCGGTACCATCCGAGTGTACGAAGGATGAAACTGGTCACCCAGGCCCTCGTCCTCGAGCCACCGTTGGATCGTGTCGATCCGGTCGGATACCACCAAGGACGGACCGTCCTCTCGCTTCGCCACGAAATACCGCAACGGCAGCCCCAACGACCGCGCCATCCGAACGGCGATCCCGGACTGTGCAACCAATGCAAACTGCCCGTCGATCTCCCTGACACTGGCAGCATCACCCCCGGCGACGCGCTGCCGGGCCTCATCAACCGTCATGTTGAAGATGATGTTGGCAGCTGGATCGGTGAGGTCGATGACTTCGCGAATGGGTGTGACGTCGGGCATGGTCGTCCTCGTGGGCTCGAGTGAGCCGTAGAAGGTAATGGCGGGGCCGGCATCGCGGAATCCCGGTCATCCGACCCGTTCGCCGTCTCCCCAAGCCTTGCCTCCGCACAGGGAGCGGCCATCTCCTGCTCTGCACTCTGCACTCTGCACTCTGCACTCTGTACTCTGTACTCTGCACTCTGCACTCTGTACTCTGCACTCTGCACTCTGCACTCTGTACTCTGTACTCTGCACGCTTCCTCCTGCTCCCTCTCAAGTCCTCACGTACTCCCGCCGATAAAGTCATTGACGGGATCTACAAAACGGGAGCGGGTGCCATGGCGCCAATGAGATTGGAGAACGCCCAGCCGGGGATGGAGCTGGCGGCCGATGTGACGGACCGCAACGGGCAGCTGCTGGCTAGGGCTGGCAAGGAAATCAGCGAGAAAGAGCTTCGTCTGTTCAAGATGTGGGGTGTGATCGAGATCGAGATCGCGGGTGGCGAGGGCGATGATGGAGCTGGCGCAACCATGGATGCCGAAGTCCTCCCAGAGCACGAAGAGGCGGCCAAGGAGTTTTTCCGTCACACCGATCTGGAGCACGAGTTGATGGTGCAACTCTTCCGCGAGTGCGCCCGCCGGTTGGCGAGGGAAGGTGGTTCCCGTGCCTAGCGTATCCGAGATCCTCAAGTGTCCGGTCAAGGTCCCCACTCTGCCGATGGTATACACCCGGCTGCTCGAAGTAATGAACGATTCGTACAGCTCCTCGGCGGATGTCGGAGCAGTAATAAGCGACGATGCCGGACTCACCGCCCGTCTACTGCGTTTGGTC
>JBDGXD010000441.1:0-3723 GCA_039584755.1 Gemmatimonadota bacterium
GTCGATGGCCGCACTGTTACGGTGGAACGCTGCCAGCAGGCGCTGGAACAGACGGAGGCGCTAACAAACGCCTGATCGACGC
The DNA here is from genome assembly GCA_039584755.1 of Gemmatimonadota bacterium. GTDB lineage: Bacteria > Gemmatimonadota > Gemmatimonadetes > Gemmatimonadales > GWC2-71-9. Next base: position 83 of record JBDGXD010000441.1, read on the forward strand.
CATCGTTCTACAATCTACATTCTACATTCTGCAATCTGCATTCTGCAATCTGCATTCTGCATTCCCTACGGTGACTTCACCCGATAGAACACCGCATACAGCGTCGGCACCACGATCATCGTGAGGGCAGTTGCAAACAAGAGTCCAAAGATGATCGTCACCGCCATCGCGATGAAGAAGGGGTCCTGCAACAGTGGGATCATGCCCAGTGCAGTTGTCGCCGCTGCCATTGCGACCGGCCGCAGGCGGCTCACCCCGGAGTTCATGATGGCATCGTAGGTCGCATTGCCCTCGCGTCGATCAGAACGATTGCGTTCTTGATCAACATGCCTACCAGGCTCAAGAATCCCAGGATTGCCATGAAGTCAAAGGGATTCTGCGTCGTTACAAGGCCCAGAGTGACGCCGATCAGTGACAACGGCACCACCAGCCAGATGATCAGCGGTTGGCGCAGGTTGTTGAACAGCATTATCACGATGAGCACCATCAACAGAAGAAAGATGGGTAGCATCTTCGTGAGCCCGGCTTGAGCATTGCCTGAGTCTTCGTACTCGCCGCCCCACTCCAAGTGATAACCGGGCGGGAATTCGATGGCTTCGACGTCCGCCTTGATGCGAAAGAACAGATCGCTCGCCGGCCCGCTCACCTGGTTTGCATGTACGATAATCGTGCGCTTTCTGTTCTTGCGCATGATGATCTCGTCTTCCCACACGGTTTCGAACCCAGAAACGACTTGGCGTAGCGGGATCATGCTGCCTGCCGCCGGACTCCAGATTTGCAGATTCTGGATGCTGGTGATGTCAGATCTGTCGGGTTCCGGTGCCCGCAGGATGATCGGAAGGAGTTTGTCCTCTTCTCTATAGATGCCGACCGCCTCTCCCTGGAATCCCTGACGTACCGCCTGAGCAATGTCGGAGCGTCTGATGCCGTTGAGATTTGCCTGCTCTTCAGCAATTATCGGCTGTATCTTCTTGACGCGCTCGGCCCAGTCGATACGGACACCCTTTGCGCCTGGGTCAGCCCTGAGAATTGCCATTGCCTGGTCGGCTAGCATCCGTAGAGTGTCGGGATTCTGGCCAACTAGGCGGGCCTGGATTCGGCCACCCTCGTTTGGCCCCAACAGGAACTTCTTCACGTCTGACACGGCGCCCGGGTAGCTCGCGTTGAGATGTTCCTGTAACCCAGGTGCGATCCGCTCTATGTCTTGGAAACTCTCGACGTCGATGAGCATTAGGCCGTACGCCGGGTTGTCTTTCTCCGGGGTAAACGTGAGTAGGAAGCGGAGCGATCCACCACCGACCACTGACGTTACATGGGTAACTCCTTCCTGGCCCATGACGTACTGTTCGATTTCTTCCATGTTGGCCAGGGTCTCTTCGATGTGAGTTCCTTGGGGCATGAAAAAGTCGACAATGAACTGTGGCCGCGTGGACGCGGGAAAGAAACCGCCGGGTATCAGCCCAAAACCCATCATCGCTACTACAAACATTGCCACCACGGCACCCATCGTCGGGATGCGGAAGCGGATGCAAGCAGAGAGGAACTTGCGGTATCCCTGATAGAACTTCCCGCCGTAGGGATCGACGGCACCTGCCTTTTTCGAAACCTTGAGGAACATCACGCACAACACAGGTGTCACCGTGACGGCGAAGACCCAGCTCAGTAACAACGAATAGAAGATCACGTAGAACAGGGAGCGTGTGTACTCGCCGGTGTTGTCCTGTGACGTGCCGATCGCGGCAAATGCGAGGATGGCCACGAAGGTAGCACCCAGCAGCGGCCAAGACGACTGCTTGACGACCGCTGAGGTAGCCTCTTCCGGCTTCATACCCTGCTGCATTCGCACGAGCGTGCCGTCAACCACAACTATCGCGTTGTCGACCAGCATGCCGAGTGCGATGATGAGTGCACCCAGCGAGATCCGCTCGAGGGTTATGCCCTGCGTGGCCATCACGATGAATGTGCCAGCGATGGTCAGGAATAGTACGAACCCAATGAGCAGCCCGCTCCGCAGCCCCATGAATAGAAGTAGCACCGCGATAACAATGGCCACTGCCTGGAGTAGGCTAACGATGAAACTGGAGATTGCCGTGGTAACGGCATCGGACTGTAGCGAGATTATGCCGAACTCGATACCCAAGGGGATGCGGTCCCGCAGCTCGGCGAGCCGCTCGTTGAGTGCTTCGCCCATCGTCACTACATTGCCATCGGGCACCGTGGAAATTCCGAGTCCGACTGCGGGCTTGCCATCAAATCGGAGCATCTTGTTGGCAGGGTCCGAGTAGCCGCGCCTGACGTCGGCCACATCGCGCAGGTAGATCTGTTCGTCTCCGCCAGCACCACTTATCAACAATCCTTCGAAGTCCGCAACGGTGCCGAACTGACCGGTAGGCTCCAGCGTGATGAAATCCGGATCGACCTGAACACGGCCGGCATCGACTACCAAGTTCTTTTGCCGCAACTCGGCGACAATCATTTCGGTGGGAATGCCAAGCTGCGACATCCTATCGCGATTGAGCTCGACATAGACTGCTTCGCGTTGGATACCGAACGGCTGCACCTTGGCAACATCTTGCACCAGCGCCAGCTCCGTGCGGAGCATATCAGCCACATCTTCTAGCTCTCGGTAGCTGTATTCCTCACCTGTCAGCGCGAAGTAGATACCGAAGACGTCTCCAAAATCATCGTTCACGATGGATGGACCCGCGCCGGGTGGAAGTTGCGATTGCATGTCGTTCACCTTACGGCGTAGCTCGTCCCACACCTGAGGTATCGCGAACTTGTCATACTGGTCCTTGATTCTGGGCTTGACGGTCGACATGCCCCGTTCGGAAGTCGACTGCCTGATCTCTTTGAGCTGTCCCAGTTGCTGCATGGCCAACTCGATCCGGTCGGTTACCTCCTCTTCAACCTCCTCAGGTGACGCCCCGGGATACGGCGTCGTTATGATGGCGTCTTTGATGGTGAATTCCGGATCCTCGAGCCGCCCCAGGTTCTGGTACGACAGAATGCCACCAACCACGGTGCAGACGGTTAGAACCAACGTCGTGGTTCTGTTCTTTAATGCGATGTCGGCGAGGTTCATGGTCGCTATTCCCCTACCCTCTCTGCTCGGCGCGACTGACTCTCATTCCTTCGCGGAGGTGTTGCACACCCGACGTGGCGATGAGATCGCCTAGCTCCAGGTCACCGGTTATTTCGACCTCCGCCCCAGACATGGGGCCGGCTTCAACCGCGACACGAGCTACCTGCATGGTGGCTGGATCTACGCGCCACACGTACCAGTCGCCGTCGTCGGCGACTGCCACCGCTGCCGACGGCACCCAATAGCGACTCTGGGTGCCACCGGCAAGTGCCGGGTTTGTGACCACCTTGCCGGTCATGCCGGGTAGGATCTGGACATCGTCAGGTGGAGTGAACGCGACAGTTACACGGAACGTGCGAGTTACCGGGTCAGCTGCGGCGGCAAACTCGGTTACGCGGGCGGGGAACCTGCGGCCGGGTATTGCTGCTATCTCGACCTCGGGGTTAGCCCTTGTGTTGAGTTCTGCCAAATCCCGGCGCATGTCGGCGAACACGACGTCTCGCTCCGGAATGTTGATCCTCATCTCCAGGCCGCCGCCACTTTGCAGGAGCAGAAT
>JBDGXD010000442.1:0-3467 GCA_039584755.1 Gemmatimonadota bacterium
GTCGGCGATACCCCACCAAACGACCGAATTAGAACGGAACTGTACTCGCAGAGCGACATTTCCCGTCCCTTGGCCAGTGCCGCCACGTCATCCGGTGATGCGACCGTAAAGGAGTACAGGGTGGTGAGCCCAAGTTATGTGCGGGTAGGCGATCCCCGCCAATCGAAGCCGGGCGATTATACCTTGTATTTCAGCAAGGTCGCGGCAGAGTAGTCGCCACTCCGCGACGCCGTCGGTTACTAGTTCAACGACAGCCCGGGCGGTGTGTGGCACGGCCTGCTCAAAGGTGCTAGAATCCTGTGTCTCCAGTCCCGTTTTACTTCATCAAGAACTACCATGACTGACTATCTAAAGACACTAGGCATAGACGAACACAATCTAGGCGGATTTGGTGGGGAGTGGATTGGCTCCGGACCAGAACTGCCTGTGATAAGTCCCATCGATGGATCCGTCATCGGCACCGTACAGCAAGTGACCGAGCAGGAGTACGACCAGATAGTCGAGAAGGCGCATACGGCTTTTCTCGAGTGGCGCTGTGTACCTGCGCCGAAACGTGGTGAGATCGTACGCCAGCTTGGCAATCGACTGCGTGCACTCAAGAGCGAATTGGGTGCGCTCGTGACACTCGAGATGGGCAAGATCATCGCTGAGGGTGAAGGTGAAGTACAAGAGATGATCGATATCTGCGACTTTGCGGTGGGCCTATCGCGTCAACTCTACGGGCTCACGATGCAGTCAGAGCGGACAGATCATAGGATGTTTGAACAGTGGCACCCCTTGGGTGTTGTTGGGGTGATAAGCGCCTTCAATTTCCCTGTTGCGGTGTGGAGTTGGAATGCGGCACTGGCTTCCGTATGTGGTGACAGCGTGCTCTGGAAGCCGTCGAGCCAGACACCGCTGACAGCCATTGCATGTACGAAGATTGCGGCGCAGGTATGCAAGGAGCATGATGTCGATCCGGCGATCTTCTCGCTGAGCGTTGGCAAAGGGTCGAGCGTCGGCGACAGGTTACTGCATGACAGGCGGATTCCGCTGGTTTCTGCAACCGGAAGTTGTCGGATGGGTTACCGGGTGGGAGCGGTGGTCGGTGAGCGCTTGGGTCGCACCATCCTCGAACTGGGTGGCAACAATGCGATCATCGTCACTCCCAACGCAAATATGGATTTGGTGTTGCCTGCCATACTGTTTGGCGCGGTGGGCACTGCCGGGCAGCGATGTACCAGTACTCGGCGGATAATCGTGCACGAGTCGATACGTGAGGATCTGGTACGCAGGTTGTGCTCGGCGTACTCAGATATCAGAATCGGTGATCCCCGTGACGCAGAGACTCTCATGGGGCCGTTGGTGACAAAGGATGCTGTCACGGACTTGCAGAACGCGATCAAGCGTGTGCAGCAAGAAGGTGGTGAGATCCTATACGGTGGTGAGCCGCTCGATGGTCCCGAGTACCCGGGTGGCCACTATGTCAAACCCTGTGTGGCAGCCGCCAAGAACAAATTTGCGATCGTGCAGGAAGAGACTTTTGCACCGATCCTCTACATCATTGGTTATGGCACTGCTTCCGCTGCACCAAAGCAGGCGGTTGCAGAAATCGAACACGCCATGGAGCTGCACAACGGGGTGCCACAGGGACTGTCATCTGCCATTTTCACTGAACACCTACGCGAGGCCGAGTACTTCCTGTCGCAGCGAGGTAGTGATTGCGGTATCGCCAATGTGAACATCGGTACTAGTGGTGCCGAGATAGGCGGAGCATTCGGTGGGGAAAAGGAAACCGGAGGCGGACGCGAGTCAGGATCTGACGCGTGGAAGGCGTACATGCGGCGCCAAACCAACACGGTGAATTGGAGTACGGAGTTGCCACTCGCTCAGGGAATCGAATTCGGGTAGGGCCGCTGACTAACGCTGATATTGGCGGACTGGCTATCGATCTTCAGCCTCACCCATCCTGCCGATGACGACCGTGATGTTGTCCCTGCCGCCTCTTTCGAGTGCCGTGCTCACGAGCTGATGACACAGATCGTGAGCACTTCCACTTCGTTGTAGGATCTCGCTGATCGCGATGTCGGTTAGGTGCTTGGTCAGTCCGTCGGTGCACAGCAACAAGGTGTCTCCCCACTCCAGGTCTAACAGACCGATGGACGGCTTTGCATCGACACCTATGGCGCTGGCAAGTACATGATCGAGACCTGAATCCCGTGCCTCTGCCTCACTCATGACACCTTCATCGACCATGAGTTCGCTCATTGTCTGGTCGCGAGTAAACTGCTTGAGCCGCCCCTTGCGTAGGTAGTATCCGCGGCTATCGCCTACTTGCACGATGTACGCACGTGGCCAGATCAATATGACCATTGTGAGGGTAGTCGCTGGTCCACGGCCCTTCGAGCCATGTGCGTGCTGCACCTGCTCATGCGTGTGCTGAACCGCTTCCTCTAATTGGCCGATGAACTCATGTTCCCGGTCGACATCGTGACCATAGTAGCAGCCCATGGTATGACTGATGTAGTCGATAAGTGCCTCTACGGCAGTCCCGCTGGCGAATTCACCACCGGGAACGCCGCCGACCCCATCGGCAACTACGAGTATGTGTGCTTCCGAATCACGCAGGTTTTCAAACGAGTCCGCGATGGTAAGGCTCGTGTGCTTCAGGTCCATGGATTTGCGCAACGTAGCAACGAGAAACTGATCCTCGTTGTTGCTGCGGACCTTCCCTATGTCTGTGAGACCATAAGTGTCAATGAGACGGTTGTCAGGCATCCATCAACCTCGGCTGTGGTCTAAGACTTCACTGTTGCGGCAGCAAGCCAATAGAACGCCTCGTTAACCCCGTCGCCAGTCTTAGCGCTTGTTTTCAGCATGTGCCAATCCGCTGCGAGCAAGGCGTCGTACTCCTTCTGCCCCAACGCCCAAAGGTCAGTCAAATCTGCCTTGTTGAGCGCTACGATCGATGGGACCTCTCCAACTGCTTGGAACACTGTTTCTCTCAGCTCGAACAGTTGATCATATGTCTCGCGACGCGTTCCGTCAGCGACGAACAGCAATCCCGACGACCCTCTCAGATAACTGGTTTGCAGACCTTCGAAGTCGTCCTTGCCGGCAAGATCCCACAAGAGCAGGTTGACGGTCGTCTCGCTGAGATCTACCTGTTTTCGGTCGATCTTGACGCCGACAGTGGAGTGGTACTTGTCAGAGAACTTGGAATGCACGAACTGACTCACGAGGCTAGTCTTCCCGGTGCCAAACACGCCTATCATACAGATCTTCTTCTGTATCACTGTGACCTCCCTGCGTCAGCGGTATCCGGTACCAGCGTGACGCCAAAGGTTACGCTGCGGTTGACGCGTGCTCTTGCCTCCGGGTCGTCTGCTGAAATGGGATCTGTGGTTCCGACGCCTGCTGCTGCCATCTCGCCTTGTGGAACCTCCATACCCGTCAGTGCCGCCAGAACGCTCTGGGCGCGCTGTTGA
>JBDGXD010000443.1:0-3466 GCA_039584755.1 Gemmatimonadota bacterium
CCACTCGTACATAGTGGATTCACGTGGACACCACGGAGTGGCGGGTTCACCCGTGTCTTTGTCTATTTGGCGTGCCACGAGATCCTCGGGCCGGCTCCAACCACCGGGTGTGGGTCGGTACTCGTACACTTCGCTCATGTAGCTCGCCCAGACGGGTGCAGCCAGCACGCCTCCGGCGGAGTGGCTCTTTATCCTCCGCGGAGTGTCGAGACCTATCCAGACCGCAGTGACCATTTCCGCCGTGAACCCGACGAACCAGACATCGGTGCCATCGTTCGTCGTACCGGTCTTGCCTCCTGCCGGATGTCTGAATCCTGTTCGCCGTACTTCTGACCCGGTACCGTTGTTTACCACGTCTTCCAGCAGATTCGTCATCAGCCACATGTGTTCCTCGTCGATTATGCGCTCTCGGCGAACCTGCGGCTCCCAAACCATGTTCCCCAACTCATCCTCAACGCGAAGTATGCCAATCGGAGCAGCCCGGACGCCGAGCGTGGCAAAAGCGGTATAGGCTGACGCCAATTCGAGCGGCATTACGGATCCCGATCCGATGTGAATGGCATCGCCTGGGTACAACACAGTCGAGATCCCAAACCGGCGAGCTTCACCGATCACGGCTGGCACACCCAACTCCTGCCCCAGCTTGATTGCCACCAGGTTCCTGGATTCTCGTAGCCCTCGTCGTAACGTCATCGGCCCGCGAAAATCCAGCTCGAAATTCTGGGGCTCCCAGGGCAGGCTGTCGCCGGGATACTGAATGCTTATCGGAGCATCAACGACAATGTGGTTGAGTGGAGTTCCGGCCCGAATGGCGGCCGTGTATACAAAGGGCTTGAACGTGGAACCGGCCTGCCGTTGTGCCTGCGTGACTCGGTTCCACTCCGAGTCCGAGAAGTCCCTGCCGCCGACCATGGCACGCACATAGCCGTTATCGACATCCAGCGTTATCAGAGCTCCCTGCAAGTATGGCGTCTGCTCCCGTTTCGACCCTGGGTCGCGCTCCTGTTCTAGATCTTCTTGATAGCTGACGTGGTAATATGATCCGTAGCCACCCGCCTCGATCTTCTCCAGTTGTCCCTCGAGCTGTCGCTCGGCTGCCAATTGCATTTCCAAATCGAGTGTGGTGTAGACCCTATATCCCCTCCTGTAGATCACGTCACCGAGTCGTGCCTGCACTTCTTGCCTTATCCAATCAACGAAGTACGGCGCAACCTCACCGAAGTCCACACGCGAACTCACTACAATCGGATAGGCCTTCCACCGGTCTGCCCCTGCCGCCGTGAGATATCCTTGATCCCTCATGAGATTGAGCACGATGTTGCGACGTCCCAGAGCTCTCTCTGGATTGCGCCGTGGGTCGTACCGGTTCGGACCAGGTGGTAAAGCTGCCAGCATCGCTGCCTCGGCAGGATTGAGCTCCCGGGCAGACTTCCCGAAGTACCGACGTGCGCCACCTTCCACACCATAAGCGCTGCCGCCCAAGAAGACATCGTTGAGGTAAAGCTCTAGGATACGCTCCTTGGAATAGGTTCTCTCAATCTCCCGAGCGACCTGCATCTCCCGGATCTTTCTTGCCAGGGTCTTCTGCTTTGGCAGCTCACGTGGCCACACGTCTCTTGCGAGTTGCATGGTCATTGTTGAGAAACCCTGGGAATAGCACAGGCACAATAGATTGCGCCACGCAGCACCGGCGATCCGGCGGTAGTCTATTCCATTGTGTTCAAAGAACCGCTTGTCTTCAATTGCTATGAATGCTGCCTGAACGAACGGTGCGGTTTCATCGAGCCGGACGACTGTCCTGTGTTGTTCACCGATCTCGCGGATCAGCCGGCCATCAGCAGCATGGATCTTGAGGGCTTGGGCGGCCCGGTATCCAGCCAGAGACCCTATGGAGGGACAGCTATTACCGGAACACGCATGGATCCACATACCGCCGGCAAGGCCGAGTCCGAGGCCAAACACTGCCAATACGATGATGAAGAGACGCCACGGCCAGGCCCGGCCCGCTTTCCCGGCTCGCCGCCCTCTCGTGGTCTCACGTGTCCGTGGTCGCCAGAAACTCATTCGGGCTGGCCCAAATGACTACTCCGGTTGTAGGTCTGGATATGCCATCAAAGGTAAAGACCTCTCAGTGTGTCGCACAGTAGATGAAGTTGCAGATTGAAATTCCAATGAATAGAAGAGTCCCGGACGATTCTAGTCGAATGCGGCGGTGGCCCTTACCTTATCCGAGTATCGTGGACACTCCCGCTTGATCCTGATTCCATTCCTGGAGCCACACTATGAAGCAAATCGTCACATCGTTGCTACTGCTCGCCCTCTCAACTCCCTGCTTCGGCCAACAGTCGGTCGAGCAACATCCACGTGTAAGCGAAGCGCTGAATCTCCTCGAGGTGTGGGTTGACGCTCAACGTGCGTATCAGCAGATCCCGGGTATCTCGATGGCTGTGGTTCACGATCAGCAACTCCTATGGTCCAAGGGGTTTGGATATGCCGATCGCGAACAGCAACTCGCTGCAACACCACAGACGATCTACTCTATTTGTTCGATCTCCAAGTTGTTCACCTCGGTAGGTGTGATGCAGCTGCGAGACGCAGGTAAGCTCCGGCTCGACGATCCCGTGGCGAAACACCTCGAGTGGTTTGACATCCAAGACAAATACCCCGACGCGCCACCGGTAACCGTACAGGGGATACTCACCCACTCTTCCGGATTGCCAAGGGAGTCCGACTACCCCTATTGGTCACCACCGGACTTTCCCTTCCCCACGAGAGAACAGGTAATGGAGCGGGTATCGCAACAGGAGGAACTGTACCCCGCGTTTGAGTACTTCCAATACTCCAATCTCGGGCTGTCTCTGGCCGGTGAGATAGTGGCAGCGGTCTCGGGCCAGTCGTATGGCGATTATGTCCAACACGCTGTGTTGGATCCGCTCGACATGAGGTCAACGTATTCCGATATACCGGTAGCCGAACACGGCAGCGGCATGGCCCAAGGTTACAGTGCACTGAGGCGGGACGGTTCACGGCCGCCGGTGAAGGTATTCGAGGCACGCGGCATTGCTCCAGCCGCCGGCTACGCATCGACAGTGGAAGACCTCGGCAGGTTTGCCAGTTGGCAGTTCCGGATCTTGCATCACGATGCAGACGAGCTGTTATCGCGCAACACGCTACGCGAGATGTACCGCGTGCACTGGTTGGACCCCGATTGGGAGACCAAGTGGGGCCTGGGATTCTCGACCTGGCGCGCCAACGACAAGACCTACGTAGGCCACGGCGGCAGCTGTCCCGGCTACCGTTCTCAGCTGGCCATAGAACCCAAAGGCAAAGTCGCCACGGTCTTCATGGCCAACGCAAGCGGCGTAAACAGCGGATTGTTCGCACGTAGGGCGCAGGAGGTCATGGGCCCCGCCGTAGCGGAGGCGGTTGATACAACCAAGAAGGCAGAAGCCGCAGACGCGGCACT
>JBDGXD010000444.1:0-3445 GCA_039584755.1 Gemmatimonadota bacterium
GCCTCACTCCACGACTTTGCGGAATCATCGGAGTCCATCATGTACAATCCGTCCAGCAGTTCATACTCGGCGACAATGGCATCCCGTATCTCGTCAGGGACACCCTGTAACCAACTGCGGGGTGGCATCAGCACGGGGAGGCGGTATTCTCTGCCCAGCTTCTGATAGATCTGGACCAGTTCAGCTGTGGCCATCATGCTGCCCATGTGAGTATCCAGGTGGGTCGGCCTGATCCCAAGCGCAAGGGCCCGCTCGATCTGGGCTCTGATCTCCTTTTCAACCTCGGCGGGTTCAGCATGCATACCCACCTCCTCCATGGTGGGATAGAAGTGCCCGTTATCATCCAGGAGGCTGGGGATCTCTCCAGCCGGCGAAATGCCGCCCCACTTGTAATAGTCCCATTCTGCCGTCAGGGTAATGTGGATGCCCACATCCAAGGGCTGATGCTCCCTATAGTACGCTGCGAAATCGGGAAACCACGGACAGGGTACCATGACGCTCCCGGAGGTGATCCCCCCGCTCTCGAAGGCTTTCGCCGCTGCAATGTTGACCGACCGGGCCACCCCGATGTCATCTGCGTGTACGATCAGGAGCTTTGCATCTGCGTCATAACCCAGTTTTTCGGCCAGGCTCTTCTGCCCCTGCAGTGCGGCGGGTGCAAAGACAAGGATCAATCCGGAAAGGAGTGCTGCAACTGCGGTGAGTTTCATGCTTAGCGCCTTCGGACGGTGGCGTTTGAATCTCAATCGCGAACAAGATGTGGCTCATATTCCAGCAAATCGACTGCATTGTCAAATACCGGATCCGCACCCAGCTGCGACTTTGAGGCACCATCGCTGTTGGACCGGCTGTCACACCAAGCGAATGGTCGCACTCGACAGCTCCATTTCGGCGCAGCATACTTGGCAGAGAAACGTAGCTTCGTGTGCGGTCGCCTATGAGTCGGGCTGGTGCACCAATTGCAGTTCTCACGTGCCTGCAATGTGGAGCGAGACATGAAACGCGATGACCTCGGCAGAAGAGCATTCGTCAAAGCCGCCGGAACTGCTGTTGGTGGCATGATATTGCTGCCCGGATGTACGTCATCCGGTCGTAGGTGGCGCTTCTTTACGGATGCTGAAGCGACAGTAGTGGAAGCGATTGCGGAGCAAATCATCCCATCCGACCAAGACGCCGGTGGAAGAGAGGCCAATGTCGTCAACTACATCGACAGGCAGCTGGCTACTGTCTTCGAAGAACATCAGCAGATCTATCGCAGCGGTACCGCCGGAGTTCAGCAGACCAGCAACATCATGTTTGAGGGCGATTTTGAATTGTTGGAATGGCCACAACAGACGGAAGTTCTAAAGACATTGGAGAATGGAGAAGCAGAGGGCAGCATCTGGGAGACCGTGTCAGCACGGTCTTTTCTTGAATTGATCAGGGATCATACGATGCAGGGCTTCTATGGCAGCCCACGTCACGGCGGCAACCGAGGTTTTGTCAGCTTCAGAATGATCGGCATCGACTATCCCAGAATAGTCGGACAGAACCGTTACAAGATGTTTCCGGGCAAATCTTGATACGGTTTGAAGGGACGGGGAATTAGGCCTCACGCGAGGAAGGCGGGAATGGAGCTAGAACACGTTAATGCGGTCGTCGTCGGGGCCGGCGCAGGTGGCGGCGTTGTCGCCAAGGAACTGAGCGAGGCCGGCCTGTCGGTGGTGCTCCTGGAACGCGGCAGATGGCACAGTTACGCGGATATCGACAGCGACGAGCTCAGCTCGCAGCGCACTCCCGTCCTTGGCAATGCCTACGGCCCTGATGATCAGCGCTACCGCCGCGTGGTCAGAGATTTCGCAGGGGAGTGGCAAACAGTCGTGCCAAGCGAGTGGATGTACAACAACAACGCCGCTTGTGTCGGCGGGGGCACGCTCAGTTACGGGGCCATGGCGTGGCGATTCATGCCTCAGGATTTCAAGATGCGTTCCACCTATGGAGATGTACCGGACTCGACGCAGGAAGATTGGCCTATTTCCTACGATGATCTGGAGCCGTTCTACGAAAAGGCGGAGTGGGAAATCGGAGTCTCTGGCGATGATAGCCAGAATCCGTTTGCTCCATCACGCCGAACACCGCATCCCATGCCGCCATTCTCCTACAACAAGGAAGGCAAGCTGTTGTACGATGCTGCGGGGACAATCGGTTTACATCCTTTTCCCATTCCGATGTTGCGGAACTCAGTGGCTTACAACGGCAGGCCCGGGTGCGTCAACAACCGGACCTGTGTCGGATTCGCTTGTCCGGTCAACGCGAAGAACGGCAGTCAGAATACCGTGATTCCAACCGCATTGGCCACCGGCAACTGCGAGCTGCGCATCAATGCGGTGGTCAGTGAGGTGCATATCAATGACCAGGGCCGAGCGACCGGCATCACTTACTTTGACGAACGCAACAGACGACAAACGCAAACCGCTGATATCGTTGTGGTCGCGGCTTCGGCGACGGAAACAGCTCGGCTGTTGCTGAACTCACGCTCGAGACTTTTTCCCCATGGGGCCGGCAACAACAACGATTGGGTCGGCAGGAATCTCCAAGGCCATGCTTACTGTGGTGCCTTTGGCTTGTTCGCTGAAGATGTTTACGACGATGTTGGACCCGGCGCATGTGTTGCCATTTGTGACTACAACCACAACAACGACGGAATCATCGGCGGCGGCCTATTGGCGAACGAGTTCATCCGGATGCCCTATCTCTTTGCCGGTCGGCGTCCTCCGGGAGCTCCCAGGTGGGGTAAAGAGCACAAAGACTTCCAGCGCACCTATTTCAAAAGGCACGCGGCGGTGATGGGACCGATCCAGGAGATTCCCGTTTTCGAATCGCGAGTGGAAGTCGATCCCGTTGTGAAGGACCACTGGGGGATCCCCGTTGCGCGTATCTCCGGACACGGCCACCCGCAGGATCGCAATGGCACGGATTTTCTCTCCTCGAGGGCAGAGGAATGGATGCAAGCTGCCGGTGCACACACCACCTGGAAGACCGGCCGCGGCGGTGGTCCCACCGCCAGCGGCGGACAGCATCAGAGTGGAACCTGCCGTATGGGAGATGACCCCAAGACTTCCGTAGTGAACAAGTTTGGCCAGGTGCACGAAATCGACAATCTGTTTGTAGCCGATGGCAGCCTGCATGTGACAAATGGCGGCTTCAATCCGGCGCTTACGATCATGGCCCTGGGATACTGGGTGTCTGACTACATCAAGAAGGAATGGCAGGGAACCGGGTTCCGTTGAATCCTATCCGTCAATAGAAAGACCGATTCTCCAACGGCCTAGAATCTGACGAGAATGAATAAGCGGCATCTGATCACGGGAAGTATCGTCCTGCTCGCCTGCACCCTAGCAGGATTTGGCGGCGTCAAGATCGTTTGGCACGCGGCGACGCCTGATAGAACGTGTGCTTCCTGCCA
>JBDGXD010000445.1:0-3443 GCA_039584755.1 Gemmatimonadota bacterium
ATAGTGGAGCTAGGTATTTCTCCTGCCTACGAATCTTGGGTATGAGCAGGAGCGTCACAGCAACTACCGTCAGCACCTCGCCAGTCCACATCCACGGTGTGAGTCCACCGTAGCCATGCAACCACAAGAATAGATACTGGAAATGATGGACGTGGTGTGGCATGTCACTGTACAAGCTGGTGAACAACTCGACACCGAAGAAGAACACGTTGATCACCATGGCGTAGACCACGATCGTAGCCAACTTCTGGATCGCTTCCTTGCCCGGATCGAACGAAGTGAACTTCCGCAAGATCAGCGCAAGCAAAATCAGTAGGCTCGGTCCTGATGCAAATGCGGATGCCAGGAACCTGGGACCCATAATCGCAGTCATCCAGAAAGGCCTGGCTTCCAACCCCGAATAGAGGAAAGCGGTGACCGTATGAATGCTGACGGCCCACGGTATCGACAAATAGATCAGCGGCTTGATCCACTTGGGTGACGGCGCGCCCTTTCGCTCAGCGTCGAATGTGACGAACCCGATCACCGCGTTCAGAATCATGTAGCCCATTAGGGCCATGAAGTCCCAGAACATCAGCGAGTTGGGCGTGGGATACAGCAGCACGTTTATCACGCGTGTAGGCTGCCCCATGTCCACGAAGATGAACAGCATGCACATGAGCACGGCCGAGACCGCCAGGAACTCACCCAAGATCACTATCTTCCCGAACGCCTTGTAGTTGTGCAGATAATATGGTAGCACAACCATGACAGCCGACGCAGCAACTCCGACCAGGAACGTGAACTGTGAGATATATAATCCCCATGTAACATCACGGGTCATCCCGGTGATATGCAGACCTCCGGTCAACTGCTGTGCGTAGGCCACCAGGCCCGCGAGCATCAGCAGCGACCAAACCGCAAGGAGAATCCAGTAGTTCCTACCACCTGTAAATGCCTGCTGCAGCATGACGCCTACCCCTTGGCTCTCCTGTTGTGGCCAGATTCCTTGTTAGACGATGTAGTACACATTGGGACCGGTCCCCAAGCCGACCCGTCGTGCTATCGTGTGCTTCTCGCCAAGAATCTGATTGACCTCTGAATCGGGTTCGTTCAGGTTTCCAAACGTCAATGCTCCTTCCCCACCCTCCACCCGGTTTACCGCTTCTACGCATGCCGGCTGTAACCCATCACGCAAACGTTCAGCGCAGAAGTTGCACTTTTCAACCACACCTTTGGTGCGCGCTGGGTACTCGCTGGCGTATTCGCCGTTCTCGTCCGTCTCTATGAATTCCTGCGGGTCCCGCCAATTGAAGCTCCTGGACCCGTAGGGGCACGCTGCAATGCAATACCTGCATCCAATGCAGCGATGCATGTCCATCATCACTATGCCGTCCTCTGCCCGCTTCCATGTAGCCTGGGTTGGGCAGACCCGCACGCACGGCGGGCTCTCGCAATGGTTGCACAGGATCAGGATTGGGGCATGTCTGACTGCAGGAGCTGTCTGTGCGTGCACCTGATCGGGGAACACCGTCTCAAACTCCTCGTCCCAGATCCACTTCACCTCGTTCTCCGGCTCGGGAATGGTCGGAATGTTATGTGCCCTGTTGCACGCCTCGATCGACGCACGTCGAACATTCTCATTGAGACATTTTTCTATGTCCACTACCATGGCCCACTGGCTTGCGGCGCCAGTATCACCAGATGAATCCTCTTGCGCGGGACTGGTGGCGCATGCGGATCCCAAGAAAGGCAGGCCACACCCAACACCCAACGCGGCCAGCCCGGTTCCCCTGAGAAAATCGCGTCTACTCTCGTCCATGGTTAGTTCCCCCCCGCCGGCTCTACGTGGCAGTCCCAGCACTTCGGGGCCACATTGGCGTAGTCATGGCACCTGGTACAGAACGCATCCCGGTTCTCGTGACAGCCGAGGCATGTCTCTGTCAGGCTCATGTTGAACACCTCACCAGAAGACGCGGTATAGTCCCTTTCACCATCGCGAACCACGGCATTGCGCCACTGGTTCAATAGATCCATGTGATTGGCCGTCATGTAGTCGGTAGCTTCGACGCACTCTGTCTCATCTGTTGGGAGCTCCAACTCCGGCTGCGCTGCATCACCTTCCGCTCCTAGCGGATACCAGATGGGGAATGCCACCAACACCAAGAACAAGATCAAGCCTGCAAGCACTTTCACCTTGTCACTCATCGCTCGCTGCCTCCCCCTCGTCATCTTCCGCCATACCGGGGATCGGCTCCAACCTGAGGTTCTCCGTCCGTTTCTTCTCTCCGGTGAAAATCATTGCGTTGGCGACCAGTTCTGAAATCCCGGTTACCTTTACGCCGGGAGCCCAGTAGTCGGCGACCGTTGTAAGCGTAGCCCGGTCGATGGCGCACATGGCAGCCAACTGATTCACGCCATGCTCCTCCTGCACGTATCTCACCGCGTTCCCGCGCGGCAAACCACCTCGCAGTCTCATCTCCATGTTTTCGTCCGTACCCAACCCCGCTCCACCACCGCAACAGAACGTCTGTTCGCGAATGGTGTTCTCAGGCATCTCAACGAAGTTGTTGCACACGTTTCGGATGACGTAGCGTGGTTCCTCGAAGATCCCCATGGCACGCGCGGGGTTGCAGGAATCATGGAATGTGACCGTAATGTGGTCGTTCCTCGACGGATCCAGCTTGAGCTTGTTGTTCCTGATCAGATCCGCCGTGAACTCCATGAGGTGTACCATCTTGGTGGAGCGCGCATGCTCGAAGACCGTCCCGGTTATTGGAGACTTCGGCACCTCCAGAAAATCTGCCGGACCGTTCATCGTATCCATGTACTGGTGAATCACCCGCCACATGTGGCCGCATTCTCCACCGAGGATCCACTTGACTCCCAGTCGTTTGGCCTCCGTATAGATCTTGGCGTTCAGCCGCTTGAGTGTCTCGTGCGACGTAAACAAGCCAAAGTTGCCACCGTCGGAGGCGTAAGTGCTCCAGGTGTAATCGATCCCCAACTCGTGGAAGAGCAGCATGTAAGCCATGCATGTGTAGATCCCCGGCTCAGCCACAAAGTCACCTGACGGCGTCACGAAGAGAATCTCCGCACCCTTCTTGTTGATCGGGATGTCCACCTTGATGCCAGTCGCTTCCTCGATGTCATCGGCCATGAACTCCAACGTGTCCTTGAGACCATGTGGTTGGATACCGAGGTGATTACCCACCTTGAAGCAATTGGCGACTGGTTCAATGACCCAGTTTACGTAGAGCCCCAGCAACCCGAGCAACTCCCGTCCCATCATCGTTATCTCGGCCGTGTCGATGCCGTAGGGACAGAAGACCGAGCATCGCCTGCATTCCGTGTACTGGAAGAAGTAGTAGAACCACTCTTTGATCACATCTTCGGTTAGCTCGCGTCCACCCGCTATCTTGCCGAACACCTTTCCCAATGCCGTGAAGTCCTTGCGGTAGATC
>JBDGXD010000446.1:0-3438 GCA_039584755.1 Gemmatimonadota bacterium
ATCAGGTACCCGTCACACACCGGGCAGGCAACGCGAATCGCCGGGTCGACAATCATGACTCTGATCTCAACAGCCTCTTCGTCCGAGTAGTCTCCCAACCGCTGGCGCCGTTCAATTCGGGCGCGACGTTCGGCCCCGCCACGCCGATCGAGCAACACCGGACGAGCTGCACACCTCCTGTCACCGAACGTGCGGCGCTCGGCCGAACAACGCAGGTCGGACAGGAAACGCTGCAATCCGTCGTGGCTTGATTCAGGGGGTAGTGCTGGCATCAGCTTGCACCGCGCTCCCGATTGAAAGACTCAGTGATGCGTCACACAAAACTGCGCTCCGGTGACGGGGTCTGGCTAGGGGCTTGACACCGGAACCTCAAGGAATCGACACAACCTGCCGATCTATTTGATGAGTGAGTGGGTCAACCGACTGCCTATGGGGGAACGGCGTCAACGGCCTGGTCGGATCCGCTCCGACCAAGTGGCTGGCGCGCGCTGTCGAGTACCAGACGCTGCCAGCAACCTGATAACGGAGGGACATCCTCACGAGGGAGTGATCCTCAGTGGACAAAGGAACCCTGTTCGGAATTCTTGCCGGGACCGGCCTGATCCTTCTCGCTATCCTGACCGGATCGTCGGGTCTTGCGGCATTCATCAATCTGCCAGGCGTGCTGATCGTCATCGGCGGCACGTTGGCGGCGACCGCAATCTCGTTCCCGACCAAGGAGCTGAAACTCATCCCTCCCGTGACACGCCGTGTGTTCAACAACCCCCAAACGGAAATGCTCTCGCTCGTCCGTTACATGCTCGATTGCAAGAAGACGGCTAGCAAAGAAGGTCCCTTGGCCCTCGAGCGCATGGCGAAGGAGGCTCCCTCCGGCCCCATGGAAAAAGGCCTCACTCTCATTGCAGACGGAACCGACTCACAGGCACTGCGGGAGATACTGTCCACCGAACAACGATCGATGGAGGGACACCATCGGGTCGGACAAAAGATCTTCAGCGAAATGGGCAAACTCGCACCGGCGTTCGGCATGATCGGTACACTGATCGGCTTGGTGCAGATGCTTGCCACGCTGGACGACCCGGCATCGATCGGTCCCAGTATGGCTGTCGCTCTACTCACAACCCTCTACGGCGCGCTCCTCGCCAACCTCTTCTTCCTTCCCATGGTCAGCAAGTTGGATCGTCGCATTGGGATCGAAGGCCAACAGATCCAGGCCATGATCGCTGGCATGCTGTGCATCAACGGTGACGACAGCTTGGCTATCATGCGCGAAAAGATGAGGGCTTTCCTCACCGAACCACCTGAAGAGTTAGAGGCCACGCCAGCTCCGGTCGAACAATGAGTGCGGCAGCGCAACCGGAGATTCCCGTTGCCAACAAGGTCGGGCAGCGCGACCCCGACCCCCAACACGAAGCTCTTGCGGGAGCCGCCGGCCTACCTGTGCAGGAAGGTGCTCCATCGTGGATGATCACGTTCGGCGACATGATGAGTTTGCTGCTCACCTTCTTCATCCTGCTGTTCTCGATGTCCGAGATCGAGGTAGAAAAATTCCGCCAGGCCGCCAACTCGCTGCACGAAGGATTCGGTGAATCGACCATCGACTTCGGTGATGCCCGTCCGCCCACCGCAATTGACACCTCCTATGTGGAGGTTCCGGCCGGACCCGATCCGGCGGACGAGAAACTCGACGAAATTGCGAGCTTGCTACAACAGTTCGTAGAAGACAACGACCTGCAACAGAATCTCGTAGTCGATCGTGCCGAAGACGGTGTACATCTGCAGATCCGAGACGTGGCTCTGTTCCAACCGGGCAACGCCGAGATCGAGGCCAACACCGCTTGGATCGTGGAGCAATTGGGTCGGATTATGATAGGAGTCGACGTCCCAGTTACCGTGGCCGGCCACACCGACAACGTTCCGATCAGCAGTAGCCGGTACGAATCGAACTGGGAGCTGTCGGCCGCCCGCGCCGCCGGTGTGGCGCGGACCCTGGTTGCGATGGGTCACCTGCCAAGTGAAGTACAGGTGACTGCGTTTGGAGAACATCAGCCGATCGACACGAACGACACGGCAGAGGGCCGCTCGCGCAACAGACGCGTCGAGCTGTTCTACTCCAAGCAAAGTGTCGACCAGGCGATCGAGCAGAACGGGGAACAGGAAGCACCAGACGGCCCAGAGGCCCGGTAGCGTGACCCGGTAGACCAGTGGGTCAGAACCCGGTGTTCCTTGCGGTTGGCTCCGCCCAACGGACCGGCCAGTCCAGCCCCGCCCAGACTAGAAGAGGAAAGGAGGGAAAGCGACGCCCCCGATGGTGTCCCCTTCTTCCCCTCCTGATCTCCTTCTACATTCTACATTCTACATTCTGCATTCGTTTCTTCTCCAAGGAGATTCCTGGCGATGACAGGAAGTGAGAGAACCCACCCTTACATCCCGAATTCAGTTCCCGCAGTAAAAGCCAGGATGCTTGCCGAGATTGGCGTCGACGACATCGATACGCTCTATGAGGATGTTCCAGAGGAGCTCCGGTTCAGAGGCAAGCTGAATATTCCCGCCGGTATCACATCCGAGATGGAACTCAAACGTTGTGTTGAGGGCGTGCTCTCCGAGAATCAGACGTGTGGGGAGAACATCAGTTTCTTGGGCGGAGGGTGTTACCAGCATTACGTGCCTGCGGTTTGTGACGAGATCGCCGGACGCGCGGAGTTCCTCACCGCTTACGCGGGTGAGCCCTACGAGGATCACGGCAGGTTCCAGACGCTGTTCGAGTATCAAAGCCTCATGGGTGAACTGCTCGAAACAGATGTGGTCAACGTACCGACCTACGACTGGGGCCAGGCGGCTAGCACCTCAATCCGGATGGCTGGCCGCATCACCGGCCGGAAGGTGGCGCTGGTCGCGGACACGATCTCACCCGACCGACTGCAGGTAATCAGGACCTACTGTGAACCGGTCATGCGTATCGAGCTGGTGGGACATTCGGCGGACACAGCGGCACTCGACCTGGACCAACTCGATACCCGGCTGGATGACTCGGTGGCGGTGCTATACCTGGAGAACCCGTCCTACTTGGGCACACTCGAACAATGTGGTCGTCAGGTGGCCGACACCTTGCACGACAACGGCAGCATGTTCGTCGTTGGTGTCGATCCGATCAGTCTCGGGGTCCTGGCGCCGCCGAGCCAGTACGGGGCGGATATCACCTGCGGCGACATCCAGAGCCTGGGAAACCATACGTACTTCGGCGGCGCCCTTGGCGGCTTCATCGCAACCGCCGACGATGAGAAGCTCGTGATGGAGTACCCATCCCGTCTGTTCGTCATCTGCAGCACCGAGCGAGCAGGTGAGTGGGGATTCGGAGATGTTGCCTATGACAGGACGTCGTTCGCTGTGCGAGAGCATGGCAAGGAGTTCATCGGTACGGCCGCCGCACTCTACGGC
>JBDGXD010000447.1:0-3429 GCA_039584755.1 Gemmatimonadota bacterium
AACACACTCATCTGTTCCAGTACCGGTAACTTCAGCGCGAACTGACCGACGACACTCGGGCTGCCCAGTGCCAACGCGATGCCGATCGCTACCCACGGCCACGAGCCGAGGAACGCTCGCCGGTGCTCGGTGAGCAATAGACCGATCAGCACGGCGAGACCGAAGAACAGGATCGAGAATTTGGTGAACAATCCCACGCCACCCGCGATACCGAGCAGCAGCCACCAGCGATGCTCGTCGGTGTTGATCAACCGCACGAGAGCGTAGCAACCGAGCAGCCACCAGAGTTGATCCAATGCGATCGGCTGGAACAGATTGGCGGTGCGGAGAAACAACGGGTTGACGAGCACGGCCAGCGCGGTCAAGAGCTGGGCCCACCTACCGCCTCCTAGTTCTCGCGCCAAGAGGATCGCGAGCAACAGCACGCCCGTTCCCGCCACGGCCGGCACCATGCGATAGGCAAACAGTGAATCGCCGGCGACGCCGCGCACGGACTCTGAGAGCAGCGCCATGAGCGGCGGGAAGTCCATGTGGAGGATTCGGAGGTGCGATCCCATCGCCATGTAGAGAAAGGCGTCGCGGTGGAATTCGTACGGTGTCCAGATGTTGGCGGCGACGTGCGCCGCGAGCTTGACCGCAACGAGTGTGAGCGCCGTTGCGGAGAGCGGAGGTAGGTCCCGACTATTCACGCAGCTAACATGCACCCCACTGTGATGGGTCGCCAGGATCCAACCACACAGAGCGATCTTGAATCCGCACGCACCAGATGACGCGCCGCGGACAGTAGGTTGGGGTTGCAGCCTCATGCCCAACGGTGCAGACTTGCCCCGTTCATCGTCGCCTCTTCTTACTCACCCTCAGGAGGCAGTCATGAAGTTCCGTTGGGTTCCTTCCGTGGCTCTAGCGTTAGCTCTCGCCAGCACCGCATGTCAGCAAGGAGCCAGGCCATTGTCAGATGAGGACACAACTGCGATTAGAGAAGCTCTCGTGCAGCACACGCAGGGTGTGCTGGCTGGTGATCTGGATGTGGTGGCGGCAGGTTATACCGAGGATGCGATCCAGATGCCTCCGAACGCTCCCATTGTGCAAGGCAGGGACAATATCCGGGTGTGGTTCGAGGGGTTTCCTGCCGTGACTAGATACGACATCGATGTTCAAGCAATCGAAGGCAGCGGTGACATGGCCTACGTGAGAGGTGCATACGTCCTCACCACTGCTGCCGGTGCTGACTCAGAGGCGATGACCGATAGGGGTAAGAACATCGCCATCTTCAAGCGGCAGTCAGACGGATCGTGGCGTGTCAGCGTTGGCATCTGGAACTCAGATGAGCCGTTGCCCCCGATGGAGGGCGAACACCAGGAAGATGGGGAGCACAACTAGGGCTTTCGCTGCCGCTCCGATGTCGCATCAAGGGATCGTGGTTTGATCCGTAGGATATGCAGCCGTGCTATTATGATGCTGCACGACTGATTGTGGTGAGTCATGTGGACTCAGGAGTTTCATATGATAAGAGATGCTTCATTAGTGTATCTGTTTCTCATTTCTCTTTCGGGGTGCTCGGCTACGCAGGAAGTCGAGCCGTCAGGGCCCATTGCCAGATTGGGGAGCACACCAGTAATCGACGGTGTGTTTGACGCTGGGGAATGGGATGACGCGGCGATCGTGCGAGTAGATACGATTGAACAATTCCGAATTAAGCACGACGGCGTCAATCTGTACTTCGCTGTCAATGCCGGCGGTGGCAACCTGGTGTTCAACACGGATGCGGGTATACGCATCCTCCATTGGTCTGCTCAGTTGGGCTCTGCGGAATACGCCAAGTCAGACACCTTGACGCAGTCACTCGACAAACCCTACGGCTTCGAACTGTGGGGTCTGTACGAAGAATCGCCGAGCGTCATCCAAGAGACTCTTGCTGCATACCTGGCCGAACACGGTTGGGCCGCGAATACTGCCTCGATGGGTGAACTGATGCAGTCAGAACTGGCGATCTCGTTTGATTGGCTAGGGGTGAACACCGAGTCGGGACGGTTGGTAGAGCTACCGAGTGTGCGTATAGGTGCTGGTTTCTTGATTGCCAGGGGTGACCCGAGGGCGGAACAGCTCATGGCGCTGTCTCCGGAGGAGGGGGAAAGGCTGTATCCACCCGTGTCCTGGCCGGCGCAACCGGCGCCAAGTGACTCAATAGGCATGGGCCGCCTCCCGGAGACCATACGCATAGATCCGGCGGACTATGGCAGAATCTGGCTTGACTTGCGGCGCTAGCGACGTCGCATCAGGGGGTCATGGGTTTGGTCTGTGGCGACCGATGCGCCATGCACTCGATCTTCCGCGGTCCAAATCCCACCGCCGCTAACTGTGCGCTCTGAATAAACGAATCTTCAAATCCCATCGTGCCGTAATGGGGTGGCAAATGCCCACAAAGGTCAGTGACAGTTTGCGCGACGGGTGTCGGCGGTCCAGCGCCGCGCGAATGTAATACGAACCGGAGGATCCGATGCTCGTACGAGTTTGCCCCCGTTGGCCCGTGCTGGCGGTGATTATCGCTTTTGCTTGTCTGCCGGCCACCATCCTGGGCCAGAACAGCATTCCCGACGGGACTGAGCTGACCATTCCCCCCGCCGATCGGATCCTGACGCTAGCCACGTTTTGGAGCGAAGCGAAGTACAACTTCGCGTTCTGGGATCGTGTTCCCGATCTCGACTGGGATGCCGCCTTCGCCCAGTACTCCGAGCGGGCGCTTAATGTCGAGTCCGATATCCAGTTCTACCGCTTGGCCATCGAGTTCGGCAACCTGCTCGGTGAGGCGCACACCAACGTGATTCTACCTAGGCGTCTGTGGCCGGCGTACGGAGCGCAGCCGTTCATCGAGTTGTCGCCCGTCGGAAACGAAGCGGTGGTGACCAATATCGCCTCGGGTCTCTCCGACCGAATCCCCATTGGGTCGGTGGTGCGCGAGATCGATGGAGTGCCTTTGCGTCAATATCTCGCGGACGCGGTCGATCCCTGGGTCGCGGCCTCGACCCCACAGTACCAGTTCGCAATGTCCTTGATGGGTGAGGACGAGCAGATCGCCGGCGCCCTCATGGGTCCACCGGGAACGGAGGTGACACTCAGCTTCGTCGCTCCCGATGGCTCGGCGCAAACCGCAGCGTTCGTGCGTCAGCCGCTGGAGGAGTTCGCTGATGCCGATTGGGTGCGACAGGGCCGCGTCAACAAACCACACTTCGAATGGCGTTGGTTGGACAACGACATCGCCTACGTGGGTATCCACGTATTCTGGGACGAGGCCGTCGTACAGCAGTTCGAAGAGATAGTGTCCCAACTGCGCGACCGAGCCAGGGGAATCATCGTCGACGTGCGCCTCAACGGAGGTGGCAACTCGGCTTACGGAGACCGGATCGGGAGCTACTTCACACAGCAACCAGT
>JBDGXD010000448.1:0-3428 GCA_039584755.1 Gemmatimonadota bacterium
TTCGGCGGCCCGGTGGGGCCGTCTGTCCTGCAATGAAGCCAACAACAGGCTTGGTGACTTCTAGCGAGACGAACTCGGCTGCTTCCTGCTCGGCTGTCCCACCGATCTCTCCAATCATTACGATCGCGCTGGTATCCGGGTCAGCTTGGAAAGCCCTGAGGCAGTCAATGAAATCCGTTCCAATGATCGGGTCGCCACCTATGCCGATACAACTGGACTGCCCAAGACCTGCTTTCGAGAGTTGATGAATTACCTCATAGGTGAGTGTACCGCTGCGCGATACCACCCCCACAGCACCGGCTTGGCAGATCTGGCCGGGGATGATGCCCACCTTTGACTTCCCAGGCGAGATGATGCCTGGGCAATTCGGGCCCAACAGACGAGCTCCCTTTTCCCGCACAAAAGGCAGGGCCTTGGTCATATCCAGGACGGGAATGCCTTCTGAGATAGCGACGACCAAGAAGACCCCGGCATCGGCTGCTTCGAAAACGGCATCGGCCGCAAACCGAGCGGGCACGTAGACCACTGCGGTGTTTGCCCCCGTTTCGGATACGGCGTCCTGGACAGTGTTGAAAATCGGTACCTTGTCGTCGAACCTTTGTCCTCCCTTACCCGGTGTGACTCCGGCCACGACTCTTGTGCCGTATTCGATCATGTTCTTCGTGTGGAAAGAACCGTCACGACCTGTGATGCCCTGCACCACTAATCTCGTGTTCGTGTCTATGAATATGCTCACGCTGCCTCCTGCGCGAGTTTGACGGCCTGCTGAACCGCCTGGTCCATGTCAGTTAGTGCGTCGAATCCGGCACTCTTGAGGATCTGTATGGCTTCGTCCTCGTTTGTACCGGTAAGTCGAATCACGATTGGTGTTGTGATGTTGATCTGCTTTGCGGCGGTTACTATGCCGTTAGCCACATCATCGCAGCGTGTTATCCCGCCGAATATGTTGAAGAGGATGGCTTTCACATTG
Source organism: Gemmatimonadota bacterium (assembly GCA_039584755.1). Taxonomy (GTDB): domain Bacteria; phylum Gemmatimonadota; class Gemmatimonadetes; order Gemmatimonadales; family GWC2-71-9. Next base: position 971 of record JBDGXD010000448.1, read on the forward strand.
GCGTCGCTCGTGATGATGTTGATTGCGGTTATGACCTTCTCCGGACTGCTACTTCCACCTATGTCGAGGAAATTCGCCGGATCGCCGCCGTAGTACTTCACCAGGTCCATTGTCGCCATTGCCAACCCAGCGCCATTTACGCAGCAACCAACGTTGCCCTCCAGCGTTATGTAGGACAATCCAGCGTTACGCGCTTCAACCTCCGAAGCTGCTTCAGCCGACGTATCCCGTAGCTCGGCAATCGACGGACGCCGTTCCAACTCGTTGTCATCGATGACGACCTTGGCATCAATCGCCACTACGTCGCCTGCAGGTGTGGAGATCAGAGGGTTAATCTCTGCAAGTGAGGCACCGGCATTCATGAACGCCTCATACAACTGTTGCATGATCTTGGCAGCCTGTCTCACCTGTTTGACATCATCGTACAGTCTGAAGCCAAGGCCCATGGCCTGGTGTGAGAGCAGGCCGTACTTGGGATCCACCGGCTGTTTGAAGATCTTCTCGGGCGTCTTCGCGGCAACCTCTTCGATATCAACTCCCCCGGCCGGGCTAACCATAACCACGGGCTGCTCGGACGCTCTATCGACGATAACGCCCACGTAGCTCTCGGAGGCGATATCCTCCGCGGGGACCACGAGAACTTTCTCCACTGTCAATCCCTTGATCTGCATGCCGAGGATGTTCTTGGCGTAGTCGCCGGCCTCTTTGGGATTCTTTGCCAGCTTCACCCCACCTGCCTTACCACGCCCGCCGGCGTGCACCTGCGCTTTCACAACCACCGTTTTCCCGAGACGCTCAGCTATCTCGGCTACTTGTTCTGGAGTCGTCGCAACCTCGCCGTTCGGTACGGTTATTCCCGCAGATTTCAACAAGGCACGCGCCTGATATTCGTGTAGGTTCACTTAGTGTTCTCCTATGATCGTCGTCCCTGTGGTACCACCAATGGCCTCTACCCCATGGGCCAAATCAGCGATTATCGCACGTTCGCCGCCATCACGAACGAACTGCACCGCAGCTTCAACCTTGGGTTTCATGCTGCCCATCCCGAGTTCGCCAGCTTCAATCAGTCCTTCTGCTTCTGTGACGTTAATGCAACTCAACAGTTCCTGCGTCTCCGTTCCCCAACCTCGATAAACCCCGGCTACGTCCGTGAGGATCAGTAGAATCTCTGCTGCAAGACGCCGACCCAATATGGCGGCCACCAAGTCTTTGTCCACGACTGCGTCGACCCCTTCCCACCTGCCCAGTTGGTCTGCGTAGACTGGTGGACCACCACCTCCCGCAGCTATGACGATCTTTCCTTCGTCGACTAGTTGCTTGACGGCATCTGATTCAACCACGTCGAACGGTCGGGGGCTGGGGCTCAATCGACGCAGGCGGCCATTGCCATCCTCGCCGACAGCAACACCCCGAGAGGCCATCTCATCGGCCTCCTGTCGGTTCAGATAATGTCCGATTGGCTTGGTCGCCTTAGTGAGTCGAGGATCATCTCGCCGGACCACGGTCTGTGTGATCACCGTGAGAATGTCTCGATCGACCTCTGCGAGCAGTAGTGCGTTCTGTAATGATTGTTGGACCATGTAACCGATCCAACCTGCGGTCGAGGCCACGAGCACGCCCAACGGGAGCGGCTCGACAACCATTCGCGACAGCTCGTTGCGAACCAGGGCATCGCCGACCTGCGGGCCGTTGCCATGTACCAGCGCGATGCTCCATCCCGCCTTGGCAAGCGAGACGACAACAGACAGCGATTGTCTGGTGTAGCGAAACTGGTCGTAGATAGTGGGGTTCTCACCTGCTGGCGCCAACGCGTTGCCGCCAACCGCCACCACAACCGTGCCAGGCCTGTCGGTCACGGCGAGGCTATCCCCTGCCCACGCAGCCATCCCTCAACTTCAGCCCTGTACTCCGTAAGTCTTTCTTCGGTTGACGCCTCGAATCGCATGACGAGCACCGGTTGCGTATTGGAGGCCCGCACCAAGCCCCACCCTTCGGGGAAGGAAATCCGCGCGCCGTCCAAGGTCAGTACTTCGTAGAGCCCCGCGAAGTGCTTGGCGGCTCGGTCAACCACCGCAAATTTTTCGTCTTCAGAGCACTCGACACGTAGTTCCGGAGTTGCATAGGTTGTCGGAAGATCAGCTAGCAGTCCAGAGAGCGCGCCACCCTTACGGGCGAGATACGTCAGCAGTCTTGCCGCCGCGAATATCGCATCGTCGTAGCCGTAGTAGTCTCCAGCGAAGAACATGTGCCCGCTCATCTCGCCTGCCAATGGCGACTGCAGCTCTTTCATCTTCGCCTTTATCAGAGAGTGACCTGTCTTCCAGATAACCGGCTCTAGTCCGACTTCGGTGAGTTTGTCGGCCAAGACGTTGGAGCACTTGACGTCAAAGATAACGGCGCCTCCGCCGCCGGTGCGGTCCACAAAATCGCGCCCGAACAGAACTAGGAGTTGGTCCCC
>JBDGXD010000449.1:0-3423 GCA_039584755.1 Gemmatimonadota bacterium
TCGCCGCCTACAAGGCATGGGGAGCAAGACGGGACGCGCCCGACGAGTACCGGGCGTACGGAGCTGGTAGAGCCACAATCGAACCACAGGTGATGGTGTTGGAACCGGCACCGGGACCGGCGCTGAACGTCCCAACCGTGTTGCTCCAGAGTGCATATACCTACTCGGCGGCGGAGAACTTCGTGTTGGTTATGCAGCAGATGCCCCAGGTGACCACCATGGGGACAACGACCGCCGGCAGCACGGGTCAACCGCTGATCTTTCGGCTGCCGCACGGCATCTTCGCCGGCATCACGACCAAGCGTGATATGACCCCTGAGGGTGAAGACTTCGTCGGCGTTGGACTGGAACCTCAGGTCGAGGTCCTCGACAGTGCGCAGTCCATCGCCGCCGGGCGTGACCTGCCGCTGGAGCGCGCCGTCGAACACCTGCTAAGGGTGGGGCAGCAGGAAAATCCAGAGCGCTGAGTCTAGTTCACTTCTGGTTCCACTAGCGGCGGGACCTGGCATCACGTGTTATCGACCGTAGTCGAGTCGGCCGGGAACACCGAGCAAGTCCTGAAAGCCGCCTACCGTTATCTGACAGTGGTTAGAGCTATTGAAACACCTGTCACCTCGGTACCGTTGTGCCGCAGTAGAAGGTAGGCCACGCTTGCCGGCACACGGGACCAGTGCCCGACGCCGCCTTGGCAAAGGGGGATAGATGAACAAGACGGTTCTCGCAATCTCGGTACTCGTTTCAATGCTTCCTGCCGCATCCACGCGAGCACAGACGGCAGATGAGATCATAGCGCGATCGGTGGAGGCGCGCGGTGGGCTCGCGGCATTGCAGGCGAGACAAACCGTGAAGATGACAGCACGCGTGGAGCGGCCGCAGGAGGGTTTCGGCTACTCGATGACTCTCTACCGCAAGCGTCCATCTTTCTACAAATCGGTACTCGAGACGGGTGATACGACAGTCATACGGTCTACCGACGGCGAGGTCACCTGGGTAGTCAATACCTCGGCCGGGATCAACGAGCCGACTGAAGTGCCGTCTGATCAGATGGCGGCCTTCATACGACAGGCCAACCTCGACACGAGCCTCCAAGGCCTACTGCCCGAACGCAGCACGGCGACCTTTCTCGGGAGAGTGACCGACGAAGACGGTGAGTTTTTCAGCGTGAAGATCAGGCACCGAGACGGTGCTGAAGTCACGAATTATTACGACGTCGACACTTACCTGGTGAAGAAGGCATTCAGTGTTCAACGATCTCCGGAAGGTGAACAGCAAGTAGTCGTGCTACTGAGTGAGTACAAAGAAGTAGACGGCGTGGTTTACTCGTTCCGGTCCGAGCGAATGGTGGAAGGCGTAACCGTCGCCACCACCACGTGGTTGGCATTCGAGCATGATGTGCCGATGGACGACTCCATGTTCAGAATGCTCGGGTGATCGCCGCGGCAGTTTGCTCCGCATTCAAAGGTCGTAGCTGATCCTGAACCGCTCCAGCCAGATGAGGTCGTATTCATCTGCGTGAGTCACGTAGACAGTTTCGTTACCGAAGCCAACGACGTGGTGGCCCGGCCGCAGCGTAATCGATCCCTTGTGCTGCCCCGCGGGGTCGAACACGTCGATGGTCGTCTCCGAGCCTGCTGCGACTGAGCGCTCCACCCATGCATCGCCCGCCGGAGACACGAGTGTGCGCCCAGCCCGGAATGGCGGCATCACGTCGGGCCACTCGAAACGGCTAGGGTCCGCACGGCGGCCTCGGCCGAGGCCACGCATGTAAGTGATATCTATCTGGCCGTTGTTGTTGTTCCAGTTGAAGTTGAGGCCGGAAGCAGCCTCCTGATCGAGCCACTGTTCCTGCTCCGGACGGCGGATGCGGACAGCAGGGATATCGTGTGGGCTGCCCGAGGTCACGCTACCTTCGGGACCGACCCAGTCGACATGGTAGTCCGAGGCCCGGACAACGGCCACCCTGCCGTCCGCGCCGACGGCCCAGTCGTCCTGAGGGCTCAAGGGGATCGGCCGAATCATCATTGCCATCCCACCTCCCTGACGCGAATTCTGGCTTTCCCGCTCCTCGGTTTTGACGGTCGCAACTGTGTCGATCCGTCCGCTGGCCGGATCGAACCGACTCACGGGCGCCGAGTCGGTGATTGCCCCGCCGGGAGCGACCAGAAGCGAAGGCTCGAAGTAGATTCTCCCCGCTCCATCCGTGAACCGCGGCATTATCGAAGTGAAATCGCCGCCGCTGCTCGGATCGCCCTGGGTCATCGGCATCGTGCGTCCGAAGGAACCGTCCGGTCCGATAACCGTTAGCCTAGCGTTCCCGAGATCAACGAGCAGCGTAGAGTCGCCCGGCAGCGGAAAGACCTGGTCCGGTTGTATGTACTCTTTGGGGCCGCGGCCTGTGCGTCCGAGTGTGTCCGCTGTTCCTCTGCGCATGTCGAGTCGCATGAATACTTGGCCAATCGGATCGGCCACGAGAACTCGACCGTCCGGCAGCTCGCGTATACCGCTGAGGAACGAAAGTCCCTCCCGGAACGAAGCGTCGGGGATGAGTGTGGCTACCTCTTGAGCATGGACCGGTGCGCCCACGACGGCGGCGCAAAGGGAGAGTGCGGACAGGAGCCTGGCGATCGTCATCGTTTTGTCCTCTGGTCGAAATTGTTACGAACTAAGGCAAAGATGCACGATCGCGCTGAAGGGTCGCAGCACGCACTCCAAAGGTCCTCCGTCCCAACTGGTAGACTATGGCCATGCCTGACAAGCACTACCTTTCTGGAGATTCGTCGAGTGGCACTCGGCACACATGCCGTTCCAGTTTTGGCCCCCGCGGGTCCAGTGCAGCCAATCATCACGATAGGCATCATAGGGGTATGGCGTCCGCGGCCGGTGTTTGTTCCTTCCACCTGACGATCAGCTCGACAGAAGTATGGCGTTCTCCGCTGGAAGGTAGCAACCTGCGGTTGTTAGAGGAGCAGGTTCCCCCAGTACGGAAGGAGAACGCCAATGGACAGGTATATCGGGCTGGACGCCCACACGTCAAGCTGCACGGTCGCGACGATCGGCCAGAGCGGCAAGCGGCTCCGGTCGCAGGTGGTCGAGACCAACGCCAGGGCTCTGATCGAGGTAATCCGGGCGGTGCCCAAGGACCGGCATCTTTGCCTCGAGGAAGGCCCGCACTCGAACTGGCTGTACGAGGTTCTCTCTCCTCATGTCCAGGAGATTGTAGTGGCTCTTGTCAACGAGAGCCGAGGGCCGAAGAGCGACAAGCTCGATGCTTTCGGTCTGGCCGAGCAGCTGCGCATTGGAGCGATTCGTACCAAGGTCTACAAGAAGCGAGGACGGTTTGCACGATTGGGCTATCGAGCCAAAGCCCACGCACTACTGGTCACCGATTCCGTTCGGGTTCAGAGCCGGATCAAGGCCCTGCTG
>JBDGXD010000450.1:0-3418 GCA_039584755.1 Gemmatimonadota bacterium
GAGACCTGAGCATCGACACCGGCTCCGGATCGGTGCAAGTAACCGGTGCTAGTGGTGGATCGACACTGATAGACACGGGCTCGGGATCGGTCACCGCATCCGACGTCACCACCACTGAGTTGAACATCGATACCGGCTCCGGCCGCATCCGGGCAAGCAACGTTGCTGCCACAGATATCCGGCTGGATACCGGCAGCGGATCTGTCGAGTTGGAAGTCCTGAATGACGCGGACCACATCGAAATCGACACCGGCTCTGGCGGCGTCACGCTCACCGTCCCTAGTTCCTACGGGGCCACGGTGGAGATCGATACTGGCAGCGGTGGCATCGAGATGGAGATGCCGATAACCATGCGCCGCTGGCAGCGGGACCACGTGAACGGAACGATAGGTGATGGAACCGGCACGCTGTTGATCGATACAGGGTCGGGTAGCGTAAGGGTATTGCAGGGCCGCTAGTACCGGCATCGGAAGAAGCTCAGAGTCGGCGGGGTCGACCGCCCGGTCATTACCATCGGTGACCAGGCGGTTGGGTCTGTCAACCCAGCCAATCCTCCCAGCCCTGATCAGATGGGGAAGAAGGGGAAGAGGAACACTCAAGCCTGTCGGACTTCGATATTCATCATTCAGCCTTTCTTGCCGATCCCAAACTGCCCCTGGAGGCTGAATATCGAAGGCCGAATGTCGATGGCTGACGTGAGTTCGCATGCACCCTGCACCCTGCAACCGTCTACCCATAACGATATCGACCTCCGGGTGATAGCTTCAGACTAGCGTCTACCCAGGAGTAACAGTGCAATTCACACCGTTCGAGCTGGAACGCTGGCAGAGCGCGTGGGAGCACCGTGTCAGTTTCAATCTGTCCGAGAGCGGGGTTCATCCGCTCACCATCGACGAGTTGCTGACAATCACGGGCACCGATCGAGACGAGTTCAACAGCGTACTTCTAGGATACAGCCAAGCAGACGGTACGGATCCACTACGAGCTGGGATAGCAGAACTCTACCCCGGTGCCACTGCCGACAACGTCATAGTCACTGTGGGCAGCAGCGAAGCCAATTTTGTCACCACATGGACACTGCTGCAGCCCGGTGACCGTGTTGCGATTCTGTCGCCGTTGTATCGGCAAACCTGGGGACTGGCACAGAACTTCGGAGCGAGCGTAGCGACCTTCGACCTCAAGCCAGAACTCGGCTGGGAGCCTGACCCCGATGACATCGCGCGTGCCATAGTCCCGGGTACGAAGCTCGTGATAATCACCAATCCCAACAATCCCACCGGTCATGTCCTCTCACAGTCGATGCGCGCCGAGATTCTGTCTCGCACGGAGGCAGCTGGTGCCTGGCTGCTCGCCGATGAGGTATACCTTGGTGCCGAACTGAGCGGCAAGACCACGGAGACATTCTGGGGAAGCTACGAGAAGACGGTCGCGGTCAGCGGTCTCTCAAAAGCCTATGGTCTACCCGGTCTTCGAATTGGCTGGCTCGTCGGACCCGCGGAGTTCAGACAATCACTCTGGTCGCGGCACGACTATACGGTAATCGGCCCCACAGCCCCGAGCGATTTTCTCGCCACCCGCGCTCTGCAGGTTCGCGACAAGATCCTTGACCGAACCAGGACGATCCTGAACGAGAACTATCCGATTCTGGACGGTTGGCTGCGTCAACTGGGACCTGCGGTCAAGTGGTGGCGGCCCGACTGTGGCGCGATCAGCTTTGTTCAATACCAGGAGGAGATTGCCTCGCTGGATCTCGCCGAACTGGTGCGAACCGAGTACAACATCCTGTTGCAGCCAGGTGAACATTTCGGGCTTGATCGCTCAATTCGGTTCGGATATGGCAACGAGACGAGACAGTTCAAGCAGGCCCTGGACGTGCTGGGTCCCGCGATGGTGAAGTACTTGATCAAATGATGGCCCGCAGTATGGCAGGTAACGATGGATTGTTCACAGCTGGACCCTGCCGTGCGAGCATCTATAGATTCTCTCTCAACCACTCCGTAAACAGTGTGTAGAGGTTGACTCGCGTAATCCCGCCGGCAATGGAGTGCGTCTTATTGGGATAGAGACGCATATCGAACTGCTTTCCTGCATCCTCGAGCATCTGCGTGAGTTGGATGGTGTTCTGCACATGGACATTGTCGTCGCCTGTTCCATGAACGATCAGTAGGCTGCCAACGAGTTTGTCAACGTGACTCAGTGGAGCGCCATACTCGTACCCCCCAGGATTCTCTTGCGGGGTACGCATGTAGCGCTCGGTGTATATCGTGTCGTAAAGACGCCAGTCAGTCACCGGTGCGACTGACAGAGCCGCCCTGAACGTGGCCTCACCAGTAAGGACAGACATGAGCGACATGTAGCCTCCGTAGCTCCATCCCCAAATGCCAATCCTGCCTTCGTCGACGAAGGGCAGAGAGCCCATGTATCTGGCAGCGGCTATCTGGTCAGCGGCCTCGTACCGACCGAGATTCTGATAGGTGACCTTCTTGAAATCCCTCCCTCTGGCTCCGGTGCCCCGATTGTCCACGCTTGCCACGAGGTATCCTTCTTGGGCCAACATCTGATGCCACAGGTAGCGACTACCGCCCCACGTATCACGGGCGGTCTGCGATCCAGGCCCGCCGTACACATACATCAACAGCGGATATGTCTTACTCACATCGAAGTCGGGGGGACGAATGATGTACCCGTTCAACGTAACGCCGTCTCCCACCGGTACCGTGATGAACTCGGGAACCTCGAGGCCAAGCGATCGCACTTTCTCTTTCAGTTCCTGGTTGTCGGAAATGGTCCTGATGAGTTGACCATCCGAGCCGTGAAGCGTGCGCGTTGGTGGCACGCCAGCGATCGAGTACGTGTCGACGTAAAGTGAGTAGTCGGCGTTGAACTGGATTACATGTGAACCACTTCCCGACGACACCCGACCAAAACCCTCACCGTCTAGATTTGTTCTGTAGAGTGGGCTCTTGAGCGGTCCGTCACCTGCCCCATTAAAGAAGAGAATCCCCCTGGCCTCATCGACACCATGCACCGTAGTAACGTCCCACTCGCCGGCGGTCACCTTGCGCACCAAAGAACCATCTCGATTGAATAGATACACTTGGTTGTAACCGTCGCGCTCACTCTCGAACAAGAAGTGACGCCCGTCATTGATCCAATACGGTTGGTTGTTTTCGACCCATGCTTCGTCCCTGTCCGTCATTATGACACGTGCTTCGCCACTCTCGGCATCTGCCAGCATGAGGTCGATACTGCTCTGGTGTCGGTTCAGACGGGTCAGCCACAGCTCGTCTGGCGAGCCGGCAAAGCCCATACGCGCAACATAAATGTCACGTTGGACGCCAAGATCGATCCAAGTGGTCCTGCCCGACGACACCTCCACAACACCAATTCGTACGTCGGAGTTCTGCTCTCCAGCCTT
>JBDGXD010000451.1:0-5646 GCA_039584755.1 Gemmatimonadota bacterium
GCAGGTGTACCCGAGAGATACGCTCGCTCGGTGCAGCGCCGTGACAGTACGCTGGTGACATTCGACATCTTCCCAGGTCGCGAGTTTGTGGGCCGCGTCAACTTTGTCGGTTCGAGTGTCGACCCGTCCAGTCGTACGTTTCCCATCGAGATTCTGCTGAACAATCCGGAGCGGATCATGAAGCCTGCCATGGTGGCGAACGTGAGGGTGCAGCGGGAACAGCTCTCGGACGTGTTGGTGGTACCGCAACAAGTGGTGCTGCGGTCGGCTGACGGCTACAAGGTATTCGTGGTCACGACGGCAGACGGAGAGTATGTAGCCAGCGCCAGAACCGTGGTACTCGGCCCAAATTCCGGGAACAGGGTCGTTGTAGAGCAAGGCCTGGAGATCGGTGATCTCCTGATAACGGTGGGACATCAACTGGTAGATGACGGCAGTCGGGTTCGCGTGGTAAATCCGGAGCGGCCAGGCACCACGGAAGGAACGGGTTGATATGACGAAGCAATCTGGCCACGGCGTCTTCAAGGAGTTCAAGCTCACGTCGCTAGCGGTAGATCACCCGACCAGCGTGCTTGTGCTGGTAGTGATAATCATCTTCGCCGGACTCGGAGCCTACCTGTCGATCCCCCGGGAATCTGCGCCGGAGATCACGATCCCCAACATCATCGTGACGACGATCTATCCGGGTGTCGCACCCAAAGACATCGAGGCGCTGCTTACACGCCCGATCGAAGACGAGCTCAACTCCATTTCGGACGTGAAAACCATAACGTCGTCCTCTATCGAGGGTTACTCCAGCATCAACATCGAGTTCAATGCCGGTGCCGACATGACGGAGGCCCGCCAGGAGGTGCGCGAGAAGGTCGATATCGCAAAACCCGAGCTGCCCCAGGCGGCGGAGGATCCACAGATCTTCGAGATAAACATGTCGGAGTTCCCTGTGATGCAGGTCAATATCTCGGGTGACTACGACCTGGTGAGACTGCGTGACGTTGCCGAGGAATTGCAGGATCGGATCGAGCAGATCCCCAGTGTGCTCGAGGTTACTCTCGCGGGAGGATTGGAGCGCGAGGTAAAGGTCGATGTGGACCTCGCGAAGCTCAAGTTCTACGACCTGGCATTCGACGATGTCATAGACGCCATTCGCGACGAGAACGTCACCATCCCAGGCGGCACGATCAATGTAGGTGATGTGAAGTACCTGGTTCGCGTGCCCGGTGAGTTCGAGACGACGGCACCGATTGCCGACATCGTAATAGCCATCCGTGCGGGCAATGCCATATACGTGCGTGATGTTGCTCAAGTGGACTTCGGATTCAAAGAGCGTGATAGCTACGCGCGCCTCGATCGCACGCCGGTTGTCACTCTGGGGATATCGAAGCGCAGCGGTGACAACATCATCGAGACGTCGGAGGCGGTCCAGGCGGTCATCCAGGACATGCAGCCGGAATTGCCGCCGGGAACCGTGGTGAAGATCACCTCGGACCAGTCGGAAGATATCCGTAACATGGTGAGCAACCTGGAGAACAACATCATTTCCGGGTTGATCCTGGTAGTTGGCGTGCTGCTCTTCGTGCTGGGAGTGCGTACGGCATCGTTCGTGGGGATCGCGATCCCGCTGTCAATGCTCATGTCTTTCAGCATCATGCAGCTGATCGGCTTCAGCCTCAACATGGTGGTCCTCTTCAGCCTCATCCTTGCGTTGGGGATGCTGGTGGACAACGGCATTGTGGTAGTGGAGAACATCTATCGCTTCCGCGAACGCGGCTACGATAAGGTTGCGGCCGCCAAACTGGGAACGGGTGAGGTGGCGATCCCGATCATCGCCTCGACCGCGACCACATTAGCGGCCTTTGCCCCGATGGCGTTCTGGCCTGGATTGATCGGCGAGTTCATGAAGTTCCTGCCGATAACGTTGATCATCACGCTCAGTTCGTCGCTCTTCGTCGCTCTGGTGATCAATCCGGTGTTGTGCTCACTGATGCTCAATACCGAAGACGCGCCACCGGCACCACTGCCTGCAGCAACGAGGAAGGTGTTGATCGGGGCTGCGATGTTTGCAGTACTCGTAGCGTTTCTGCTCAACTGGCTGTCAACTCTGTTATTGGTTTTGACCGCTGTGCTGGTCTGGTTCGTGTACAAGCGGGTGTTGCATCCCACCGGTCACTGGCTCATGAGTGAAGGGCTGCCCGCCCTGATCCAGCTGTATGAGCGACAGCTGCGTTGGGCCTTGAACCATAGGTTGAAGATGCTGGCTGCTGCGGGCCTGGCGCTGATAGTCGCGATAGTTGCGTTTGGTGCGTTGAACGCAGGAATCGAGTTGTTTCCCGAAGACGTTCCACCTTCTGTCGCATTCATCCAAGTTGAGGCTCCGTTGGGCACTCGGGTCGAGCAGACGGACAGGATCGCGAATCGCGTCGAATCGACGGTGGGGAATGCGGTCATACCCGAAGACATGGAGTCGACTGTGGCAACCGTCGGACAGAGCGCTTCCGGCGGCTTTGGCGGCGGAGGGCGTGGGACGCACCTGGCCACGGTGGCCGTCAACTTCATCGACATCCAGGAACGGGCAGGCGATGCGTCGGAGCAGATCGAGGCCACGCGGCAACAACTCGAACGCGAGATTGCCGGTGCGGAAGTAAATGTGGACTTGATCGAGATGGGTCCCCCAACGGGACTGCCAATAACGATAGAGGTATCGGGTGACGATCCCGACTTGCTGAAGGCACTCGGCGATCAAGTCGTCTCGATACTGGAGAATTCGCCTGTTTACTCTAAACTCGATGGACTCGAGAGCGATATGGCTGACGGCCGCCCGGAACTCGTCGTCGACATCGATCGCGAGAAAGCTGCGCTGTACGGCCTCAACACACGTGACGTCGGTCTCACCGTGCGCAGCGCCATCAATGGCACCGAAGCCTCCAAGTTCCGTGATGGCAAGGACGAGTACGACATCACCGTTCGCCTGGCTGAAGAGTATCGCAACAATCTCAACGCCATTGGTGATCTCACGATCGTGTCCAACTCCGGCCAGCAAATACCGCTCTCTTCTGTAGCCATATGGACCGTGAACGAAGGGTTCGGCGGCATCAATCGCAAGGACCTCGAGAAAGTGGTTACTGTCGCTTCAGATGTGCGCCAAGGATACAACGCCATTGCGGTGTTGCAAGAAGTCGAGTTGGAGTTGGCACAACTGTCGGCTTCGCTGCCAACCGGATACCAGTTGGACTACGCAGGGCAGATGCAGGACCAGCAGGAATCACAGGCGTTTCTCACTGGCGCGTTCATAACAGCTGTGTTCTTGATCGGGTTCATTCTGGTGACCCAGTTCGATTCTGTGACCAAGCCGTTGATTATTCTCAGCTCGGTGCTGCTTTCGACGATCGGCGTGCTAATCGGTCTCATCTAATCGGTCTCATCCTCTTCCGGATGCCGTTTGGCATCATAATGACGGGGGTGGGAGTGATCAGCTTGGCCGGAGTGGTTGTGAACAACGCGATCGTCTTGATCGACTACATCGATACATTGCGGAAGCGCGATGGCATGAAACGAGCCGAAGCTCTGATACGCGGTGGCATGACCCGATTCCGACCGGTAATACTGACCGCCGTCACCACCGTGCTGGGACTCGTGCCGTTGGCGATCGGGCTGAACTTCGACTTCTTTGGACTCTATACGAGGCTGAATCCCGATCCGTACTGGGGTGGTGAGCAGGCTGCCTGGTGGGGTCCGATGGCCATAGCGGTGATTGCCGGTCTGACGTTCGCCACCTTTCTGACGCTGCTACTGGTGCCGGTCATGTACTCGTTGCTGGACGACCTGGACGACTTCCTGGCGCGTCACTTCAAATCGGAGGAGACGCCGGGAGAAGACGAAGAGAGCCTCGTCGCGCGGGAACTCGAGGAGTCAATTACTGGGGAACACAGGATCCCGGAGCCAGTCCGCATATAGCTCCGGCCGACGGTCGCGCCAGAACAGACTGCGCGCTGGGGAAGTGGCACACTGACCAAGATCCAGATCGACCACGATCAGGTCTTCGGTCAGCTGCTTCCCCTGGGCGACGATCTGCCCGTGTGGATTCACCACAAACGACTCGCCTGCAAAGGTGAGTTTCTCCTCCTCACCCACGCGATTGCACAGTGCGGCGAAATACCCGTTCTGAAACGCCGCCGTACGAACCTCGGCTTCGTACAAACCCTCCGGCCACTCGTCCAACGCCCCCGCCTGCGGGATGACCACCAGTTCAGCCCCACCGACGCCGAGCGCTCGCATGTATTCCGGGTAGTGGCGGTCGTAGCAGATAGCCACGCCAATTGCTCCCGCCTGTGTCTGGTAGACCGGTGCCCCACGATCTCCAGGATGGTAGTACTTCTGCTCGTGGAAACAGGCGTACTCCGTAATGTGAATCATGCGGGTGACGCCGAGCAGCGAGCCGTCCGCATCAAACACAGGTGAGCTGTCGAATCGTCTTCCCTGATCGTCGCTCTCATACATGTTGAACACTGTAACGAGCGAGTGTTCTCGTGCCTTTGCAGCAATTGCGTCGGCAGTCGGGCCGGGAATCGGTTCGGCGCGCCCGGCGGCAGTAGGATCGTCCTTGTGTTGTGGAAAGAATAGGTCAATCACGAGTTCGGGAAACGCGATGACATCCGCGCCGGCCAGCTTCGCGCGGTCCATTGCGGCGAGTGCCCGTTGCAGGTTCGAGTTGCGATCCGGACCGGCTGATTGCTGTGCAAGTGCTAAGCGCATTGCTGGCTTCCGTTGATTGAGTTCGACATATCCGTGAGTACGTCTGATTGTCTAGACCCGCGCCACCAAAGCTACCAACCGCCTCACGGTCTCGCCGGCAGAGTAGCGCTTCACCTTGATCCGATTGGCCTCTCCCATACGGGATCGTAACTCGTTGTCGGTGATTAACCGTAACAGCTTTGCCGCCAAGTCGCCGTCGTCGTAAGGAGTCGCGAGCAAGCCGTTTACGCCGTCGTCAATCAGTTCGGGAGTCGAACTGACACGGCATGCCACTATCGGTTTCCCGCTAGCCATTGCCTCGAGATACACGATGCCGAATCCCTCTTGCAGGCTCGGCAGACAAAACACGTCACAGGCGCGGTACTCGGTGAGCAACTCACGATGTGACAACTGTCCCACCAGTTTAACAGTCCGCTGCAATCCCAGTTGACTGATCAGCTGGTCGATGCTCGTTCTCTCAGGCCCGTGTCCGGCAATGCGCACCGAGACACCCGGCACCGCTTCTGCGAGACTGTGCGAAGCACGAACCAATGCTGCGATGTTCTTGCGCGGATACATGTGAGCTACGCAGAAGACTACCGGACCGCGGTGTGTGGGCGGCAGCAGAGTGACGCCCTCGAGGTCGCGTTGCCAACGCTCCACATCGAATGCCGGCGGCACGATTCCGATGCGTGTCTTCTGTATCCCGTACAGATCCGCTAGTCGTTCCCGACTGTAGTTACTGGTGGTGAGTACCAGGTCGGCCTTCTGGCTGCAGCGTCGCTCGGCATCCGCCTGCAGGCTCAACAGTTTTGCGGCCCAACCACGTTCAAATCCAGCTTCGTCCGCCAACACGCCCAAGATGTAGCTCACGAACGGTCGCACCCGGCCCGCCAATGTGAATCCATCCATATCCAG
>JBDGXD010000452.1:0-4580 GCA_039584755.1 Gemmatimonadota bacterium
CATGTGGTCGTATGTATCGAGATAGGTGTGGTGATTTCGTTGGCTGTATTCGACCGGATCCTGGATGAACTGGAAGCCCGGGATACCTGCGCCGTCGAACGCGAGGTGATCGGTACCACCGGTGTTTCGATGCCACACCGAGACAACGCCGAGGTCACGGAACGGCCACAGGATCTGCTCGAACACCGGGATCACACCCTCGTTCATCTGCGTGTAGATCCCGGTGGTCGCCGCAGCATTAAAAAAGAAGTTGAGATACCCCGAAATCTTGTCATGGAGATCGGCGTGATTCTGTACCCAGCCCCGCGACCCCAGCAGTCCCTGCTCTTCCCCACTCCACAGACCGATCCTGATGGTGCGTCGCGGTTGCACGTCCAGCGTCTTGAGAATGCGCATCGCCTCCATCATCACCAGCGAACCGGCGGCGTTGTCGACAGCGCCGCTTCCCATGTACCAGGAATCCAGGTGCGCACCGATCATGACATACTCCTCGGACTTGTCACTACCGGGTATGTCGGCCAGCACGTTGTAGCCGTTGAGATCATCGGGGTAGAACGCGTTCTGCACGTTGACCTCCAGCTCAACTGGTACGCCGCGTTCTACGTTGCGGTAGATCTGACCGTATTGCTCGGCCGAGATAACGACCTGCGGTAACGGCTCGGGGTTGGCCGGATCGCGTCCAGCCTGATTGGAGGTACTGCGCAGAATACCGTAGTTGCGCGATGAGCGCGACAGCAGTCCCAGCACTCCCTCTTCGACGAGCATGGCGTTGCGCGCTGCCTGCACCTCGCGCATGCGGCGGCGCATTTCCATGAACCGTTGCCTTCGTTCCGGCGTCATGTTGCCAAAGCCGCCCTCCTGCGGCTCTACCGGTGTGAGCAACTCTTCTACGGTGAACCGCCGATCCCACTGCTCCCACTCCGGATTGATGTCCACCGGCCGGTCGACCAAAATGAACGTGTTGGTCAGTCGGCCGCGGTATTGCTCCAGATCCGCAACGCTGTCGGCCTGCACGATCATGACCTGTCCGGTGACAGTGCCGTTGGTGCTCCCGGTCCACGCAGCGGGCTGCGCGTGCAGCGGTTGGATGTAGGGAGTCATGATCTGGCCGCTGTAGTGCACACGTGACCAGCCCTGCCCAAACTCACCCCACGACTCCACGTTGATGTTCTCGAGTCCCCATTCCTCGAACTGCTCGACGGTCCACGCCTGGGTTTTGCGAATGCCGGGCGACGCCGTGAGCCGTGGCCCTAGCACGTCGGTCATGTCACCGGCGATCAGGGAGTTTCGAATCTTGAGGGACATGGGTGTGCTCCTGGAATGTGAAACGATCTAGCAAGTTAGCAGAGGGGTGGGGAGATAGTAACTGGGGTGCGAAGAGTGCAGAGTGCAGCATAAGGATCACTTCGGCCTTCGAAATTCGGTCTTCGAAATTCAGCCTTCTAGTTTGACTCGAGCTGCGCTAGAAGGCCGAATGTCGAATGTCGAAGTCTGAAGTCCGAAGTGGATCTATCTTTTCTTCTCGAAGAAATCGGAGAGCAACTCACCACACTCTTCGACCATAACCCCGCCCCGCACCTCCGGCCTATGATTCAGTTTGGGATGTCGCAACAAATCCTCGACGCTTCCCGCCATCCCAGCCTTGGGATCGTAGGCTCCGAACAAAACCTTGCTCACACGAGAGAGTACGATTGCCCCGGCACATTGGGCGCAGGGCTCGAGAGTGATGTAGAGAGTAGCACCGTCCAGACGATCGGTCCCCAGTTCGCCCAGTGCCCTGCGAATTGCTATCAGCTCGGCATGCTGTGTGAGATCGCGTAGTGCGACGGTTTCGTTGTGCGCCTCGGCGATTACGTAGCCGTCGCGGGCCAGCGCAGCTCCAACCGGCACTTCCCCCCGCACCGCAGCGAGACGCGCCTCCTCCAACGCCGCCTCCATGCCGAGTCGATCTACGTCTGAAAGCGGTGGGTTTCTAGTCGCCCGAGTCGACATTGGCAGTCTCCGGTGCAGGATTCACTGCCTTGATGAACTCCAGTCGGTTTCCGTCGGTCGATTGCAAGACCCGAACGGTGTCCCCTTCACCAAACTCTCCCTCGAGTACAGCCAACGCAATCGGGTTCTGAATGTGTTGCTGGATCGCTCGCTTCAGAGGACGCGCACCGAACACGGGATCGTATCCCTCTTGTACCAGGAACTCACGTGCCTCCGGCGTCACGTCCAGCGACAGTCCACGACCGGCCAACAGTTCGTGTACCCGCGCAAGCTGTAAGCCGATGATACCCGCGAGATCCTCGCGCTTCAACTGGTGGAACACGATCACATCATCCACTCGATTGAGAAACTCCGGCTTGAATGTCTGCCGCATCGCCTCGAGCACCTGACGTTCAGCCTCCGGCTCGTTTCCTTCGCCCAGTTCGAGTATGAACTGGCTGCCGATATTGGATGTCATGATGATGACGCTGTTCTTGAAATCTACCTGGTGCCCCTGACTGTCGGTGAGCCGGCCGTCGTCCAGGATCTGCAGCAGCACATTGAACACGTCGGGGTGGGCCTTCTCGATTTCGTCGAACAAGACCACCGAATAAGGACGGCGTCGCACCGCTTCGGTCAGTTGCCCACCCTCCTCGTAACCAATGTATCCGGGTGGTGCACCGATCATGCGGGCAACGGCATGTTTCTCCATGTACTCCGACATGTCGAGCCGTACCATCGCACGTTCATCGTCGAACAGAAACTCGGCCAACGCCCGGGCAGTCTCGGTCTTGCCCACTCCGGTGGGGCCCAAGAATATGAAGCTGCCGATGGGACGGTTGGGATCCTGCAAGCCTGCCCGCGATCGCCGCACAGCGTTCGACACGGCAGCCAACGCCTCATCCTGACCGATTACGCGCTGGCTCAAGACGTCCTCTAGCCGCGTGAGCCGCTCGCGTTCCGACTCCAGCATCTTGCTCACCGGGATCCCGGTCCAGCTCGACACTATCTCTGCAATATCCTCATCACCGACTTCTTCTTTGAGGTACTTGGCTTTCTCCTGAATCTGATCGAGCCGACCCTTCTCCCGCTCAATCTGCTGTTCCAATTCGGGCACACGGCCGTAACGGATCTCCGCAGCTTTCTGTAGATCTCCCTCGCGAGTGACCTGCTCCGCCGCAACCCGTAGTTCCTCCAGCTGGGCTTTGAGATCCTGCAGCCGCGTGATGGCGACCTTCTCGGCCTGCCATTGAGCCTTCATGCTCTGTGACTGTTCCTCGAGTTCGGCGATCTCCTTTTTCACTGCCCCGATACGTTCCTTGCTGGCGCGATCCTTCTCGCGCGAGAGCGCCTGCTCTTCGATGCGCAGCTGGACAGTACGTCGCTCGACCTCATCGATCTCCTGCGGTAGACTGTCGATCTCGATTCGCAGCCTACTCGCAGCCTCGTCGATCAGATCGATTGCCTTGTCGGGAAGCTTGCGCTCGCCGAGGTATCGGTCTGACAGTGTCGCCGCCGCAATGATCGCGTTGTCAGTGACGCGCACACCATGATGCACCTCGTAGCGCTCTTTGAGACCACGCAGTATTGCGATCGTATCCTCCACTGAGGGCTCACCGACGAATACCGGCTGGAAGCGACGCTCGAGAGCTTTGTCCTTCTCTATGTGTTTGCGGTACTCGTCCAGCGTTGTAGCACCGACCATGTGCAACTCACCACGCGATAGCGCAGGCTTGAGCATGTTGGACGCATCCACCGCTCCTTCTGCAGCTCCTGCCCCGACTATCGTGTGTAGCTCGTCGATGAACACGACGAAACGACCCTCTTGACTCGTGATCTCCTTCAACACCGCCTTGAGCCGCTGCTCGAACTCTCCGCGGTACTTCGCACCGGCCAACAGCTGACCCATGTCGAGCACCACGATGCTCTTGCCGCGCAACGACTCGGGCACGTCACCATTGACGATGCGCTGCGCAAGGCCCTCCACGATTGCCGTCTTGCCTACGCCGGGGTCGCCAATCAGCACGGGATTGTTCTTGGTGCGCCGTGACAAGACCTGTACTATTCTGCGAATCTCCTCGTCGCGCCCGATCACTGGATCGAGCTTGCCTTGTCGCGCCAGGTCGGTGAGATCTTTGGTATAGCGTTCCAGCGCGCGGTATTTGCCTTCGGGTTCGACGTCCGTTACCCGATGGCTCCCACGGATCTGATCGAGCGCCTCCAGCAGATGGTCTTTGTCAATTTTGCGGGCATTCAGTTGCTCACGTGCAGTCGTGCCCTTCGTGTCGACCAGACCAATCAACAGGTGCTCGGTCGAGACGAAATTGTCACCCAGCTTCTTGGCCAAAGCGTCTGCTTTCTGCAGAGCACCCGCCAACTCGCGCGACATGGCGGATTGCGGCCCCCCACCCTCCTGCGTGGGTAGCCGATCGACCTCACGGGTAGCATCCTGCCGCAGCTCGGTTACGTTGAGCCCCGATTTCTGCAGCAGCGGAACGACGATACCCTCCTCCTGCTCCAGCAGAGCCAGGAATAGATGCGCATCGTTCACGATGGGATTGCCCCGCTCGGTCGCCAGCAACTGAGCGTCGCGTACGGCCTCTCCGGCT
>JBDGXD010000453.1:0-4358 GCA_039584755.1 Gemmatimonadota bacterium
TTATGGCCATGACGATGATACCGGCCAGGATGCATCCCCACTTGGCAACAGTCTCTGATTTTGCGGACTGATATCTCATGAATGCATCGTACGAGACCGATATCGATAGGAGAAACGGAATGATCAGGAAGACAGCACGGGAGCCCATGCCAGACGGGATGAACGGTGTGGCAAGCACACCTGCCGTTGCTTCTCCCACGCCCGCGGTCATGACGGCAACCAATGCCACCAGGGGAATACCTACGATGATGGTGCCCAGTTGAATGAAGTCGACTGTCACCACACCCCACATTCCTCCAAAGGCACTGTACAGCATGATCGCGCTTGCGACGATTATGACGCCCTGGGTATAGCCAAAACCGAAGATGGTCATGATCGAACCGGCTGCCATCAGCTGCGCCACGAAGATGCCAAGGAGGCTGGGTATGTTGGACAACCAACCCCATAGCCTGACCGGCTTCATCTCACCGTAACGGAAGCTGAAGAAGTCGAGCGGTACAAACCCGCCTTGCCGTCTCATTTTTCCCGCCACGAGTAGACCGGCGAGTATCAAGCCACCGCCACAGCCAAGGCCATACCACGTTCCCGGCCAAACACCGAATCCGGCCGCCATTGCAGCGCCGCCCAAGATCACGCCAGCTCCCAACTGCACGGCAGCGAGAGTTGCAGTAGTGAGGAGAAGACCGAGCTGCCTACCGGCGACCAGGAAGTCTGACGCCCGCTTTACTCGCCTGCTCATGTAGACGCCGAGCGTAACCAACGCGAGCAAGTATGCGATGACGACTAGTGTTAGTAGCGTGTTTTCGGTCATCTATCGTTCAATCAACTTGCTCTGGTTGCACCGTACACGAATCGCTCAACCTCACCGTGGATGCGTCGCACCGTCTGGGCAGATGGCGGACTGGTGAAACGTGAAACCGTCATCGTCACCGTGAAGTTTGCCACCACCGACCATACACCGCCATGCAGACCGAGTGGGTGGGGTGCGATCACCAGTGTCAGATACAGAGTGAGCAGGCCGATGCCGATGCCCGCGAGTATTGCGGCGCGCGTGAACAGACGCCGGGTGGGAAAGCACACCCCCGAAGATCGCCGGCATGAGTTGCAGGGCGCCCGCACCCGAGATGGCCACTAGCACTACCAGGAACTCGAAGGTCGTAATTGACAACATATAGCCCACCACCAGCAGCGTCAGCACGATCAAGCGGCCCACTTGAATGTAGTGTCCCGGGGTAGCCACCGACCGGATGTATCGCTGGTACACGTCCCGTGTGAGTACTGTCATGTTTGAGTGGAGTATCGAGTCGAGAGTGGACATGGCAGCAGCCGTCGCTCCTGCCAGGATGATGCCGGTCAGCCAAGCTGGTGCGTAGGCAAAAAGCAATTCGGGAAAGATCCGATCGGGAACGTCCAAGTCGGGCATTGCCAGCGCACCACCGAGACCTACCATTGCGGCAGGAATGAACAGCGTCATCAGAAAGATCGGGGTGGTGGCGCCCAGCCACTTTATGGTCGTGCCTGACGCGGCTGTGTAATAGCGGATCATCATATGGGGTTGAAACACGATGCCGAATGACAACACGACCATCATGCCGAACCACATGCCCGGCGTGAAGAAGCCCTGCGGCCCCGGCAATGTCAGCAGGTCGGGTCGCTGATCGGCAACCTGGTGCCACAGCTGCAGTGGTCCACCGAAGAGTCTGTAAGACAGGACGAGGGCGCCAACCCAAATCGCCACGTACATCCACACTCCCTGCAACACATCGGTCCAGTATACCGCACGCAGTCCGCCGGCCATCAGGTAGGCGGCGGCTACACCCAGTAGGATCAACGTCCCCAGTTCGAACGAGATACGTCCGCCCGACGCGACCGAGATGATGTAACCCAAACCTTGGGCCTGTACCTGGATGTACAGGATCGTGAACACAACCGATACCAACGCTACCACGACGCGGACGGCTTCGCTCTCATAGAAGTCAGCCAACATGTCAGCTGGTGTGATGTATCCGAAACGCTTGCCCAGCGCCCAAATGCGACTGCCCAGTACGTAGGTGATCGCTCCCACCATGACGGTCCAGGCACCGGCGTCCCAGAAGCCGATGCCGTGAGTGTAGAAGAATCCTCCGGAGCCGAGGAATGCGAAGGCGGAGTGGTATGTGGCCACAACGGTGAGGTACAAGACGATGAAGCCGGCCCTGCGGCCGTACAGGAAGAAGTCCTCTACGTTGGCGGAAAGCCGACGGTTTGCGATCACTCCGAGGACAATTGTGAACAGCAGGTAAGCAAAGATGAGACTGGTGGCCACCACCCAGGCTTCCAACTACAATCCCCTGTGGCGCGCCCAGAGGAGGACGGAGATCAGGCAACAATAGACGAGCAACAGGTAGGTGTACAGGAACGGGATGCCGAACACCCGTGGCTCGATACGGTTGACCACTGTGTTTACGATGGGTGGCTGTGCCAGAGTCAGTATCCCAAGAAAGAGCAAGACGGCGATCCAACCGAGCCTGGTGCGGGGCAGGTAGTGGGATCGATAGCTGGGATAGTCCTGACCTGCCGTCACGTCTCTACTGTGTCTGCTCTCCAGGGGCATTAGCGGATCAACTCTCTATCTCCGATATGAACGCGCCACCAATCTGCCGCACATGCACTGAGGTACGCAACACGTGCACGATTCGCTCAGTGTTCGGCCGCTGACGTCGACCGCCACTCGAGGACATGGTGATCCGGCGCAGACGGGAAAACGGCCCTTGATAACACCAATCACGTCCCCCACCTGGCTTCCGCGGTACCCTGCGGATATCGTTCTTCTTGATCTGAGATGTCCATCCATCACTAGCGTAGTGGAGGTTGCAACCATGCGCTCCCTAGTCGCTCGGACGACGCTGATTGGCTTGCTAGCCGTGGTGTTCGTCCTACCTGTCCGTGCCCAAGATGTCACTGGCCCGGAATACCGCACGCCAGATCAAACACTGGTCGACATCGTGGATGCTCTCCCCACACCGGGAGTCCGCCTGTCTCCTGACAATGAGTGGATGCTGCTGATCCAGGCGCCGAGTCTGCCGTCCATTGCGGAGCTGGCAGAACGTGAACTCAAGCTCGCCGGCATGCGGATCAAACCGCAGATCAACGGACCAAGCCGGACATATCCCTACATCAACTTGAGTCTGATGCGTGTGTCAGACGGAGAGAAACGCGCTATAAGCGGTCTGCCGACAAACCCGCGACTGGAGAACATGCGCTGGTCGCCTGATGGTGAGTGGATCTCGTTTACGAACACCGTAGAGAACGGGATCGAGTTGTGGGTTGCCGAGGTCGCGTCCGGTCAGGCAAAGCGGCTCGTGGGTGACCGGCTGAACCTCACGATGTATGCGCCACCCACGTGGCTCTCCGACAGCCGCACGCTAGTTTGCACGCTGGTGCCGGAGGGGCGCGGCGCCGAGCCCGAGGTACTGCGCGTACCGAGCGGTCCCGTGATCCAAGAGAACGTGGGCAAGGTCGCGCCGGCACGCACTTACCAGGACCTGCTGCAGAACCCGCACGATGAGGCGCTGTTCGAATACTACGCCACCGCACAACTGGCCAGCGTGACCGTCGACGGTGAGATGTCTACGATCGGTGACCCTGGAATCATTTGGGATTTTGACCCGTCTCCCGACGGAACGTACCTCCTGGTCCAGACGCTGCACCGTCCATTCTCCTACCTGGTGCCGGCCTACCGCTTCCCCAATCGTGTTGAAGTGCTCGATCTCGCCGGAAACCAAGTGTACCTGGTGGCCGATCTCCCGCTGCAGGAAGAAGTCCCGACTGCATTCGGTAGCGTGCCGACGGGGCCGCGTAGCATGCAGTGGCGCGCGGATGCAGCGGCGGCTCTCGTGTGGACCGAGGCGCAGGACGGCGGTGATGCGGGCAGGGAAGCCGACGTGCGCGACCAGGTGTACACGCTCGCCGCGCCGTTTGCCTCTGACCCGGTGCCCTTGATCACTCTGGGATTGCGTTATGGAGGCATCGGCTGGGGCACTGACGAGGTAGCGCTGGTCTATGAATCCTGGTGGAAGACACGGCAACTACGCACCTGGAAGCTCGCACCTGGGTCGCCCGATGCCGAGCCGGAACTGCTATTCGAGCGGTCATACGAGGACCGTTACGGCGACCCGGGTAGTCCCGACACCAAACGCAATGCCAACGGCCGTAGCGTGATGATCACTGCCGACCGGGGCCGCACGCTGTTCATGGTGGGTAGTGGCGCCTCGCCTGAGGGGGACCGCCCGTTCATCGATCGCTTCGATATGCGCTCGAAGGAGACGACCAGGCTGTTCCGTTCCGAGGCCCCTCATTACGAGCGCCCGATCCAGATG
>JBDGXD010000454.1:0-3376 GCA_039584755.1 Gemmatimonadota bacterium
TGTCTGGTGCCGGGTCGACGGGGATCGGGCTGTAACGACAAGCTCCCCAATCCCATCGCAGCATAATGAACGAACTGACGCCGGTTCATGGTTACCTCACCTAGCGGTTCACAACCCTAAGTTCTATCCTTTTTCTGTATAATGCTAATGGATCTCGTGAAGGGCCCATTTGGATGCGATTCGGCATGGCGATTCCCATTGGTATTGACCCCAACTCTCTTGGTTGCGATCGGCATCCGAACGTGGCCCGCTCGCCGACCAAAGACGACTGCAAGGTGACACCACTGGCCGATTCTTTGACGGGTCGCGTATGACTGAGTTCAAGGTTGGCATCGACAGCTATTGTCTGAGTCCACTGCGTCTTGAGCCATTCGCGGTTCTGGAATGGGTGGCACGGCACAACGGAGACGGAGTCCAGTTCAGCGAGGTACACTGGCCGGCTGGTTGGGTGAATGATGTGAAGGCCCTCCAAGATCTCGCCGCCGCCGCTGCCGAGCGAGGTCTATACCTGGAATGGGGTGGCGGCCAGCACGTTCCCTTCGATACCACCACGTGGGCTGACAAGAATCTCTTGGCCAACAACAGTCAGGCTGCCAAACAGGCCCACGCGTTGGGTGCGCGAATCGTGCGGTCCTGTTCCGGTGGTTTCTTCCGATGGCACGACGCTGCACCCGATACGGAAGAACTGCTGCGCGCCATGGCCACGGCCTTGCGTGCCGAGGCTCCACTGTTCGAGGAATTGGCTGTCACGCTCGCTATCGAGCTTCACTTCGAGTTCACCACCTTTGAGTTACTGCGTCTGTTCGAGATGTGTGATGCGACGCCTGGTGGTTGGTTGGGGGTCTGTCTGGATACCTTCAATGTGTTACCACTACTGGAGGATCCGGTCGCCGCGACCGAGCGGATTCTCCCGTGGGTGGTAGCGACACATGTCAAGGATGGTGGGCTCGTGCTCGATGACACCGGGATCGTCTCTTTCCCGACTAGAGTGGGGAGAGGGTCGGTGGATCTGCGTGCTATTATCGAGCTGCTTGGTACGCTCGACCGGCCGGTGAATCTGTCAGTCGAGGATCACGGCGGTAGCTTCACTACCAACATCCATGACGAGGTGTTCATGGCTCGTTTCCCCGATGTGACCAGAGCTGAGCTGGACGGTCTGGTTGCATCTGCCCGGGCAGGGCGCACGCGGTTGGCATCTGGCGATCTCACCGTCACTGAACGCAAGGCTTGGCCGGCAGTGTGTGAGGAGCGCACCCGAGCCGGCTTGCGCCATCTGCGTGGGCTGCTCGAAGAGATGGCTGCATGAGTAGTCCTCCACACCAACGGTTCCGTTATGGCGATAGTGCGGCTCTGAGACGAGACATTTCCAAGTTCGATCTGCCAATTCCCTGGGACGACGACACAAGCGTCTTGCTGGATCCTGTCTCAGTTGGTGGTAGGCAGCTGCCCAATCGTCTGGCGGTACATCCCATGGAGGGTTTCGATGGGGAGCCGAACGGCGCACCCGGCGAGCTGGCGTTGAGGCGTTATCAGCGTTACGCGAGAGGTGGTGCCGGTCTGATCTGGTGTGAGGCCACCGCGGTGATTGGTGATGGCCGGTCCAATCGGCAACAGCTCTACCTGCACGAGGATAACATCGGCACCTTCGAGCGGCTTGTGACAAGGACACGGAATGCGGCCCGTGATAGCTGGGGTGTGGACCACGATCCTATGCTTGTCTTGCAGTTGACCCACTCCGGCCGTTGGTCGCGGCCCGATGGGACGCGAAGGCCCCTCATCGTGCAACATAGCCCGACGCTGGATGAACTGGTTGGCATCGGCGAGGACTACCCACTCATTACTGATGCCGCATTGGACCGGCTGCAAGATGCGTTTGTCCGGGCGGCTGAGTTGGCGACAGGAGCCGGTTTCGATGGCGTCGACATCAAGGCTTGTCACGGCTACCTGTGCTCGGAACTCCTGGCAGCCCACACGCGCCAGGGTCGCTACGGCGGGCCGCTAGAAAACCGAGGGCGCTTCTTGCTCGAGATCGTGCACCGGGTGCGGGAAGCAATTCCGGGAATCCTTGTGACCAGCAGGGTCAATGCATACGACGGGTTGCCGTTCCCATATGGATTTGGTGTCGATCGAAACGATCCGGACGAAATCGATCTGACCGAGCCACTGGCTCTGCTGGGTGAGCTGCGCTCGGCAGGTTGTCCCCTTGTGAATCTGAGCATGGGAGTGCCGTATCATCGACCTCACTTGGGTCGTCCCTTCGATCGTGGGGTTCCGGGGAGCGATCACCCCCCCGAACATCCCTTGGTAGGTGTAGCGCGATTCTTGAAACTGACGGGAACACTACAGAGGGCGTTGCCCGACCTGCCGCTGGTCGGCACTGGATACAGCTGGTTGCGTCACTTCTTCCCTCACGTGGCCGCTGCCGTGGTGCGACAAGGCGGTGTGTCCGTGGTTGGCGTCGGCCGCATGGCATTCGCCTATCCTGATTTTGTGCGCGACTTGACCGAACACGGTATGCTCGATCCTCACAAGACATGCATTGGCTGTTCGGGTTGTACCGAGCTCATGCGAGCCGGTGGTCCTACCGGCTGCGTGCTGCGTGATACCGATGTTTACGAACTACCACGGAAGACAGAAGCCGGAGCGGGGCGTGAGAGTGCCCGGGACACCTAGTTTTTGGGAGTTCGCCGGAACAGAATTGCCGGTTCACAGTGTGAACACACTGGTGATCGGCAGCGGCGCGGCGGGTCGTAGCGCTGCCCTGCAGTTGGCACGCCGAGGACAACGCAACGTTGCGATCGTCACTGAACGTTGGAATGCGGGCACTTCATACAACGCCGGCTCCGACAAACAGACCTATTACAAGCTGTCACTTGCCGGGCAGCTCCCGGATTCACCCCGCCAATTGGCAAGTGACCTCTATTCCGGTGGCTGTATGCACGGCGACATCGCACTGTGCGAGGCACAACACTCTACGCAGGCGTTTTACAACCTGGTGGAGTTGGGTGTGCCGTTCCCGCACGATCGCTACGGATCTTACGTCGGCTATCGCACTGACAACGATCAACTCGGACGTGCAACATCGGCAGGGCCTCTGACTTCCAGGATGATGTGCGAACGACTGGGGCAGGCACTCGAGCGCGAAGACGTGAGCATCTTCGATGGCTTTCAAGTCGTCGCTTTGCTCACCAGTGACTCGTCCGCGGTCCTGGACGACGTGCCGCAGCGTGCCGTGTGTGGCGCCATTGCCATTGACAGGGAACGGTTGGCGGATGTCACCCATGGTCTCACGGTGTTCATTGCGGCTAACGTGATCTTGGCTACAGGTGGTCCGGGTGCGCTGTTTCGAGACTCTGTCTACCCACAAAGCCAATTC
>JBDGXD010000455.1:0-3375 GCA_039584755.1 Gemmatimonadota bacterium
CAACAACTCGATCAGCGACATCAGCGCGTTGAGCGGGCTCACGGGCTTGACGAGACTCTACCTCGACACAAATTCGATCACCGACATCGGCGGGTTGACCGGGCTCACGAGCCTGACATACCTCAGGCTCGACAACAACCCAAACCTCAGCGACATCCAGCCTTTGCTCGACAACACAGGGCTCGGAGCGGGCGATAGGGTCTCTCTACTTTCCACCAGTGTGAGTTGCACGGACGTGGCTGCGCTGCAAGCCAAAGGCGTGTCGGTGTTCTCCGACTGCCCGTGAACAGAGCCGCGCCGGGTTGTCGGTCGGGTTTTAACATCCAGCTTTACAGCCCCGAGCGTTACGCGGCGCTCGGGGATACTCTCTGCCAACCGGCGGCCGAAACCTCAACAGCGGTGTTGCCGGGCTGCCGCTCTTGCGTCTCCCGGCCTATGCCGCATATTAGCCGTAACCCTCAAGGCCACCGCGTGTACGGACCACACACGCCGGTGGCCTTTTGCGCCCCGCCGCCAGACAGACGCCGTTGTGGGATGCCGGACCAACGACGAGACCGCTGCACCGCGGAACGGTGCATCTCGGGTCAACGCTTCTCCTGGTGCTAGTACACAGGAGGTGGCAACGTGCAGACCGACAGCATCTCTGACGACGTAGGCGCGCCTACGTCGCTGACTATCACGCGAGCGACATCGGGTCTGGGAGCCCTCCTGCTCATCTGTGCCGTGGGCTGTGTGGACAAGGACCTCCAGAATCCGAACGCCCCGGACGGCGCCCGCGCACTGACCCCGGACAACGTCGAGACACTCATCGCCGGTGCGTACCGGCAGTGGACGCAGGTGCACACCTGGGGCGGCCCCGTGTGCATGCTGTCCATCGCCGCCGGACAGCACAACACGCCGTGGGCCTGCTGCGGGGGCGAGCTCTACGGACGCATCCCCAGAGTCCCCACACACAACCGCGCGGGCGCGTCTTACGTTGGGAGGCTCACCCACGCCTGGTACAAGTCCTACGAGGCCATCTGGGCCCTCCAGTCCGCGCTCGGACGAATCGATGATGGAGCCGTCGACCTCGGCGCCAAGGGGAACTTGCGCGCGCGGGCGTACGGCCGGTTCGTGCAGGGCCTCGCTCACGGGACCCTCGCTCTACTCTACGACTCGGCGTACGTCTACGACGAGACGCTCGAGGCCAGAGACGTCGTGCTAGAGCCTTATGCCGCCGTCATGGAGGCGGCGCTCGACTACCTCGACGAGGCGATCGCGCTCGCCGACATGGGACTCTTTACGATCCCTGCGAACTGGATGAGCCGGGAGGTGTCCGCCGAGACCCTGGCGCAACTGGCGCACTCGTGGAGGGCTCGGTTCCGCGCCAACGTGGCCCGCACGCCGGCCGAACGGCGAGCCGTGGACTGGGATGCGGTCGTCGCCGACGTCGCCGAGGCGATCACCGAGGACTGGTATCTCGTCTCCACGTGCGAGCGCCAGGGCTTCTGCGAGGATGGGGTTGCCCAGATGCTGTATCCCAACTGGCAGATGCAAGACAACTGGATCGCTGGTATGGCCGACCAATCCGGCGCGTACCAGGCCTGGATCGACACGCAAACACGCGAAAAGCAGCCGTTCCTCATTGTCACGCCCGACACCCGCTGGCCACAGGGACCCGACGAGGCAACCCAGCTCGATCACCCGGGCGAGTACTATTCCGTGAACGAGGGTGAGACGAGGCTCTGGAGCCGGCCCGACCGTGGCACGTGGCGCTGGTCCTACTACGCCGACACCAGGGAACCGTTCGCCTCGTTCGCTCTCAACTTTGCCGGTGAACTCCCCCAGGTGACCGTGCGCGAGATGAAAGCCCTCGCGGCGGAAGCCGCGTACCACAGCAGGGACATGGCCGCCGTGGCGAGCTTTGTGAACGAGACGCGCACACGGCACGGGCTGCAGGCAACCGATGCAGCGGGCGCTAACCCGGACTGCGTCCCGCGACTCCCGTCCGGCGAGTGCGGTGACCTGTGGGAGATGTTCAAGTGGGAGAAGCGACTCGAGACGCAATTCGCCGGACCGCTCCGCGTCGGGTGGTACTTCGACGGCCGCGGGTGGGGCGACCTGCACCAGGGAACCATTCTCCAGTTCCCGATGCCGTACGGCGAGATGGAGATCCTGGGCCGGGAACCGTACGACTACGGCGGTGTGGGAGGTAAGTGGGGGGCGCCGGTGGGGACGTACGGATACTGACGGTGTTTGCCTGATCAGTTGGCGCTAGATCGTGACAGCAGACCAGCTCCGGGCGTCACGCAGCGTTCGGGGCTTCTCTGTTCACGACAGTGTTAACAACTCGGCCACTTGTCTCAACGGCGGTGTCGTGCTCCCGCCACTCTTGCGGGGCTACGTACCTGGGAACACCCACGTATCGCCCTCATCGCGGATTCTTATGTTGCGCACCTCTCCCGGCGGTTTGAGTTGGGTGCGCGGCCGCCGTGCCGCCCAGCCGAGCCGGGTCAGCTGCTCCGGGTTCCGGCGCGCCGTCACCTCGGCGTAGCGCAGGTCGGCCCGCATGCTGTCCTTTAGCGTCTTGAGCGCGTTGTTCTTGTCGACGCGCCGAATCTTGGCCTCGGCACGAGACCGGGCGAGCGCCGCGCTCTTCTCCTTATAGTCGTCGAGCTGCGCCTGGAGCGCGGTGGCTGGCACCGGGGGTTTCGGGAATTGTTCCGCTGCGTGGGCCAGCCCGTCGACGATCTGCCGGGCCAGGTGCGCGATCTTGGGTTCCGTCTTGGGGAAACGAGCCACACATCCTCCTTTTAGAGTCGACACCGGTGGCGTGCCGCGCGGGATTCCGGCTAAGTCAGCCTCTACCAATAGGATGCAAGCTGACAACGCTCGTATCTAAAGTGGAAATGCGTCTAAATCAGCTGACTTCGCTTCAAAGTCAATTTACATCAGCCGTTTCGTAAGTGGAAATAATACGAAGTCAGTTGACTTTGAGTCATAGTCGATTTCCACGTGCCGTTGGGTAAGTGAAAATGACACGAAGTCACTTCACTTCAGACCAAAGTCAATTTCCGCAAGCCATCAAGCAAGTGGAAATGACCCGAAGTCGGTTGACTTTGAGCCGAAGTAAATTTCCGCCTGCCGTTGGATAAGTGAAAATGAGACGAAGTCACTTGACTCCAGACCAAAGTCAATTTCCGCAAGCCATGAGGCAAGTGGAAATGACCCGAAGTCAATTGACCTCGCGCCGAAGTCAATTTCAGGCTGCCGTACGGAAAGTGGAAATACATCAAAGCAAGCTGACTTCGGCACAAAGTCAATCGATCAATGGCATACGGTAAGTGGAGACGATATGAAGTCAACTGACTTCGGATCGAGATCAATTAACACACG
>JBDGXD010000456.1:0-3372 GCA_039584755.1 Gemmatimonadota bacterium
ACCGTTATCGGCCAGGAGTGACTATGCGGGCAAGCCTGATGCATGTGCGGACTATGTTGACGAGCCCAACAGGTACAAGATCACGCTCGATGAGTGGCATCAGTTTGAGTTCTACGGCAAGCTGAACGACATGGGTCAGGCGAACGGTGTTTTGAGGATCTGGTTGGACGGTGAGTTGTACTCGGAATGCGATCAAATGACCTACGTCACGTCATCGTGGCCTCACGGCTTCTGGCAGGTTCATTTCCAGCCGGTTTGGGGCGGGTGGCATGAGGGTCTGAGAAAGACCCAGGACGACTACGCCTACCTGGACCATATCTACGTCTCAGGGATCAGCAAATAGGAACCAAGCGGGCGCCAAGGGTCACGCAGCCCTAGGCAGCCACGTCGGCCTTCAGAGCCTTGATCAGCCGTAGCTTGCCCGAGTCTTCCCTGGCGATATCGGACACCAACTCAAAAGTCACCGACATGCCAGTCGTTCGACGGATCCGCTTGCGGATGAAACTCTCGACGAGTGGGGAGTGGTGTTCGGCCGGAACCACCCTCACTGTCAAGTCGCCGACCGTGGTCTGGACGACCTGAAACTGGTTAACTCCCAGATCTCTCTTCTTTGCATCCTCAAAGACATAAACGAAGAACTCGCCGTGGTACTTGCGACCGTCCGGTGCAGTTATGATGTCGTATGCTCGTCCATGTATGTGTTTAATGACCGGCAAACCACGACCGCAACGACACGGTTCAGGAGCTGCCTCTGCATAGTCTCCCAATCTGTAGCGAATGAGCGGCATCACGAAGTTGTTGAGTTCGGTAACGACAATCTCTCCGGAAGTCTGAGATCCACCGTGCTCGAAGTCCCTGACCACCTCGACGAGTAGGTTCTCAGACATGATGTGCATGTTGCCGTACTCGCACTCGTGAGCGATTGATCCAACTTCTCCACAACCGTACTCGTTGTAGACTCGCGATTGGAAGACCTGAGCAAGGTACTGACGCGCAGGCTCCGTCAAAACCTCTGAGGTTGTGACGATGCATTTGAGAGGACAAGGCGGTCGCAGACAATTGGCTTCCAGGTAGTCGGCAAACGCTATCAGCATCGAGACGTACCCGTAGAGGTACTTTGGCCGGAATGATTGGAGTTTCTGATAGTACCTTCCCAGCTCAGCGTCCGTAAAGCGGAACGCCGAGAGGTGAAGGCGGTTCGAAACGAACTCTACAATGCGACGGCGACGCCGATCGACATTTCGTGCTGGCACGCCCCAAAATCGCGCCTGCGGGTCTCCAATACTGATGCCGGCCCACGCATATGACCGCCAGGTAGCGGCCCGCTCCATTGCGAGCGACCTGGGTGATTTGAGAATACTGACCGGTTGACCGGTCGATCCTCCAGTTGTTTTGACTGACGTGAACAGGTTGGGCCTCTTGGAGTGAAGCAACATTGCTCGGTCACGTATCGTAGATTTGTCCACACACGGAAGCTGAGCAACATCGGTGATATCGGCGATCGACGAAAGATCGATGCCACTGAGGGAATCCCGGTAGTATGGTACACGCGTCGCCACGAATTTCAGGAGGCGCCGCAGTTTCCTCAGTTGATAGGACTGCAGCTCGCTCGGTGCGAGCCATTGTGTGTGGGAATACTCACGCAGATACTTGACCACACGCTCCCCTTTCAGGAAGACGACCGGGTGGTACAGTAGGTATCGAGCTAACTTTGGGTTCATGTGCTCCATGTCCCGGGCATATGCGGGGAGTGCCCCCTCCTCACTCCTCGGCCCGCGTCGCGGTGGAAGACCCGGAAGGAGGCAAGAACTGCGCCCAATTTTGGATTCGGCCGGACTGACTGAGGGTGCACTATGACCAATCGCTGGCCGCTGGTTGTGGCGGTACGCCACTTGCGAGAAGTGAATCCGGACGAGTAGGTCCAGCTGTTCTTCAATTCCACTGTTAAAGATCACTCATCAGGAGTGGGTAGCGTCAATGTCCGTTGACAGTGATAGTCCAGTTGCACTCTGGCATACCTTCAAAGAGAACACACAGTCGCTCTCCAAGAGGACGGCGATATCAACGGTGTCCGGGGATATCAGTTTTGAAGAGCTGTACACGGTGGCAGATCGATTCGCTGAAGCGGTCGAGAAGGCCGGAATCGGACCAGGAAGCGTAACAGCACTTGCCTTGCCTAACTCGCCGTCGTTTGTGCCAGCTTTGCTGGCATTGATAAAGTTGGGAGGAGTAGTGGGTCTGGTGTCTCCCAACTACAGAAAGAGTGAGCTGAAGGCTATTGCCGATGGCGTGCATCCCCAGTGTTTTCTGACCACTGCTCCGCTTGCGGAAAAACTGGATGAGAACATAGTAGGCGACAAGGCAAGGTCAGTGAGTCTCCCGTTGCTGGGCGATGATCTGGAACTGGTGTTCCCCTCGACTGCGTTGCCCGCGTCGACTGACACCACATCAGATCCTGAATTGGTGGCGGCTTCAGAGGCGGGTGCGGCGGTGTTGAAGTTCACGTCCGGTTCAACCGGGACTCCAAAAGGGATACTGCTATCCGTTGACAACGTTCTGTCAGAAGCAAGAAACGTTGTCGCCACTCTTGGGCTGACACCGGACGACCGTTTGGTGGCACCCGTCCCGATGGTCCACTCATATGGTTTCGATCTCGGGGTTTTGCCGATGCTCTCAGCTGGAGCTGGGCTAATCCTGCGGGATCACTTCATACCAAGGCGTGTGCTTACTGACCTGGCGAGCAAGGATGTGACGGTATTTGTCGGCGTTCCGAGTATGTACCGACTCCTCATGCAAACTCATCTGTCATCTATTCCAGATCTTTCCCATATTCGTTTCTCGTTGTCCGGTACTGCTCACCTGAACGCAGACTTCGTCCGGGATTTTCACGCGAGGTTCGGCGTACCTATCTGCCAACACTATGGTTCGTCGGAAACCGGCGCCGTCACAAACCACGTTCCCTCAGAGGTGCTCTCACACCCGGACTCCGTGGGCCTCCCGATGAGAGACGTCGAACTCTCCGTCGTCGGAGAGGACCAGGTGCGTGTATCGGTAGGGGAGGAAGGGGAGATTGTCGTGAGGAGTGGTGCGGTTGCCAAGGGCTACATTATGGGCAAGCCGATGGGCGGTACAGGCTTCAAGAGCGGAGAGTTCTGGACCGGAGATCTGGGTGTTGTTGATGAGCGTGGATACCTGACTGTCACGGGCCGCAAGGACGAAGTCATCAATGTGGGTGGATTCAAAGTGTCTCCCCAAGAAGTAACGCGGGTACTCGAGGGTTATTCTGCCGTACGTGAGGCAGCTGTAGTTTGTGTCGAAGACTCTATCGGGGGTAGCATAGTCTATGCGGCAGTCAGCTTGGATGGTGCGGCT
>JBDGXD010000457.1:0-3367 GCA_039584755.1 Gemmatimonadota bacterium
TCGACGTCAACTAAAACAGAGAGCTGACCGACTGCGAGCTGTGAGTGAAGTGAATCGCCTTGGCGAGTAACTCGGCGACGGACAATATCTTTAATGTGTCGAAATGACGCTCTTGCGGGATGCACATCGTGTTTGTAACGGCCACCTCTGTTATGGGGGATGTACTCAGCCGATCGGTGGCCGGTCCTGAAAGCAGTGCATGTGTGGCACACGCATAGACCTCTCGCGCTCCCAAACGCTTGAGTGCGTGCGAGGCCTCTGAGATCGTCCCGGCCGTGTCGATCATGTCATCAACCAATAGGCAATCGCTGCCCGTCACGTCGCCGACCACGTTCACGACTTCGGCGATGTTGGCCGACGGGCGTCGCTTGTCAATAATCGCGATCGAGGCGTCGAGCCGCTTGGCGAACCCGCGAGCCATCTTGGCACCACCCACATCGGGCGCAACGACGACCGGATCCTTCAGACGTTTCTGCCTGTAGTGCTGCACGAAAACCGGTGCGGCATAGAGGTGGTCGGTTGGAATGTCAAAAAAACCCTGTAGCTGGTGCTGGTGGAAGTCGATTGCCAATACCCTATCGGCACCTGCAGTGGTGATCACATTTGCCATCAGCTTGGCGGATATCGCCACGCGGGGTTGGTCCTTGCGGTCCTGCCTGCCGTAACCGTAATAGGGGATCACAGCCGACACCCGCGCCGCGCTGGCCCGGTGAGCCGCATCAATCAAGATCATCAGTTCGACGATGTTCTCGGCCGGAGGGCAGGTCGGCTGGATAATGAACACGTCCTGTCCCCTGACGTTCTCATCGATCTTGACGAAGATCTCTCCATCCGCAAACCGCCTGATTGTCACCTCACACAAAGGCTGCCCCAGATGAGCGGCGATCTCATGGGCGAGCGGCCTGTTTGCCGTGCCCGACATGAGGAGCATCTTGCTCGAAGCGGCTAGGAATTCGTCTGTATCGGTCATAGTCGGGGTAAAACTTACCCATGGACACGGAGATGGAGAAGGGGAGGGACCGGCGGTATACTTTCGATAGGCAGTGCTCTCGATCCACGTCAACAGGGGGAAAGACAGTGCCCATCAGTTTCTCGCAGTCCGTTTGCAGATCGGCGCAGCGTGCGGTGTGGCTGGCGCTGGCGGTTGGTGTGGTAGCTGGTTGTGGTGCGCCGCTGGACCAGCCGAACATAGTCATCATCTTCACTGACGATCAGGGCTATGCGGATGTGGGTGTGTATGGGGCCACCGGTTTTACCACGCCTCATCTCGACAGGCTGGCAGCGGAAGGCATGAGGTTTACCGACTTCTACGCCAGTCAAGCCGTGTGTTCAGCATCACGAGCTTCCCTCCTCACGGGCGCCTATGCGGAACGGGTCTCAATCCGCGGTGCCCTCGCTCCGTGGGCTGAGGTTGGCCTGAACGCCGAAGAGGAGACCCTGGCCGAACTGCTGAGAGAGCGGGGATACGCGACCGGGATGGTCGGCAAATGGCATCTTGGCCATCATCGAGAATTCCTACCGCTGCAACACGGTTTCGACGACTACCTGGGATTGCCGTACTCCAATGACATGTGGCCAGTCGACTACGACGGTGAGCCGGCAACGCGGGGAAACAAGATCAACTACCCGTCACTTCCGCTGATCGACGGCAATGAAACGGTGGCCACGATTGACGATCTGGATGACCAGGCCACACTGACGACACTCTATGCCGAACGCGCCGTTCAGTTCATTGAACAACACAAAGACAGACCGTTCTTTCTGTACCTGGCCCACTCAATGCCTCATGTGCCGTTGGGTGTCTCGCCGAGGTTCAGGGGGCACAGTTCCCAAGGTATGTACGGCGACGTCATCGAGGAGATCGACTGGTCGGTGGGTCAGATCCTGAGCGCCCTCGATCGTCACGGCCTCACAGACAACACCTTTGTGATCTTCACCAGCGACAATGGCCCGTGGCTCAACTACGGCAACCACGCGGGCTCGACAGGCGCTCTGAGAGAGGGGAAGGGAACGGCCTTCGAAGGAGGACCTCGAGTACCGGCCATCATGCGTTGGCCCGGAAGGATCGAGCCAGGATCGGTGTCGCACCAGATGGCCGCCACCATTGACGTGCTTCCGACGGTCGTGGCTGCGACAGGCGCCAACTTGCCGCGTCAGCCAATTGACGGCGTGAACATACTGCCGCTGCTCGAGGGAGATGAAACCGCCAACCCTCGCACTCGATTCTACTTCTACTACACGGGTCAACTGCGGGCGGTGCGAGAAGGTAACTGGAAGCGGGTCTACTCGCATCGCACACGATCGTACTCCGGCGTGGAGCCGGGTAACGACGGTCATCCGGGACCGTACGCGTTTCCCACCGTGCCGGCTGCTCTGTACGACCTGGAGACCGATGTGGGAGAGACGACTGACGTCGCGGCCGCGAACGCCGACATTGTAGGGCGGCTCGATTCTCTGGCTGAGCTGGCCCGCGAGGCATTGGGCGATGGGTTGACTCAGCGGGAGGGCAGCGAGGTGCGCCCACCGGGGCGGCGGCGGTTCGAGCGACCCGAAACCGTAGAGCACCTCGCCGTGGCTGCCACGGTGAAGCTGACCGCGCCTGCCGACCCCAGATATCCCGGATCGGGGCCAGCCACTCTGGTAGACGGCAGACTTGGCAGCCGTGACTTTCACGACCGCAGCTGGTTGGGTTTCGAGGCCGAGGATCTGGACGCAATCATCGACCTGGGAGATCCCAGGGAGATCAACCGCATCGCCCTCGAATGTCTGCGATCCCAAGTCTCGTGGATCTTCTTGCCAACGGTGGTTGAGTTCGCGGTGTCGTCAGACGGCGCAGTATGGACGACCGTGGGCCGGAGAGAGCTGGCCACGGAGATCGACCCACAACCGGCCGTGCGCAGAATCGAGGTGGAGGCCCGACAGCAATCGGTGCGGTTTATCCGGGTCCGCGCCCGCAATCTTGTGGAATGTCCCGAGTGGCATGTGGGGGCAGGCGGCAAGGCTTGGCTTTTCGTGGACGAGATCGTCGTGCGATGAAGGTCGGCTGACTCCACTGTGGGGCTGCCATCGCAGCAGAGTCGGATGCGTACTGCATGGGGCAGCGAACTCACGTCTTGATCTTCGGTAAATATTCGGTTAACGTCAGGCCATGGATGCACAGAATCGCACTTCCAGAGTGACTCGGCGTGACGTCGACGGCTGGCTCGCGCAGGTCCAACATCAGATCGAATCGTTGCTCAAGGGACCTGCCGGGGAGTTGAGGGCGCGTTTGGTGCTGCTGCACAAACGCGTATCGGGCTGGCGGGAGAAACTGCTGAACGGCGGCGGTCAAGAACGCTGACCACACCAGCGACCACCTGGCGCCTGC
>JBDGXD010000458.1:0-3347 GCA_039584755.1 Gemmatimonadota bacterium
CTCTGGTGGAACTTTCAGATATACGTGATGGGTTGAACGATCTACGGGGCGCCACTACGGCACTGGAACAGACTCTGTACATCTATCCGATGGAGATGGAGTTGCACGCACGACTCGCCGATTCCTATGCGCACCTGGGCCGTTGGGGTGAAGCGATCAGGGAACGTCAGGCTGTGATCGCACTGAATCCAGTTGACCGTGCCGAAGCTCTGTATCAACTGGCCAAGACATACTTCGATTCGGGTGATCTGGGCAATGCCCGCAGCGTGTTGCTGCGAGCGCTGGAGAATGCGCCCAACTTTCAAAAAGCGCAGGAACTGCTGTTGGAGATCCACGGCCGCAGCGGAACAGGTCAAGAAGGGTAGGTAGATTCGCGATGAGACTCTTGGTTCTTACTCTGTTGCTGACCGCAGTGGTCCCGTGCGTGATCGAAGCGCAACGCGGCGGCAGAGGGTCTGGAGCAGGTTGGCGCGGCGGCTCCGACTTCACCGAGTACAACGTACCGTATGACGGTCGCTTCACATTTGCGCGGCTGAGCTTCACTCCTGGCAATCAGGGCGGGTGGGGTGGCAGGGGGCGCGGACGTGGGCGTGACTTGTATTGGGATCACGACTGGCCCATCGCGGAGACCAACCTGGTGAAACTGCTGCGAGAGCTGACGGACGTACGGCCTTACATGGAAGGCAGCAACATCTTGGCTGCCGACGATCCGGAGTTGTTCAAGTATCCAGTCGCCTACGTATCTGAGCCGGGACACTGGACTTTGTCGGACACAGAAGTCGAAGGATTGCGGAATTATCTGCTCAAGGGCGGGTTCCTCATCTTCGACGATTTTGCCGACGACTACGGTTGGACTGCGTACGAGTGGGGTATTTTTGAGCACGGTATGCTGCAAGTCTTGCCCGACGCCCGACCTGTGCAACTGGATTTCAGTCATCCCATCTTCCACTCGTTTTTCGAAATCGATTCGTTGGAGCTACAGCATCCGTACCGCTATGTATACGCCGAGTTCTGGGGCATCTACGAGGACAACGACCCGAACAAACGGCTGATGGCCATCATGAACTACAACGCGGACATTGGAGACTACTGGGAGTTTTCGGATACCGGCTGGTATCCCATCCCGCTCTCGAACGAAGCATACAAACTCGGTGTCAACTACATCATCTATGCGATGACGCACTGATCGGAGAGACATGACAACACAACCGGTTGCGCTCGAAGCAACACACGACATCGATCTGGCAGATCGACTGAAGGCCGGACGGGCCAAGATCTTGGACGAGATCCACAAGCTCATCGTGGGTCAGGACGATGTGATAGAGCAGGTGCTGCTTTCACTCTTTGTCGGTGGCAACAGCCTAATTGTCGGTGTGCCCGGACTGGCCAAGACACTGCTGATCCATACGATCGCTCAGGTGCTGGATCTCAAGTTCTCGCGAATCCAATTCACACCCGACCTGATGCCGTCGGACATCACTGGGACGGATCTAGTGCAGGAGGATCCGGATACCGGCCAACGCCGTATGACGTTCTTGCCGGGACCCGTGTTTGCCAACATCATCCTGGCGGACGAGATCAACCGAACCCCGCCAAAGACGCAGTCAGCCTTGCTCGAGGCCATGCAAGAGCATCGGGTTACGGTCCAGGGTCGCACCTACGACCTAGAAGAGCCGTTCTTCGTATTTGCTACACAGAACCCGATCGAGCTGGAAGGCACCTATCCACTGCCAGAAGCGCAGTTGGACCGCTTCATGTTCAACATCATCATGGACCATCTGCCGCACGACGAGGAGATGGAAGTGGTGCGCAGCACCACAGCAATTCAACAGCACAGCTTCGAACATGCGGTGACGGGCACAGACATAGTGGCGTTCCAGCAATTGGTTCGAAAAGTCCCCGTATCCGATCCGGTTCTCAAGTATGCCGTCGACCTGGCGCGAACGAGCCGTCCCAGTGAAAACGGCGGGCCGGAGTTCATCAACAAATGGGTGTCGTACGGAGCAAGCGTGCGCGCTGCACAGTACTTGATACTCGGTGCCAAGGCGCGCGCACTGATGAGTGGGCAGTACCACGTTCACTTCGACGACATCAGGGCGTTGGCACATCCCGTGCTACGCCACCGAATACTCACAAACTTCCACGCCGAATCGGAACAGATAACCACCGAGTATCTGATAGATCAGCTACTCGAGGTCGTTCCGATTCCGAAGTCGGGAATGTGAAAACTTCACAATTCCTCGATCCGAAGGTCCTGGCCCGAATCGACAACATCGATTTGCTGGCCAAAACGGTGGTGGACGGGTTCATCAACGGCCTGCATCACTCGCCGTACTTCGGGCTGTCCGTCGACTTTGCGGAGCACAGACCCTACATGCCGGGTGACGACGTCCGCCGTATCGATTGGCGCGTTTTTGGACGCACCGATCGCTTCTATGTGAAGGAGTATGAGGCTGACACGAACGCGAACTTCAGCATTCTGTTCGATATCTCGCGGTCGATGGACTACTCGAGTCATGAAGTGAGCAAGCTCGACTACGGCCGTTATCTGGCTGCCTGTCTTGCATATTTTTCGCGGCAACAGCGCGATCGCGTTGGTATGGTGACATTCGACACCGACATAGTGGACTACGTGCCGGCCTCGGCCAAGCATCTGGACATCGTGCTGCACAAGATTGACAGGATCAAAGCAAGACGGCCGGGCGCGCTGGAAGCGCCGCTGCTAAAGGTCGCCGAGATGCTGCGCCGCCGCAGTATCCTGCTGCTCATCTCCGACCTGTATGAAGATCCCGACACCGTTGTAAAGGCACTCAGCACTCTGAAACACAAGGGAAACGATATCATCGTGTTCCACATTCTCGATCCTGCGGAGATCGATTTTCCGTTCGATGAAGCGGCCCACTTCGAGGATCTGGAAAGCGGTGAAAGGATCCCAGTGGTACCGGAAACGCTCAAAGACCAGTACCGCACCCTAATGAACGAGCACATGACCAGACTTTCCGATCGACTGATCGGCAACAACATTGACTATTGCAGGTTTGTGACATCGAAGCCGCTCGATCATGCACTGTTCGAATACCTTTCCCGCCGTGAGCACATGAGCAGGGTCCGCTGATGGGCATATCACTTCTCGCCCCCCTGTTTCTGGCCGGTCTCGTGGCGCTGGCAGTACCGGTAATCATCCACCTAACGCAGAAGACGAAGAAGGAAGCGATTCCGTTTCCGTCGTTGATGTTCCTGAGCCGCGTACCCTACAAGACCACGCGTCGGCAACAGATCAGACACTGGTGGCTGTTTCTGTTGCGCAGCGCGGCCATCGTGATCCTCGTAATAGCGTTTGCACGACC
>JBDGXD010000459.1:0-3327 GCA_039584755.1 Gemmatimonadota bacterium
AAACCAGAGGTTTCGAGAGACGTAATCTGTCATCCACGGATTGTCATTCAGATAACTTCGCAGCAGTCGGAGCACCGTCTCCTGCTCACCCAGCAGCATTCGTACGTATGCCGCGTAGTACTCCATGTCTAGCGAACCTGGGATCTCTGCCGCTGCGCGCCGCGCCTGAGCCAGAACGACCAGAGCGCTGTCGCTGAGGTCCGCACGAGCTAGTATTGCCGCAATCATGGCGAGACGAAAATGACGAGTCGTATGAAGCACGCCTGCGGTATCCGCCGCTTCTACCTCGCTTAGCAGCCGCCAGGAGGTGCTCACATCCCCTACGTCGCTTCCAGACCATCCCAGGATCGTGAGCCGGCACGGAGTAAACCTGTAGTCAACCGGAAAGCGACGATTCCCCTCGTCACACCAATGGGTGGCGTCGCTGAACCGTGCGCGCTCGAGAGAGGTGATCATCAGGTTCTGCAACACCTCGCCTGCCTCGGTGAGGTATTCATCCGCCTCGAGCGCTTTTTCAGCCGCAAGTGCGGCCTCAGCAAACTCACCTCTTGACTGCAACAGAAAACTCAGATAGTGCCATGCGCGGGCCCGAGATGGATCCCCTGCCACAGCGGATCGGAGGTCTATTTCGGACCGCGCGGTGAACTTCGCGGCCTCTTCTGCATGGGTCTCAAGAGAAGCGAGGTGCAGCAGTGCGCCGCGCAGCTCCAGCGCCTCTGGATCACCCGGTGCGATCTCCAAAGCTCGATCGGCGTGAGCTACACCAGCGTTCAGCCAATCCACGGTGCTGGTGGGCAGCTTTGACACGTCGATGCTGGCCGCCCCCCCGGAGTCCTGGTACATCATCCAGCGCCAAGCGGCACTGAGCTTCGCCTTGAGCCACCCGCGGAGTACCAGCGGTTCAATCCACTCGGAACTCGATTCTTCTGCCAGCGTCAACACCGAATCTGCCGTCAGCAGCGTACGTAACGCTGCCGTTGGATCCCCAGCCTGATCGAGTGCCTCACCGTCGCGCGTTAGCTCCTCAGCTCGACGCACTAGGTCCCAGGCCTCCGCAGTCTGAGCACGACTCGCTCTCTGTCTCAGGCTGATTTCTTCACCGAGCTCGCGGCGCAGAAAGAGCGAGATCGCCTCAGCGATGCTTCTGCCCACCCGGTGATGGCCGGCCCACGCCCCCTCAAACTCGCGGCCGAGCCTTTGCTCGCCGGTTGAACCGTCAACGATTCTGACATTCACTACCAGCCGACCGTCGGAGCTGTCGATGCTCCCATCGACCACAGTCCCAACTTCGAGCGCGGAGACGATGCTGTCGAGGGTCACATTCGATGACCTGAAGGGGCGAACACCTGCGGCCGAGATCACGCCAAGGGAAGCAACGCTGGTCAACTCGTCAATTAGGTCTTCCGTAACCCCTGTTGCTACATGCTGCAGTCCGGCGCCCTCACTGGCGTCCTGGAAGTAGAGCACGGCCACGTCTCGCGCGTCGTGTGCCGCGACCGATTCCCCAATCCGGCCGAGAACGACCACTGCGAGCACCGCCAACGCTCCCATCACCACCATGGCGGTCAAGTGGATTGGACGAAGTCCCCTGCGGCTTGTCTTGGTCAGGTCTACGCGCTCCAGCTCGGCGGAGAACTCGGCAGCCGATTTGTGACGATCTGCGGGCACCTTGGAAAGCGCCTTCCGCACGACATCGATCACTCCGACTGGAACACCAGGCCGCACCACATCCAGTGAGGGTACGCG
The DNA here is from genome assembly GCA_039584755.1 of Gemmatimonadota bacterium. Classification (GTDB taxonomy): domain Bacteria; phylum Gemmatimonadota; class Gemmatimonadetes; order Gemmatimonadales; family GWC2-71-9. The sequence continues at coordinate 1,747 of JBDGXD010000459.1, forward strand.
CTCCTGCAGCACTCTCGCCACGATGGCAGAACGGGTGCGACCGCTGAACGGCGGGTCACCGGCCAACATCTCGAACACCACACACCCCAGAGCCCACACGTCAGCCCGCGCGTCTACACTTCTCTCGCCCACTACCTGCTCAGGACTCATATACTCGGGAGTGCCCAACACGATGCCGTAGGTGGACAGGGTCTCCGCTCCGGCTTGCTCGGTGGCCTTCGCCACTCCAAAGTCGGCCACGAGTGCGCGATCGTCCGAGATCAGGATGTTCTCGGGCTTGATATCGCGGTGAACCACACCCTGCTCATGCGCGTATGCCAGCGCGTCGGAGATCTGTCGCGTGACGTTGAGGACTTCATCGAGCGAGAGGCGCTCTTCACGCAGTATCCTCTCTCGCAACGACTCTCCCTTTACGTGCGGCATCACGTAGTACGGCAGCCCGTCGATTTCGCCGGAGTCGAATAGTGCCACGATGTTGGGATGGTCTAGCGACGCTTCGATACGGATTTCGCGCAAGAAACGATCGTGTCCGACAGCCTCGGCTAACTCAGGTCGTAGCACCTTTATCGCGACTTTGCGTTTCAGGGTAAGATCATTAGCCAGATAGACGATGCCCATGCCCCCGCGGCCGAGTTCACGCTCGATGGTGTAACGGCCTTCGAGGGCCTTTCCGATTCGACTGAGCATATCCTGCAATGCAGGCTCCGGCGGCAAGCTGGACTGCTAATGTGGGCCACACACTGTGTCGCCGCCAGTGGTTTGAGGCCCGATCAACAAATGAGGCGACGAGACTAGACCACCGGCATGAATATGGCCGAGCATTGTTCTTCGCCGGACGGATTGATGAGGCTCAGAGAGTCTTCGACGCGACTGTCGGTGATTTCCCTGATGACGTAGTCAACCGGACGTTTCGAGCCTTTATCGCAGCAATGTGTGGTGACACGGCCGTAGCATTGAGCGACGCCGATTCGCTCGAGAGGCAGGCGGAACGGCAAGAGGGATGAGCTGCCACCCGCCGGCGCCTTCTGGTCGCTGACGCTGTACGATTTGGAACAGGGGTTCTTCATCCCGAACGATCGCAAGAAGTACAGCATCGGCGAGAATGCGGGGATGAAGCTGAACGAGGAAGGAGGTATCGAGATCTACATCGCCGCCGAGCAGCCCGCGCGAAGCGGCATAATCATAATCCACTGCGCGGCGGGGGGTGGCGCTGACTCTGCCAAACTCCGCGTACCTCGGTGAATCTGCGCGCACCACGTCCGGCAGCCTCTGTGTTCATCTCGGCGAGGAAGCGCCACAGAATGTGTCGATCCTCGACCCCACTAAAAGGACCCAGCCTCATCAGCGAACACACCGTAGGCACCATCCTCGTGTGTCCTCCGGGCATAGGGGCAGCCCCACCGAATGTCCCGAGAGCGCTCTAGTGAACGCACGAATCTGGAAGCATATTTGCGCTGCGATACACCCAGCGTAATTCTTGTGCCGAGTTAGCCGTGGGCGGTGGGAAGGTTCGAGACTGTTCTGCATAGGAGCGTGACAGAATGATGCGAAGACTCGCGCACGGCGTCGCGGTACTCACCA
>JBDGXD010000460.1:0-3324 GCA_039584755.1 Gemmatimonadota bacterium
CCCTTCATGAAGCCATAAACGGTTTCGTGTTCCGACATCACACCCATACGGCCATACAGAGGCGGATTGCGACGCACCGGCTGGTCAAAGACGGTCACCTTGCCATCGGACGGATCCACCAAGCCAGTCATCATCCGCAGCAGCGTGGTCTTCCCTGCCCCGTTCGGTCCCAGCAGTCCGGTGATGCCCGGCTTGATCTGGAACGTCACATCGCTCACTGCCACGACGCTGCCGAACCAGCGCGAGACTCGATCGACCTTTATCACCGGATCCGCGCCATTCATCGTCATGGTGTCAACCGCCGGTAACGTTGCCACAGTACGGCAGCGGGGCCGAGCGTCCACAAGAAAAACCAACCCACTAGAATCCAGGCAGACAGCTCCGCAGCGGGCGCTTCCTCGGTGATCACACTGACCTCGCCAAAGATCACGTCGTTCACGTGTACCGGTATGTTGCTCAAGTTGAACATCGAGATCCACTGACCCGCTGTCCCACCGATCTCCGACGCCAGGCCCGTGGTGAACGGCGTCGTGATGATGAACAGACCGACGAGGAACACGGCGGCGTATGCACGTCTTGTGGTGAACGCGGCTGTGACCAAGGCCAGTGTCGTGGTGTACGCCGCAAGCGGGACGGCGGCCAACAGAAACTTGGGTATGTCGAGCCAGTTCTGACGCAAGTAGTCAACCGGTCTCGGGTCACCCATCAGCAGTCCGATCAACAGAATGAATTGTGGCAGCCAGGCTACCGCGACCATCACCAGAAAAAACGCAAACCAACGTGAAAAGACATAGTCCGTTCCCGTGATCGGTCTTACCAGATACAAATTGATCGTACCCTCACGCCGGTCGGGACATAACAGCTCCGGCGCTCCCACCGCCGCGAACACGAAAAAGATCATCGACGCAATGCCGTAGTAATCGGAGTGCGACGGCAGGTTGAGCTGCTCTGCGTTCTCGGCGCCCATGAGCCGGTCGGCAGCGCCCGCAACTAACGCCATGATGATGGCGATGAACACGAGCGTCGCGATAAACAGCCAGGGCAACACCTTGGGCAGCGCTCCACGACCAAACCCAAGTGAAGTCCGAATGCCGTCCTTGACGATCGAGATCCGAGCGCGCTTGCTGCCCTCGCGCGGGCCAGTGTAGTTCTGGTACCCGATGTCGAAGACAGTGCCTTCTCGCTTCGTGGCCACTTGCTGTCCCGTCATGGCGCCAACTCGCTGGCGAAATCTTCGCCTTCGTGCTGGAACAACTCGGCCAGCGCGCGGCGACGCGGCGCCATGCGACGTAGCGGCGCCTCGGCTTCTACCAGCGCGTCTCGTACCTGGTCGTACACCGATTCATCAGGACCTTCGATGTAGAGACCGTGACCGTCGCTCACGACCGCGATACCACGCTGCTCGAGTGCCGTGACTAGCCGTTCGCGGTTGTCATCTACTTCGATGAAGACGGTTTCGGTCTCCTTGGTGAAGTGTGTGACTTCACCCGATTCGACCAAACGACCGCTCTGTAACACGATGATGCGGTCACACGCCCGTTCCACATCGGCCATGAGATGAGACGAGAACAGGATGCTAATGCCGAATTCACGATGTGTCTTGCGCACCAGCTCGAGCATCTCTTCGCGTCCGCCAGGATCGAGGCCTGCCGTGGGCTCGTCCAGGAACACAAAGATCGGGTCGTGCACCAAAGCCTGCGCCAACTTCACACGCTGTTTCATGCCAGTCGAATAACCACCCATAGAGCGGTAGCGCTCTTCGAACAATCCCACGTGCCGCAGCGTGTCGGCCGCGCGGGTGCGGGCGTGTTTCGGTGGCAGACCACTCACTTCGGCCATGTGGCCCAGGAACTCCGCTGCGTTGACGCTGCTGGGGAGGCAGTCGTGCTCCGGCATGTAGCCTAGCCGTTCACGTACTGCAATGCTCTCATGCGCATCCTGACCCAGCGCCATAGCCGAGCCCGATGTGGGCTCGATCAGACCGAGGAACAGCTTGATGGCCGTACTCTTCCCCGCACCATTCTCGCCCAGTATGCCGGTGATCCCCTCGGAGATATCAAAGCTCACGTTGTCCAGGGCGACAACGTCCTTGTAGTGCTTGGTCAGCTTATCGGCGGTGAGCAGGACCTTCACGCTAGTTACCCCCACATGCGGGTTGGTAACCGTAATCGCACCCCCGGCCGATGTAGTAACCCCCTGTTCCAGGGGAACGATTCACACCGGTGCCACTCTGGTACATGCGCCCGAGCCGGTAGCACGCTTCTCCGTGCCTGCGGTTGCAGGCTGTGCGATACAGTTCTGCCGCGCGTTCATGGTCCTGCTCAACAGCAATACCTTCGGCGTGCAAACCGCCCAACTCGACGCAGCCCGCCCACGCTTCGCCGTCGCAGGCTTGCTCGAATAGCTCAACAGCCCGTTCGTCGTTCTGCGACACGCCTGCTCCGTTGAGGTACGATTGGCCGAGCCTGTAGCAGCCCGACATCTCGTCGGCGTCACATGCTTGGGTAAAGAGCTCGGCGGCTCGCGCGAGATCCCGATTAACGCGCATGCCGGTGCGGTAGGCGAGACCTAGGTTGGTACAGCCCAACATCGAGCCGCCGTCGCATGCTTGGCGGAACAGTCCGAGCGCCAGTCTGAGGTCAGGTACTATGCCCACGCTGTCCCGATACATAGTGCCGAGCTTGTTGCAGCCCACCGCCTCGCCACCATCACACGCGCGGCGGAACATGGTGAGCATCAGGCCCTTGTCCGCATGAATTCCCCTGCCGCTCTCATGCATGCGGCCGAGCCGGTAGCAACCCTGCGGTACAGCACCATCACAGACCTGCTTGAACAGGCTAGCAGCCCAGACATAGTCTCGCAGCACGTGGTTGCCCGTGACGAGTCTCTGCCCCAGCTCGTTGCAGTCGTCCAAGTTCCCGTCCTCGCAGGATAGCCGCAGTGTCTTGGCTTCCGGAGTACATGCAAGTAGACCGGCCGCCAATACTGTCAGTAGAAGCTTGTAGGGAAGCGCGAACGATGGCCGGGCGTGGTTCTGGAGCATGGCCGTAGAAAGTACGGTCTATTCGCAGGATGCGCGAGAGGTGGGGAAAGACGTGCAGCGTGCAATGTGCAACGTTGTCAAATGTAGAATGATGAATGTAGAATCTAGAACGGCGTCCGAGTGGGGTTACTCTGTACCCTGCACCCTGTACTCTGTACTCTGTACTCTATCTCCTCACTCGCAACAGAATGAACTCGCTGTCGTCCGGCTCCCCGGTCTCTGCGTGGCGGCCCAGTCCAAACGGATAATTGTTGTCGTTGATGATCCCGATGGTACTGTCG
>JBDGXD010000461.1:0-3321 GCA_039584755.1 Gemmatimonadota bacterium
CGTCCCTTGTGCGGTATAGACCGCGTTCCGGGTTCGAGCCCCAGATGTGTCCCACGGCTGCAACAAACACGATGTCGGGATCCACCGGATGGACTACGATGCGTCCGATGGCCTGGGTTTCCACCAGCCCCTTGAGCTCCCACGTGTTGCCTCCATCGGTTGACTTGAATACTCCACCACCGGGTGATATCGAGTTGCGAGAATCCTCTTCGCCCGTACCGGCCCAGATGATATCCGGATCACTTGGTGCGATCGCGATGTCACCCATGGAGACCACACGATCCTCGTTCCACAACTGCTGGAACGAGATGCCGTTGTTGGTGGTCTTCCAGATTCCTCCAGCGGCGGCAGCTACGTAGAACGTCTTGGATGGGCTTGGCAGGCCTTCAACGTCAGTGACACGGCCGCCCATGTTGGTCGGTCCGATCGACCTCCACTTGAAAGCGGCTATTGTGGTCGAGTCCAGCGGCTGTGAGAGTTGCGCTTCGAGGCTACTGTTGGCCACCACGGCAACAACGGCGAGCATCACGATCCTGCGGATCATCTATTCCTCCTTGGTTGCCCTCACACCGCTTGGAAGGGTTTGCCACGCGGTTGAGAGCTTGGGTTCGTCTGCTTCGGTAGCGTTATCAAGTTAACCCGAACCCAAGCGGTGGGCGGACTGGGGAGGTTCTGCTAAGGTGATGCCAGCCGGGCAAACCGACGTGAAGAACGAGGAAAGTCGAACCCCATGGCGAATCCCGCCACGGCACCAAAGGCGAGCGCTGCGATCAGAACCTTGATATCGATCCACGGCGACGAGCCCTGTGAAGTTGTAGCGGGAAGCGTGGTGATGATCGCTCCGAGTAGCACCGAGATCATGGCAAACCATTGATAGATCCTAAAACCCCACACGATCATTGTCTGCGGTTCTCCTCGATATGACTCCTCTACAAAGCGTGCAACACCGGCCAGAATGAAGTAGACGCCGACTATGAGCGACAGCGATACACCCAACGTCCACAGTCGCATGAGCAAGACACCGGTCACGATGTTGGCGATCATTGAATACAGCTGGGTCGGGTGTAGCGGCACACCCCTAAGATCCCCTAGCGAACAAACTCGGGACCGTTCGTGCCAGTAACGGATACCCACCCACTCGGGCGCCCGACTGCCGTGACAGCAGCCCTGCACCAAACATCGCAGTCTCCCGATGGCCTGCACCCACGGGGCGGCCAAGGAGATGGCAGCCATCATCAGCATGGTATCGCCACCGACGGCACCCACCACAATCACACCCACTGTGGCACCAACGACCGCGCCATAGTATCCAAACGGTCGCAACAACTTCTCCGAGCCCTCCAGCCTCTGCGCCCACAGCCCCGCACCGAGAAGACTCAGGAAGTGAACGATCACTAGTTGCCAGAACGCTTCCACGCCAGCAACGGTCGCAGCGATCGCAAAACCCACTGCACCAGCGATCCCTGCGTACATCCCGTGATTGATGAACCTCCAGTCGGTACCACGCCACTCATGCCATGAGTTGGCGATCCGTTCGACTGAGCGTCGTAGCAATTCCCAGGTACTGCGGTAGCGACGGAGCAGAGCAAACACCAGTACTGCGGCGGCGATGTCCACAACCGCATGCATACCCGTGCTCAGACAGCTCACCGCAATCAGGATTGCCCAGATCCATGCAAAGACACCCAACCTCTTGGAGCGGCTCGCCCACGCTTCCGCTGCTATGAGACTCCAGATAACATGAAACGCAGGGAATGCGGCCACGGTATGTGACATCGCACGTTCGATCATCAGGGCACGGCCCAACACTGATTGCGGCTCGAAGGGGCGAGGCGGCGCTACAAGCGGAACGGTGACGTAGATCAGTGTCGCCACAGCGGTGGCAACGAGTGCCGTAATCGAGAGGTGGCGTAGCGCGGACTTGGTGCGGGCCACGACGAGCGAACCCAATACGAGAACATAAACGCTGCCGTAGACAGCTTCGGTCCACTCGATGACAGGCCACCCACGCTCGAACGGGAGATACGCCTCGACCGCGTCGGGCGGTATGCCGAACCGATAGACTGCTTCGAACGCAATCGACCAGGACACAAGCACGAGAATGAATACGGAGAGGCGATCCCACCACGATGGAGGTTCACTCGAGGCTGAAGGTAATGCGATAAGCCCTTTCTTTATCGCGGATTCGCCAAACAACCGTCTGAGCTGGAGTCGCTCGTGACCCATGACGAGTGCAACACACCCCAGCGCCACCGTAGGTGAGATCAGCCACAAGCCACTGGGAGACTCCGCTAACATGGCAACACCGAAGCACAACATCACGAATCCGACATAGATCGGGTGGGGCGTGCAGCGGTACACCCCCTTCGTAACATAGACGGCTGGAGGATAGGGACTCATGGGAAGACCACGACCAACCAGCCAGAGCGCCAGGATACCACCCAGCATCAACAGAACGCCTACGCCAATCACTATGGAACCGGCCCACGAATACGGGATGATTGGAAGGGACACCACTGCCTGTGTAGCTCTCGCCCACCAGACGAGAAGGACTGGAATCAAGACTACGAAGACCGCACCATAGATCAGCTTGCCGAACACCTTGCTCACGGACACTGCACCACCTCGTGCACGACCCAGCCACGGTTAGATCCGCTCGGGCTCGTCACCAGGGCCCGTGCGACCCACTTGGTTTCGCATGCGGCCCGCCAACGCGGCATCACAGATGCGATCCAGCTGATTGGCCGCAGGGCGGTAGACGCCAGTCTACCGGATCGCAGCACTTGTCCGTCGTCGATGGATAGACCGAACTCTTCGTTGGAGGACTCCAGTCCGAACGACCCGATCCTCGCATCGGTCAACTCAGCACCGTTTGCAAACACCCAAGTCCGTGGCAATGAACCACGCCAACTGATCCAGACGAGCGAGTCGGAGTGTGAGATGAAGCGACCCCACCTGAGTTCTTCTATGGGAAGTTGCCACGGTTTCACGGTCATGGTGAGGTACTCCGCGTATCCCAACCCGCGGAGCGTGTGCTTTCCCACTTGAACAGATGCATCGGCCATTGGGAGCATGCAGTTCCACCGGATACGACCTTGCGGTCCATCGAGCAGAGTCCGCTCAATACCATCGGCACGACCCTTCCACTGCGCCGCCACGTCGAGCCGGTCACAGCGCCAGCCAATGGTGCCGTCAGCTCCACACTCTGGTGGGTGTTCGGGTCTCAGAGTGTACCGCTGCTCCGGCCTGTCTCCTCCCCGACTGACGAGAGCCGCACCGTAGTTCAGACGGAGTAAACCCCAACGAAGCGACGCCCAATAC
>JBDGXD010000462.1:0-4169 GCA_039584755.1 Gemmatimonadota bacterium
CGTCAACTTCTGCCGACCGGTTGCTTCGCTCACGGCCTTGGCAACGCCGAAGTCGGTGACCAACGCATGGCGATCGGACAACATCACGTTGTCGGGTTTGATGTCTCTATGAACCACGTTGTGCTTCTGCGCGTGGGTCAGCGCATCAACTACATCTCGAAGGATTCGGACAGCCTCTGCGATAGGTAGCTCGCCTTCCCTCGCCAATTTCTCGCGGAGTGATTGTCCCTCCTCATAGGGCATCACGTAGTACAGGAAGCCGTCAGCGTCACCTGAATCGTGTAGTGGCAAGATGTGGGGATGGTGAAGCTGCGCCGCAATCTCTATCTCTTGCAGAAACCGCTCGGGGCCGAGCGCGGCGGCGAGATCGGGCTTCAGCACCTTCACCGCCACCTTGCGGTGCAGCTTCAGGTCCTCGGCAAGGTAGACGGTTGCCATCCCGCCACTGCCGATCTCCCGCTCAATGGCATAGCGGTCGGCCAGGGCGGTCTTGAGGCGTTCCAGCGGCTCGGGCATACGGCAGGCTCCCTAGTGGTCCCGAGCCTAAACTACGGGCCGCGGCTGGGCCCGGCCAGAGTCCGCGACAGCGTGGGATAGGGACTCCACGCGATGTCAGGACTGGGTCCTTCGTTGGGGTGCGAGACGTGGGGTAGCATCAGGCCGCCGGGCGAGTACGTCTCCTTGGTCCTTCCTTTGCCTTCCCTCGGCCTCGAGCAGTTCAGGGAATGTCTGGATAGCTACGCTGCGGTGCGAGACTCAGGGAGGGTAACGGCGGAAGTCGCCGTCCCGAAGCACATCGAGAGCACATGGCCCACGGAGGCCCCGTCCGACGGGGGTCCCGATGCGTACAGGGGATTTGTAGTCCTCGGTACACCGCCTGACATCCTTGCGGCACCCAAAACGCCGCGGCATCTTCTCACCAATCACAGTTGACGTGGGACGGTGGCCTTCCTGGCCCCGCCGCCGCGCAGTAGACGCCGCAGCACGACGCCCGCCCGACGACGAGACCGCGAGGCTGCCGACAGTAGCCGCTACACACAGAGTAAGTCCCAGAGTCAGGGGGTGGTATCATGTCGTATCGCTTGGCGCTGTTGGCGCCTGTCAGTCTCGGCCTAATCACCGGGTCAATCTCCGCTCAGGAGGTACCAGAGGCCGAGAGTGGCTGGCGAACCATCGAGTTCCAGACTACCGAGGTGACCGCCCCCGATGTAGCCGTCTCACCCGATGGCGAGTGGCTCGTCTTCACTCTGCTCGGCCACCTGTACCGCCTACCGGTCAAAGGGGGCGAGGCCGAGCAACTCACGTTTGGCCCGTATCACGACATGGACCCGGCGATCTCTCCTGACGGGAGCCGAGTGGCATTCGGCTCAAATCGCGACGGGAGCGACGGGAACGTATATGTACTGGACCTGGCCGAAGGGGACATAAACCAGCTGACGCGCGACAGCATGGCTGGGCGACCCACGTGGGCACCCGATGGAAACACGATCGCGTATCTGCGGTTGCGCACTCGTTCGTACCATTGCCCGACCGGGCGGGCGGGCATTGCCCGCATCGCCATGGATGGACGAGAGCCGGAGTTCGTCGTTGGCGGTGACAACGTGATCAGTTCGGTCTTCTTCTTGCCGAACGGCCGGCTCGCATGGGCGGCCGTCGAGTTCACATTCCGACCATCGACCCGCATTGATGCCTTGGTGGCACCCGATTCGGTCGAGACGCTTGATACGTTGAGCGGAGCAATGGGGCGAGTGCTGGTGGACGCCGCGGGCAATGGATTTTATGGCCGCGGCAACCCGAGAGACGCCGATGGGATCCTAGTGCCCGAAGTGCTCCAGTTCCAGCCGTTTGATGGGAAGGAAGAGCGGCACATCGCCACACTTACGATGCCCCCGTGCCAGTGGGTAGCGACTCCCAGTTTCGCAATCGCCCCGGCCGGCGACGCGGTGTACCTCGGGGAAGCTGGACGGCTATGGAAGTACTCCGTGTACGATGGTGACCGCGAACAGATCCCGTTTCGCGCGAACGTAATGCTTGAGGTTCAAGAGCCGACCGCCCCGCGTACGATGGTGTTTCCCGCACCGGGGGATCTCCAGACTCCGCGTGGCATATTGAGCCCAACGCTCTCACCGGACGGCGAAACGGTGATCTTCGGTGCGGCCGATCACCTCTGGCAGCAGTCGACCTCCGGAGGACCCGCACAGCGGCTCGCCGACGGGAGCGGGCACGAGCGCGAGCCGGTCTTGTCACCAGACGGGCAGCGTCTGCTCTTCATTTCGAGCGGTGCCTGGAAACAGCACGTGAGAATGCTTGACCTCGAATCTCAGGCAATCCAGACACTGGCGACGGGTCTTTTGTATTGGAGCCCTGCCTGGAGCCGCGACGGGCGACGTGTGGTGTTTGGCGGCGTCGAATCCTCGGCGTCTCGCCCCCAGTTCTTCGTCGTTGACCTCGACCAGGGAACCAGGGAGCCGTTCGCCGTACCGGGTGTAGGCGCCTTGTCGCGCCCACAGTTTTCGGCGGACGGTGCATCGCTGTTCTACTCCGCGCAGCTAGGTGCGAAGCGAACGCTCCACCGCCTGCGGCTCGACGGCGAGCCCGAACCCCAGGAGGTCATCACGTTGGATCATCACCTGCACGATCCGCTGTTGTCTCCCGACGGGCAGTGGTTGGCCTTCCGTCGCAATCATGAGATTTGGCTCGCACGAGTGAACTGGGGAGCCGGCTCGGGTGAGGAAAGAATTCGTCGGCTGAGCGATGAGGGGGGCGACAATTTCGCGTTCACCCCCCAAGAGACCGATCTGCTCTATGCGTCGGGTGGACGGGTGTGGCGGCAATCGATCTCAGGTGGCGAGAGGGTGGAGATTCCGATTCGTCTCCCTATGCACTCTCCAACTCCCCCCGCTGTTCTGATTCGGGGCATACACGTACTCGATTTCACGACCGGCGGATTTGGGACCGAGACGTCGATCTACCTGGAGGGAGGTCGCATCCGATGGATCGGCACCGAGCGCGAGCACCAGTTACCAAGCGACGTCGTCATTCTGGATGGTGGGGGACGTTTCGCCATACCGGGCCTCTTTGACATGCACGCCCATGCCACTGCCGGCGGCTGGATGCGGTCAGATTTCCAGGAGGCGTGGCTTGCTTACGGTGTGACATCGGTCCGGGAGGCGGCCAATAACCTTGCCTTATCGGCTGCCTTCGCGGACCGTAGCGACGCCATGGGTGACCCGGTACCACGGTACTTCTTCGCGGGGAACGAGTTCTGCGGGGAACTGGGCCCTCTCGCATGGGAGACGGTGCCGCAAGCAGTGAGCTTTGTACTATCCGATGAGTCGGACGTGCGCTTCTATGTGCGGCGTTTTAACGAGCGCGGTGTCCATTTCATCAAGACCCACCCTTGTCTCTCCTGGTCGCTTCACCGCGCACTGGCCGACGAGGCTCGGCGCGTCGGTTTGCCAGTAATGGAGCATGGGAACTTGCATGAATGGCTGCTCCGAAGTGTGACGGTGGGATCGAGTTTTGTGGAGCACTTCGATTGGTACTACGACGACGTGCTTCAGCTACTGGCGGCCGCCGGGACTGGATGGAGTCCCACGCTGACGCTTGATCTTGCTGATGTGGCGTTACTGGAACCGGAACGGAGTACGAACGAGAAGCTTCGTGCCTTCGCGATCGAGGGGCTGCTCGAACACCAACAGAACCATTTCGGCTCAGTCGACGCGGCACGGTGGCGCGAATCGAGATCGGCGCAGCTCTCTGTTATTGGTGCGGCATTTCGTCGCGGTGTCCGCCTCTATGCAGGCACCGACGCTCCCTTCGGGCCGGTGCTGGGGGCCTCACTGCACCGGGAGTTACGGTCCTTCGTCGACGCGGGTATCCCGTCGCTCGAAGTACTCCGCATCGCCACGCAAGAGGCGGCGGAGGCCGTCGGCGCCGGAGACGACCTGGGTGTGATTGAGGTCGGTAAGCTCGCCGACATCGTGCTGCTCGATGCGAATCCTTTGGATGACATCAAGAACACGCGGTCGATCTGGCGGGTGATCAAAGGTGGGTGGGTGTTCGATCCGGAGGCGTTACGCCCGGAACGCAATTGACGCTGCTGGCAGGCGGATCGTAGATAGCTGCCTGCGTTTGTGGACAGTGTGTGCCACCCGATGTGCCTCGAA
>JBDGXD010000463.1:0-3509 GCA_039584755.1 Gemmatimonadota bacterium
TGGTGCAGTCGACCACCAGGATGACCGGCACCTGCAACAGCTTCGCCAGTTCGGCAGTACTGTAGCTACCACGAGAATCCAGCCCATCAAACAAACCGCGGTTGCCCTCGACGACGGCTACATCTGCGTCTAAGGTTCCCGCGGTTAGTGAATCCACAACGGCTTGCCGCGACATCAGGAACAAGTCCAAGTTGCGACAGGGACGTTGCGCAGCCCTGGCCAGCCAGGCCGCATCTATGTAGTCGGGCCCCTTCTTGAAAGGGGCCACGTTTCTACCTTGGTTTCGCCATGCTGCCGTCAGTCCCAGGGATATCAGCGTCTTATAAACCGGCGACGAGAATCCTCGGAACGGTCACGACATCACTGCATCTCGATGAAGTTGCAGGGGCATTCCTCTGCACATTTCCGGCAACCTGTGCAGTTCTCCAACTTGAACTTATACAACAAGCCCTTCTCCATTGGTTTGTCGATCGCCTGATCCTGGCAGTACATCCAGCACTTCTCACAGTCGAAACAGTAACCGCAACTCATGCAGCGGCGCGATTCCGTCAGTATCTGGTCCGAAGTGAAGCCAAGATTGACCTCCAAGTCCATGGAGTCCATCCGCTTGTCCAGATCGAGTGCCGCGGGCTCCTGCCGCTCAATCCGTTCGTAGTGATCCAGCTGCATGGTGTCAGATCGCACGACGGCCCTATGGTCACCGTTCTCCTCCGCCGTCCCATGGAACTTGCGATCGATGGCCTCGGCTGCGCGTCGTCCGTGTCCCACCGCAGTCGTCACGATGTCCAGCTGAATAACGTCACCGCCGGCCCAGATGCCTTCTACCTTTGTCGCACCTTCAGCGTCGACCTTGACCCAGTCCCTGCCCTCAATGAGGGACTCAAAGCCACCGAAGTCGGGTGCCTGGCTCACCGCAGATATGACCGCGCTGGCCGGGATCTCGAACTCGGATCCTTCGATCGGTACCGGGCGCCGTCGGCCGGAGTCATCCGGCTCACCCAGCTCCATGCGAATCGCCTTCATGGCGACCACTAAATCACCCTCTTTGCGGAAACCAATGGGTGCCGCCAGGAATTCGATAGTGATGCCTTCATTGATGGCCTCATCGACTTCCTCATCGATCGCGGGCATCTCTTGGCGTGTGCGTCTGTAGAGAATCGTGACATTTGCACCAAGGCGTTTGCAAATCCGCGCTGCATCGATAGCTGTGTCACCACCACCGATGATGATGACGACCACATCCTTCCCGAGGTCCAACTTCTCCCCGTGGTGGAAACGGCTTAGAAAGTCCACACCCGAGAACACGTTTGGTGCGTTCTCGCCCTCGACACGCAGCTTGACTCCCTGCTGAGCCCCAAGTGCGATGTAGACGGCATCATGAGACTGCTTGAGTTCATCCAAGCTCATGTCTTCACCGACCTTCACACCAGTCTTCACCTCAACACCCAGGTCGATGATATTCTGAATCTCCTTATCCAGTATTACGTCAGGCAGTCGATATCCCGGTATGCCCCACCTGAGCATGCCGCCGAGCTTGTCCGTACTCTCAAACACAGTCACGCCGTAGCCCCGGCGAACGAGCTGGTAGGCACAGGAAAGACCACTGGGGCCCCCCCCAACCACCGCGATGTTCTTGAGCTTCTTCTCCTCCGACAACATCTTGAGCTTGAGGTCCTTCTCCACCCCAAAGTCACCAATTGCCCGTTCCACCTTGTTGATGCTCACGGGCGCCTCGAGGTCCTTGCGGTTGCAACCTGTCTCGCAGGGAGCGGGACAAACGCGGCCACATACCGAAGGGAATGGACTAGTGTCGGTATAGACCTCCCAAGCTTCAGTGAACGCCTGCTCCCGGGTTTTGCCCAGTCTGTCGGCCTGTGCGATCGTCGTCAGAAACTCGCGGATTCGATTGCCGCTGGGGCAGGTATCGGTGCACGGGGGCATCTTTTCAACATGCTTGGGTCGCTCAGGTGATATTTCACGCGAGCCGCCCGAAAAGCTCCTACCCCCGAATTTCTTCTTCTTTTTCTTTACCTTCTTCACCGCCATTGGTAACCTCGCGTGACGCTAATTGGTACTTGATGTGCTACGCACACCCACCGCGGCTGTGCCGCGGCGAGTGCACGTGACAGTTTGCGTTGACTATTTCGTTGTGCCGGCCTCAGGCGGTAACTCAATGAAGCTGCCGCCGAAATAGGTGTAGACACACCTTCCCGAATCCATCAGGATTCGGATGGCGGCCTTGCACAGCTTCTTGTCGACCTCGGCCTCACCATACTTCTGGATCATTGCCTTGATCAGATCACCAGCCTTGAACTTCTTTTTGCCCTGGTATTCACTGACTATCTCGAACATGGCGTCAGCGATTTCTTCTTTTGTGACAGCCATTGGGTTGCCTCCTAGTGTCTCAGCTGAGCAGACCGTTTGTATGACAGGCCTGCGTACTTGAAGTCATCGATGTGTTCCTTCTGGAACTCGATGCCTGTCAGTTTGAAGAACTTGGGCCAACCGATCCTATCGATGAACTCACCCATTCGTTCGAACTTCCGAGCGTTGTTGACCCATACTTCTACGATATTGTGTACAGCGTCCACCACCTCGGGCCAACGTGGCGGTGTGTTCGGCAGGAACGGAATCGCCAGCTTGGAAAACCTTGGCTCTGTGCGAGCGTTTGATACCTTTCCACCCACCCAGATTGATACACCATCGTTGAGCGCGTCAGCCATCGGCAGCGCAGGACAGACCGAGAAGCAGTTAGCACAGAACATGCAGTTCTCTTCATCGATCTCAACGGTCTGTACACCATCCACGGTAGCTGGTCGGATTGCAGCAGTTGGACATGATGCAATCACGTTGGGTACCTCACACACCTTGTTCAAATTGCCCTGGATCTTTGGTGGTCTGCGGTGGATACCCAGGATTGCGATGTCAGAACAGTGCACCGCGCCACACATGTTGAGGCAGCACGCCAGGGCAACACGCAGCTTGCCTGGCAACTCCTTCGTGCCGTCGAAGTACCCGTGCAGATCATCCATCACAGCCTTCACGACCCCTGACGCATCGGTTGCAGCTGAGTGGCAGTGTACCCACCCCTGAGTGTGTACGATGTTTGAGATTGCGTTCCCAACACCGCCGACCGAATGCCCCAATTTTTTGAGGTCTGCGATCAGTGAATCGATCTTCGAGTCGTCAGTCAGCAGGAACTCGACATTGTTCCGGCTGGTGAAGCGCAAATGGCCATCACAATACTTGTCCGCAAGCTCGGCGAACTTCCGAATCCTCGCGGTTCCTAGAAGCCTAGGAGAGGCCGCTCGCACGGTGAAGAGCTTGTCGCCAGTTTCGCCCACGTGTACCATCACGCCAGGCCTCAAAATCTCGTGATACTTCCACTTCCCGTAGTTTGCCTTGATGATCGGGGGCAGGAACTTCTCGTAATGCGGAGGCCCTATATCAGTTTTTCTTTCGGTTGCCATCGGTATTCTCCGAATAACGTTGTTTACGTTTCTTAGAGC
>JBDGXD010000464.1:0-3284 GCA_039584755.1 Gemmatimonadota bacterium
CGAGGTCTGTCACCATTTCAACGCGGAGTGGTCGAGATCCTTGCAACCCGCCCCAGGGAGTGGCGGATTGGTACGACCGGAAAAGACTGGGCATCAGCTTCATTCTCGGGGCGCTGGCAGGAGTGATCGCTGCCGTTACCCAGTACACGGCAGATCAAACCGTCACTAGAGATCACTTGCTGGCTTTCATCGTCGCAGGGTACGCGGGAGCGGATTTTATTGGGGGGATCGTTCGGAAGTGATTGGCAATCACCTAACCCCGGGCTTTAGTCCGGGGCCTGACCCCGGGCGGCAGCCCGGGGTTACCCCTATCCCACCAGGTCCGCTACGCTGATTCCGGCATGGCGCAGTATTGCCCTCAGGGTGCCCTTCGCGATGGTCTTGTGATTCGGTACCGTGAGGCGCCGATGAGGCGGGTCAGTGTGCCGCAGGATGATGTGACTTCCAGACTGGCGCTCGACTTCGTATCCAAAACCGCGCAGCCGCTGCACCAGTTCCCTGCCACTCAACACGGGCAGCCGTGTCACGGAACGTCCACATATACCTCCTAGGGGCCGGGAGGGATCGGCTCGCCCCGCGCCCGCAGACTCTCCAGGTAACCACTGATCGCGGACTTGATGTTGGCCATGGCCTCTTCGCGCGTCAGGCCCTGACTCACACACCCCGGCAACGACGGCGCTTCGGCGACAAACACTCCGTCCTCGTCTCGATCGATGATCACTCGAAAGCGAACCACTACGGGCTCCCGTGGCATGAGCCGATGATAATGCCGCAACCCTGGGCTAAACGTACCCTCTTCCCGCAGGAGGGTCCATTTCAGTTCGGGTGCGGTCGCGTCATGCAAACGAGCGGCGTGCAGTCGTGAGCGGGGAGCAGGCAGCGGACCACCCCGCACCACCGGATCTATCTAAACCTGCCGAGTACTGCGCCAACCCCGGGCGGCAGCCCGGGGAACCCACACAACATTGACATTGCCATCCTCGCACTGCCGTCCTTCGCGAGTCCCGCGGCATCGCCTGCTCGAAAGCTGAAGCTTCCGCTCGGCGCTATGCGACCCGTCCTGAAGGACGTGTGATAACGTCGTCTTTGAAGACGAGCGGCACGCAGTGCCGCCGAGCCGACGCCTCGGCGTCGGAACAAGCGACCAGGACCCGCGCCGGCTGCCCAGTGCAGCAGTGGCAGGCAAGGTAGAGGGAAAGACGGACCCCTAACCCCGGGCTTCAGTCCGGGGAAATCTGGAACACCCGATCTTCCCGCACTCGCACTCACCCAGGCCCTTGTTCGAAAGCTGAAGCTTCCGCTCGGCGCTATGCGACTCGTCCTGAAGGACGTGTGATAACGTCGTCTTTCAAGACGAGCGGCACGGAGTGCCGCCGAGCCGACGCCTCCGCGTCGGGACAGTTTGCCCGCGGCCTCAGCGGTCTTTCTAGGATAGACGGGGGACGGCCGCGGCCTCCGCGCACTGCGCCGCGGCCAGCTCAGCCGCCCGCGCGATTCGGCAACCACATGCGTGATTTGGCTGGTGCCGCAGAGTGCGTTGGTCACTACGCTGGGGCATCATGCAGCATGCGCTTGACGGGCAGCCGCGCGTGGCGGCTCGAGTGCCGGTTCCAACCGGTCAAATGCCGCGGTGCGTCTCTTTGCGTTGCCCTGCTGGGCCGGGCTTCCCTGCCGTTCTCTTGATCCCTGTGGTCAAGCCGATAGTATACGTATGACATACGTATACTGCCGGGGGCTCACCGTGAGAAAGAAGCTGACCATCACCGTTGACGAGCAGGTCTACCAAGGTCTACACCGGGTTGTTGGCCGGCACCGCATTAGTCGGTTCATCGAGGACCTGGTGCGCCCGCACGTGGTGGCCACCGACCTCGAAGCAGCCTACAGGGCAATGGCTCGAGACGAAGCGCGCGAGGCCGAGGCTCTGGAATGGGGCGAAGCCACTATCGGGGACGCGAGCGATGAGACGGGGTGAGGTGTGGTGGGTGAGCCTCGAGCGAGCGATCGCCGGTGAGATACGGAAGAAGCGGCCAGCCGTCATCATCAGCAACGATGCAGCCAATCGACATCTCAATCGAGTCCAGGTGGTCCCCATGACTTCGCGGATCGATCGAGTGTACCCCAGTGAGGCCGTCGTTCGCTTGAACCGCCGCCGCAGCAAGGCGATGGCCGACCAACTCACGACTGTGAGCAAACAGCGCCTCATGGACCGGACGGGCCGGCTCTCGGGGTCAGACATGAGCAAGGTCGAACAGGCTGTGTTGGTGCAGTTGGGGCTCGCCGACGTCGCAGTCGACTGACCTCGTCCCAGACCTTCCCACCTGCAGCGCGCGGCTCAGGTGTTCGTGCTGCCTCCAGATCGACCGTGGCGTGTTCTCGGCTCACGGCGCACCACCGCTTGGAGCCCGCCTGGAACGGCGTTCGAAGAGGGTCGCGGCGATGGGGAGCGTTGCACTGGCAGCATCGTCACGCACCCACCTGCGTGATTTCGATGGTGCCAGCGAGACAGCGTGTCCCTAATCTGGGGCATGATGCAGACTTCGCAATCCTGGAGCCGGCACCAGAATCTGACGTCGAAGCGTCTTGACGTTATAACGTCGCGACGTCATCTTTGCCGTATGACTGAACTGAAACGCGCCACCGTATACTTCGATCCCAGCCTGCACAGAGCGCTTCGCATCAAGGCCCTGCAGACCGAGCAGAGCTTGTCCGCACTCGTGAACGAGGCCGTGCGGCGTAGTCTACTGGAGGACGCTGACGATGTCGCTGCGTTCAAAGCACGCGCGGAACAGCCGAACCTCGACTTCGAGGAGGTGCTGGAGGATCTGAAGCGGCGTGGCAAGCTATAAAATCCAGATCAAACCATCGGCGGCCAAAGAACTCGAAGCGATTCCACTCAAGGACCGCAAGCGTCTGATTGGCAAGATCCGGCGCCTCGCACGGGAACCGCGCCCTGCCGGTTGCGAGAAGCTCTCGGGCGCAGAGAAGTTCCGCCTGCGGCAAGGAGACTACCGCCTCCTCTACTCGGTCGACGACGCCAGTTCCAGTATCGTGGTCGTCAAGCTGGGACACCGGCGCGACGTGTATGGCTGAGGAGCCCCCTCACTGTAGGACAAGGCACGTGGAGCAAACCTAACCCCGGGCTTTAGTCCGGGGCCCGCGCTCGCCGGCCGCCAGCGTTCTCGCGGCGAGCTATTGCGACCAGCGGTAGGTCGCTCAAATGAGCGAACCGACAGCGTCCTTGGAACACTCGACCCACAGCGCTGTTTAACTAGCGTCATACGCCC
>JBDGXD010000465.1:0-3281 GCA_039584755.1 Gemmatimonadota bacterium
AGGCCCGCATGTGTGCATCGTATTGCTCGCACAGATACTCGGCGACAGCCGCCACTTCTTCCGGGATCGGTGCCGAGAAGGCGTCGGTTTGAGTGGCTCCATCGACCGTTACGTTCATGTTCACCGAGTTCCATTGCTGCAGCGAATCTGCAGCCTGGAACAGGACGGTGTTCTGGTTTTGAGCGGCGACTTGACGTAGCGCTTTCAATGGCGAGCCACGCATCGCTTCGCGGGTCCATTCGCTGGCACGCGCCAATGCCGAGTCGTCAGCCGCCACCCAAGTCGCGGGGAGCGAGATCGTGATTCCAAACCCGACTTCGTGCTGCCTCAGGCCGCCTTGAGCAGGTGCATAGCGGGTTGCAATCACGCACATGAGAGCGAACAGAATCGGCTGGCAGTTAATCGGTTTCATGTCTCCCTAAGCTGACTGAGTGAGACATACTAATCAAATCGGCCGTGTGCGGTTCATGCACGTGCGGCCAGGGTCGTTGGACAGAGCCATCTGGTCACGATACGTCAGGGTCACCGTCAGCTCGCACGTTTGCGCAGCGTTGCGTAATCCAGCGCGTCCGCGA
The DNA here is from genome assembly GCA_039584755.1 of Gemmatimonadota bacterium. GTDB lineage: Bacteria > Gemmatimonadota > Gemmatimonadetes > Gemmatimonadales > GWC2-71-9. The sequence goes on from JBDGXD010000465.1 coordinate 576, forward strand.
CCTCGGTCGTGATCCGCACCGCTTCATCGATGGAGAGTTGCGTCTCGCGATTCAGCCTGGCGCGCAACGTCTCGCCCTCGACGTACGGCATCACGTAATAGAGGAACCCCTCTGTCTCGCCTGAATCGAACAGGGGCAGGATGTGGGGGTGTTGCAGGCTGGCGGTGGTGGTGATCTCCTGCACGAACCGCTCGGCACCCAGCACGGCGGCGAGATCGGGACGCAGCACCTTGAGGGCGACCTTGCGTTTGTGCTTCAAGTCTTCGGCGAGGTATACGGTGGCCATGCCGCCGGCACCGAGTTCGTGCTCGATGCGGTAGCGGTCCTGCAGTGCAGCCTTGAGACGTTCCAACAGGTCAGCCATTACAAGCCTCCCTGTGGCCCCAGGACCCTAACCTAAAGGCTCCCGATCCGGGTGGCCAGAGCGGTGCTATGCTGAGAGGAATGCTGTGCGTTTAGCCGGTCTGGATTGCGCAACCAGTTGCGGTGCCGGTCCGCTGCCATGCCCGCGTGTAGGTATTCCGTTTCTCTGAACTCGCCGCTAGAACAACGACATGCCCTGGATGTCCAAATTGGTCAGGCCGAGTTGCCTGGCATGCTCCACCACCTCGCGGTACTCGCTACGGTGCAAGCGTCGCGCGATATCCTCGTACTCATCGGCTTTGTGCATCGGGCGGTACTGTGACATGATGTTCACGTAGGTGTCGCGCGGCAGGTTCTCCGCAATCCAGCTCATCACCTGTTTGGACCCACCCACATCGTTGGGCATCACCAAGTGGCGGATCATCAGGCCGCGATACATGAGGCCGTCCTCTGCCGGTCTGGCGACTCCCACCTGGCGGTGCATTTCCAGCAGAGCGGCCTGCGTGACTGCGGGATAGCTGTCTGCCCCGGAGGAGTACTTGGAGGCCATGGCACTTTCCGCGTACTTGAAGTCAGGCAGGTATATGTCAACGATGCCGTCGAGCAAGCCCAATACTTCCGGCCGCTCCCAGCCGTTGGTGTTGTACACCAGCGGGAGCCGCAGCCCTCTGCGGGCGGCGATGTCCAACCCGAGCACCACGTGGGGCGAGTAGTGGGTGGGCGTAACGATGTTGATGTTGTGGCAACCCATTTCCTGGAGTCGTAGCATCATCGTGGCGAGGGCGTAGAGACCGGTGCGGTTGCCGGCGCCCCCCTGGCTGATCTCCCAGTTGATGCAGAACACGCAACGCAGATTGCAGTTGCTGAAGAAGACCGTGCCCGAGCCATCTTCTCCCACCAGCGAGTCCTCCTCGCCGAAATGCGGTTGGTAGGACGCGATCACGAGTTCCGAGCTGCCGCCACAGAAGCCCTGCTCGCCTGCAAGTCGCCGGGCGCCGCACTGTCGGGGACAGAGCGAGCAACTCTCCATACGCTGCCACAGCTCCTGTCCTCTGCGCTGGAGCTCACCGGTGCGGTGCAGCTCCAGGTAGCCGGGTTCAAAGTCGGGATCGTCGAGAGACCGTGCGCCGGCCCGCTGCCGACAGCCCACCAACACGGGTAACAAGGTCGGAGTCAAGCTGGCTGCTGCCGCGCAGGATAGCGATCCCAGGAAGCCTCTTCTGGAACACACGGGCATGCGTACCTCCCGGTACACGGTGAACTACGCCCTTGCTGTGAGCCTCGGACAACGCGTCTACGACGTCTCGCAGGATTCGGACGGCCTCGCCAATGGGTAGCTCGCCTTCGTGGGCCAGCTTTTTGCGCAGAGACTCGCCTTCGATGTACGGCATGACGTAATAGAGAAAGCCGTCAACGTCACCGGAGTCGTGCAGCGGTAGGATGTGGGGATGCGTCAGGTTGGCCGCGATCTCTATCTCTCGGTGGAACCGGTCAGCACCGAGCACGGCGGCAAGCTCCGGACGCAACACCTTCACTGCGACCTTGCGTTTGTGCTTCAGGTCCTCGGCGAGATACACGGTGGCCATGCCACCGGCACCGAGCTCGCGTTCGATGCGGTAGCGGTCGGCCAGCGCTATCTTGAGACGCTCCAACAGGTCAGCCATGGACAGCCTTCCTGTGGTCCCACTCTAAGCTACGATTTGCAGGCGAGGACTGCCAGCTAGCTGCGCTCACATCGGCAAGGGATCGAATCTGGAAGATCGCCGCAGAGAACAACCCTGACATTCCTACGGACAGACCCCAACAGTAGGTTTGCCCGCCTGTCGTTATGCCACAAGTGTGGCTGCCGACCGCACTCAGGGTCACAAAGGTCAGTCCGCCGGCAACCGCCGTGGCCGTCGCGCGGCAGCTGCCACGGACCCCAGCCGGTTCCCATGGTCCTCCTTTGGACGGTCGAGTCGAAGGGGGACGTCGCAATGCTAAGCCGAGCGGTTGGACAGCTCCGATTCCGTGTCGCATACTTGGGATGAGTGAAAGCGAATTCCTAGCGTGACTGGTCAGGAGATTTCCCATGGAGCCCATTCAGAGAGGGATCGATCGCCGCAGGTTCCTGGCGCTGAGTGCAGCAGCTTCAGGCCTCGCCATGGGGTGCGGTTCGGCTGGTGACAGGCAGCCTGAAAGCGATGCCGGCACCGGGATGCAGTATCGTCCGCTCGGCGATACGGGGTTGAATGTCTCGGTAATCACTTTCGGCAGCGCCGGGTTCGAGAATCCGGCCCTGCTGGAAGCCGCACTGGATGCCGGAATCAATACGATCAGCACAGGTGATAATGCGGCCTATGG
>JBDGXD010000466.1:0-3274 GCA_039584755.1 Gemmatimonadota bacterium
GAACGTCGACCCATCTCTCCCCACAGCCGCCGATCAAAAGCGCAGCCGCAGGCAGCAGGAATCCAGTCAGACCTGTTCTATTCGAACCGCGCATTTTTTGAAATCCGGTTCCTTGCTGATGTTGTCCATTGAGTCGAGCGTGAGAACGTTCGCGAGTTTGGCCTCGTCGAAGAACGGAATGAACGCGGAGCCGCGTGGTGGCTTGCCACGACCATCAACCTTGGCGGGCAGTTCGATGCTTCCGCGACGGCTCACCACCCGAACCATGTCACCCGACTTGATGCTCAGTTCAACAGCATCTGCCCGGTTGATCTCCACGTAGGCGTTTGGCGCTGCCTGATGCAGCTGCTTCACGCGGCGGGTCATGGTCCCAGTGTGCCAGTGCTCCAGAATCCGGCCCGTGCAGAGCCACATGGGGTACTCGTTGTCAGGCGACTCGGCGGCAGGGTGCCACGGACGGAGCCAGAACGCAGCCTTCTCGCCATAGCCCTTGGCCTTGTAGAAGTGGACTCCGCGAGTCTTCTCAACGTAGGGATCGTACCCGGCGGCATAGCGGTAACGGGTCTCCTGGCCGTCGACCACCGGCCACAGCATACCGCGGGTCTGCTTGATCTGACTGTACGCAGCCAAGTCCTTGCCAATGCCGAGGCCGAATTGCCGGTACTCCTCGTACATCGGTTCGTGCCAATCGTCATCGGGCCAGGGGAACAGGTGTTCCATACCCATGCGCTTCGCCACCTGGATCACCTGCCAAGCATCTTCCGTGGCTTCTCCGGGGGGATCCACCATCTTCTCCCAGTGCTGCGTGCGGCGTTCCGAATTGCCAAACACACCCTCCCGTTCGACCCAACCGGCAGACGGCAGTACTAGATCGGCCACTTCCGTCGACGCGGTGGGATAGATGTCGCTGACGATCAAGAATGTCTCGTCATCAGGATTTCGCTCGATGCGACTCAAGTGAGGGATGGACTGCCACGGATTGGTGGTCTGGACCCACATCACCTTCACATCACCCCGCATGAAGGCGCGGAACATATCCATCGTGTGATAACCTGGCCTGGCTGGAATCGTACCTTCGGGCAATCCCCAGATTCTCTCGGCCTTGGCACGATGCTCCGGGTTGTTCACGACGTAGTCAGCCGGCAGTCTGTTCGACAAGGTCCCGACCTCTCGCGCGGTCCCGCAAGCCGAAGGTTGGCCCGTCAGACTGAACGGATTCGATCCCGGTCGCGAGATCTTTCCAGTGATCAGGTGTAGATCGGTGATGAGGTTGTTCATCCAGGTACCACGGACGTGTTGGTTGACGCCCATGCACCACAAGCTGACGGTACCACGTCCGGGGTCACCGTACATGTCAGCAAGCGCTTGTATCTGTTGTTCCGGAACGCCAGACAGCTCGCTTGCTCGCGCCGGCGTGTAGTCCGCCAGGAACCGTTCCAGGTCGGCGAACGACGACTCACGCCCCTGATCGCGGAAACCGTAACGCTCCGCGGGGCCGGCCGAGTGGTCGGTAGCCAGACCGTCAGCACCAAAGCAACCGTACCCGATCCGATTCAACTCCTCGATGCCGCGTCGGAATACAACGTTCTCCCTGATGAACGCACGGTCTACCTTGCCCTGACTCACTAACAGATGGAGAATGCCGTTGGCGAGTGCCAGGTCACCGTTGGGCGTGAACTGCACGTACATGTCGGCGTAGTCGGTAGTCGGTGTGCGCCTGGTACCGATGTCCACGATACGCACGTTGGGATTCTCCCGCTTGTTGGCCAGCATGCGAGAAAACAGCACGGGGTGCATCTCGGCCATGTTGTTGCCCCAGAGGATGAAGTCGTCACCGACTTCAAAGTCCTCGTAGCACCCCATCGGCTCATCACTCTGGAACTGCGTCATGAATCCCATTACCGCAGACGCCATGCAGAGTCGGGCGTTGGGCTCGACGTTGTTGCTGCGCAGTCCGCCGCGGAACCATTTGGTCACGGCATAGCCGTCGTGCACACCCCACTGTCCGGAACCATAGAACGCAACCGACTCGGGGCCGCTCTGATCGAGGGCTTCCTGGTATCGCGACGCGATTAGATCGAACGCCTCGTCCCAGGAGATACGACTGAAGCCACGTCCGTCCGCGTTGCGCAACATTGGGTAACGCAGCCTATCCTCACCGTACAACATCGCTGGAAGGTGATAGCCCTTCACGCACAGCATACCGCGATTCACGGGATTAGCCGCATCGCCCCGAACCGCCATGATGCGGCCGTCCTTGATACCGGCTTCGACACCACAACCCGTTCCGCAATAGCGGCAAGGCGCTTTCTTCCACTCGAGGTCTGCGTCTGCCAGCGCATCCTGGTTGGCTTGGATCCAACGGGCTTCTTCTTGGTCGGCACAAGAGAAGGCTGCCACTCCGGTGGATCCGGCACCCAGCACTTGTAGGAAACTTCTACGTTTCATAGGGATTCACTCTTCACAGTTGTTACGCTCTCGTCCGTGTCCATCTGTCTCTCACCCGGTAGTTGCCAGCGACTCAACGATTGGGCACGCCGTAGCGGCGCTCCATCTCCTGACGAATGGCCTCAGTTTGGGCCTCCGCTCCCTCTTCGAACCAGATGTGCTCCGGCCGCGACAGGATCCCATCAATCACCGCATTGACGGCATTGGCTGCCGAGCGTCTCCCTAGTGCGGCTGCATGCTGTGTGATCTCACGCGCCTGGGGAATCAGCGCCATATAGAACCGTTCGGCCACCTCGTACATGCCATGCCAGTGGGTGTAGTCTGGAGCCATCATGGACGCTCCGTGCCGGGCTCTGCGGCCTTCGTGATGCCACAGATAGAACCACGACCACTCGATCTCTTCGTCAAAGTTCGTAGGTGTGCGCAAGCCGTTCTCGACCAGGGCTGCCATGATCTGGAGACCCGGTTTAGCGAACTTCTCGTTGTAGAGAACGACCAGGTCGTCGTACTGCTTGTAGAACGAATTGACGTACTCGCCAGTATGGCAGTTGGAGCAGACCTCTTTCATCCGGTCGCGCTTCTGGTTCCACGAGTCGTGGGTCAAATCACGGCGAGCCTCGGGATCAGTTTCAGTAACAATACCGTGATTGATGTCTGTATCCATCGCCAGACTCACAGCCGGGCGATTGGTCCAAGAGATGCGCTCGCCCGGGTCGTGGGTTATCCGAGCGCCGTTTCTGATATTACCAGACATGTGACAGGTGGCGCAGGTCGGGGCCGCGGAATAGTCCTCGCCCAGTACCCACCGCTCAGCGTCCAGGTTCAT
>JBDGXD010000467.1:0-3226 GCA_039584755.1 Gemmatimonadota bacterium
TGTTCAAAGCCGCCTCCCGACTCCCCCGCCTTGGCGGATCGCTACCGCATTCAGCGCGAACTGGGGCAGGGTGGGATGGCGACGGTGTACGTGGCCGAGCCGCTGCTTTAGCCGTGGTCGTCGCATTATCCCGCCTCATATACGACAGAGAAGACCCGAAACACCGCGTAAATACTGCATTCTGTCGTATCTGACCCCCGTGGTGAAGCCGTCGTAGCAGACCTGTCAGTTCAGGGAAGGCAGTCTGGATTGCAGACTTCGTTTGAATGCCGCAATTGGAGACACGACCGAAGGAGACAGTGTTCTTAGAGGTTCGATTGTAGATTTGGTCAACAATCGAACCGAGCTTTGCAGCCATGAGCAGGCTAAACCTCATCTTGGTTACAATAGTTCTCTGCTGCCTGTTTTACAGTTGCCGGTTGGCAGATGACAATCCTCGAGGCGTCGTTTCCGAGCCCGATGCTCTCACGCCCGTGCCATTCAATGAAGTGAGCCTCGAAGACTCATTCTGGTTACCTCGCCTGCTAACTCAGGCAGAGACCCTCGTACCGTTTGCGCTCGACAAGACCATCCCCGCGGTAGAGAACCTGCGTAAGACTGCCCGATTCCTGAGCGGGGACACAACCGACCTGCCGTTTCCACACAGGTTCGTTTCCTCAGACCTTTACAAGGTTATGGAGGGCGCCGCGTACCTGCTGTCGATCGAAGAGGATCCCGAGTTGGAACGTCGATTAGACGAAATCATCGACGTGATTGCCGCTGCGCAACGGGACGACGGTTACCTATATGTGGCTCACATCACGGGCGTATCCAAAGACCACGATCACTGGGGCGGTGGCGGTATGGGAGACAAGCCTTACTCCTTTGTGCTGCACAGCCACGAGTTGTACAACGTTGGGCACATGTACGAGGCCGCGATCGCCTACTACCTGGCGACCGGCAAGAGAAAATGGCTCGATGTTGCAGAAAAAAGCGCGCGGCACATCAACCAGGTGTTCTTCGAAGGGAGCCCCGACTACAAGGGCGGACAGCCGGTCAACCAGGCCCCCGGCCACGAGGAGATTGAGCTCGCCCTGGTCAAGCTGTACCGCGTCACCGGAGAGCGGCTGTATTTGGAGATGGCTAAGAGGTTTTTGGACATCCGCGGTAGGACTTACGTGCCGGAGGGTGATGGATATTTGGCGCCCACCTACGCACAGCAGCATCTGCCGGTGGTCGACCAACGTGAGCCGGTAGGGCATGCGGTACGGGCGACATACCTGTATTCGGCGATGGCGGATGTGGCGGCGCTAGTGGTTACCGACGAGTATGACGCGGCCCTGCACGGTATCTGGCAGAATATCGTGGATACACGGATGCACATCACCGGAGGCCTGGGGGCGGTGCACGGCATCGAAGGATTTGGTCCACCGTACCATCTGCCAAACAAGGAAGCCTACAACGAAACCTGTGCGGCAGTCGGCAACGTCCTATTCAATCACCGAATGTTCCTGCTCACAAGAGATGCGGCCTTCATGGACGTAGCGGAGGTTGCGTTGCTGAACGGCGCTCTGGCCGGGGTGAATGTCGAAGGCAACAGGTTCTTCTACGTAAACCCGCTGGAAGCCGATGGAACCACCGGCTTCAATCACGGCGCGGCGGGCCGTGCACCATGGTTCAATACTGCGTGCTGCCCCTCGAACCTCGCCCGTAGCATACCGCAGGTGACAGGCATGATGTATTCGTATGTCGGCAATGAGATCTACACATCGTTCTATGCCGGAAGCGATGCAGTCGTCCCCCTAGAGAACGGCAGCGTCTCCATCCGCCAGCAAACAGACTACCCGTTCGACGGACGTGTACATCTCACTATCAACCCGGAGAAGGAGCAGTCGTTCAGCTTGAAGCTCAGGATACCTGGCTGGGCGAGGACAGATCAGTTTGTTCCCGGGGACCTCTACCAATACGCCGACACAATCACGGACGGGGGCAGTTGGCAGATAAGAGTCAATGGTGCGATCGAAGATATTCCATTGGACAAAGGGTTTGCCGGCATCGACAGAAACTGGCGCCCTGGTGACGAAGTAGAGCTGACACTGCCGATGGACGTACGGTTCAATCGAGCACACGAAAACGTAGAGGCAGACAGGGGCAGAATAGCTGTGACTCGGGGCCCCCTCGTTTATTGCGCGGAGGGTGTCGACAACGGTGGCCCGGTGCAGCGTATCTCGATTGAGCGCTTGCCGGACCGGTCTGCAATCTCGACAGAGGCTATCGATAGCGGCGTGCTGCAGAATGTCGTCAAGGTGTCGTTCCCGTCTAACGAGCTTCGCGCAGGAGAGAGCAGAACGCATCAGCTGACAATGATCCCCTACTACGCGTGGAACAATCGCGGGAACGGTTCGATGATCGTCTGGATTCCCAATGCTGACCGGTAGCACTTCCCTGCCACATCGTGAACCGTCAGAAATCGCTGCGCCTGTACAGCTGACTTGAACCGTAACATGGCTTTGTTGCATGGCTTGGAGCTGAGGGCGCGTCCCCGTGCTGCCTGTTGTGCTTGCGTCGTCGTGCTACCCTTTCTCACCTCCCGCCACCGTTTCGGGTCTCATCCTAGCGCTGGGTTTTGATCTCCAAGAGATCCGGCCCCCGTGGCTGTGGCCATTTCCCGAGCAAGAACGCCACACGGTCGGCTATCTTCTCAGCGAGTTCCTCCTCGAGGAACTGGTCCATGTTGAACTGCACCAAGACTGACCAAGTGCCATCCGCCTGCTGAGATACCCACTGTTTGACATGTCGTTTTGGTGGTCCCAATTTCGTGAGCCAAACCATCACACTGTCTGCCATCTTCTCAGCGAGTTCCTTCACGGCGATCTGGTCCAAGTTAAACTCCACCAGAACTGACCAAGTGCCGTCTGGCTGCTGAGTTATCCACGGTTTGACCCGTTGCTCTAGCGCGGGCTCTTTTTGACGCTTTGTCATGGCATTGTCAACCTAATACGGCCCTCAAGAGATAGCGGCGCTCGATCATCCGCGGCGCACGGTTGTCTGACTGCAAATCACGCAGCATGTTGGATGCGCATGGCAACAGATAGCAACGAATGTGCGCCCTCGTGGAACGACCGGCGTCGCTCCGCAAATCTCACGTGGCGATCCTGGCCTGCATGTCTAATGCTGTTGGCGGCGTGCGGTGGCGGATCGGGAACGCCACGCCCGGCGTCGCTCGACCCGAGATTAGAGTCGGCAG
>JBDGXD010000468.1:0-3224 GCA_039584755.1 Gemmatimonadota bacterium
GTGAGCTGTCCTCGCTCGCGCAGACGAAGAGCGGCTTGAAGTGATAGCGGCCCTCGTGCCACGAGAACGACCGATCGACGACGAACTTGAGGCTGACCGTGGTCTCGACGCCATCATCCACGGTGAACTCGCAACGGTGGACGATTGCCGTCCAACCGCCACCCGGTGGGGTGATTGTTATGGTGGTGCCGTTCCGGGTCACCCCCGCGAACTCCGTCATGACAATGACCACCTGGTCGTAACTCCCGGGCCCGAGTTTCCCTTCGGGCAACGCAATCTCCCTGCCGTCCTCCAACGACACGACGTCCACCGGGACGGGCAACTCCATCTCCACGTTGACAAGCTCGCCGTCCAAGTTGCGCGCCAGGACGCTCGAGAACGTGACGTTGGCGGACTCGAAGTACCCGTTATGATGGTTGTCGTCGCGGTCCCCATCGGTCGCGGCGGGACCGTCCGCCTGATCGAGCGGTGCCGACACACTCGCTTCCACCGAAGCGTCGGTGCCGGACGAGAGGACGAATCGCACCTTGCCTCCGTTGCCATCGTCGCTGCCGACCAAGCTGTTGCTTTCACCACAACCGGTCACGACCAGCGCGAGCCCGAAGGCGAGTACCATCGCCAGACCGCTTGTACGCCTTCTGATCAACATGTGCCTCCCTGAACAGAGAATTCGTTGTACTGCATCCACATTACTCAGGACAGGCAGACGCTCGCCAGTCCTTGGAAAGGAAGATTGGCGGCTCGATGGTTACGCTCGATCTCTATCTACCTGCTTCACGAGCGTGGCGGAGGTTGCCGCACCATCGCTTCACGCCGCCGCCGACAACACTGCAAGAGCGACGATTACCGCCAGAGTAATTAAGCGCTTCATTGTGGTTCCCCCTGACTCAGTATGCCCGTACACATGATACGCCTCCCCCACCCTCACACCGCCCGGTTCCGACGCGGCAACTATGTAGTGCATGGCGGCCGGACGGTTGTGACGTAGATCACATCTAGCGCACGTGCATCGAAACGAGACAGTGATACGTTCTGGCACACCACGACGTCACCGCACCGGGAACGATGCTCGTCGCTACAACCGCCGCGGTGTCTATCGGGTGGTCTGCAACTGCCGATACCGCTCCGCGTCATCATCCCTACCCCATGCTCTATACAGCGTTATCAAACGCGTGACGGCGTCCTGCGTGTAGCGATCCTCCAACCCGGATCCGGCGCGCAACGACGAGTAACCCGTGAGGAGTAACCGTTCCGCCTCTGGGTACCGGCGCAGCCCGGTGAGACAGCTTCCCAGCACCGCTTGCGCGTGAGCCGTCCAGCCGTGGTCGGGACCAAGCGCAGATGCATAGATCTCGACCCTCTTGCGAACGAACGCCTCGGCCTGTGTCGTATCTCCCAGCATCATGAACAGGTCGCCCAACGAAGAGTGAGCGTTACCGATCCGCCAGTCTCCCGCCGGCCAGTGCGCTTCCGCCACTGCCAGCCGCTCCCGCAGAGCCTCTTCCGCCTCCGCGTACTTGCCCTGTTGGTATAGCACACCCGCGAGGTTGTTGAGCAGTATGACCAGGTTCGGCTCGCGGCCGCGCACGCGCTCCAGCGGCACCGCTTCGCGATACCACCGCTCTGCCTCGGCGAATTGCTTCTTCGAACGGTACAGGAACCCGAGATTGTTGTAGGCATTACCGAGTAGCAGGCGCCCCGAATCACCATGTGCGCGCAAAAGCGGGATAACACTGAGGTACATCGCCTCCGCCGAGTCGAGCTCACCCTTGGCGCGAAGGACGTAGGCCAAGTCGAGATGCGCTGCAACCGTTTGAAAATGCGCTTCGCCCAACACCTCGGTCCGAATCGCCAAGACTTCGCGTGTCAACAACTCTGCGGAGTCTACCTTCCCCAATTCCCTCAGGCTCAACGCCAGTCCTAGCAACACATCGGAGACGCTCACCCGGTCGGCGTTCAGGCGGCGACGTAGCTCCAGAGCTTCCACATAGAGCGATTCTGCCGCCGTGAAGTTGCGCCGCGAACGCTGCGTCCCGGCAAGCTGATGCAAGGCCTCTGCTACATCGAGATGACTGTCCCCATGCAGCCGTCGTTGCACATCGACTGCCTCTTGCTGCAGCCCGAGTGCTTCATCGTGCAGCCCCAGATTGCCATACACTCGCCCCAACACGCTCATCAATCTCGCACGGATCTCGGGCTGACCTTGCAACGCTTCATCGATGTACCCGGCACCTCGGTCGAGAATAGTCCGCACCCGAACCGTATCGCCGAATCCTTCCACCGGATCGGCGGTCTTGAACAGATCGACGAGAAAGGACGAAACCTGCTCTGTCGTCTCGGCCTCCCGGGTGACTGCACGTGACTGTGCCGCCGACGTCACCGCAAAACGTAGCGAGATTCCAACCAGGGCAACGAGCATCGTGGCGAATGCGAGCGCGACACCCACCGCTACCCTGTTGCGGCTGACGAAACGCGAGGCCCGGTACCGCAGCGTATCCTTCTGTGCGCTGACCGGAAGACCAACCAGATAGCGGTGGATGTCTTCAGCGAATTGCGAGACCGACGTATAACGCCGCTCGGGCTCTTTCCGCAGCGCCATCATGACGATGGTATCCAGATCACCCGAGATCTGGCGGATCAACCTGCGCACCGATGCCTGGCTCGAATGATCCGACCTTGCTGCTTCGTGAGTCGATCTCGACCCGGCTGCGACAGTCTCCTCTTCCACTTGCCGCAGCGCAACACTCGGCGGAGCTGGTTGTTCTTCACAGATAACGCGCTCTGCATCGGTGGGTGATGTGAACGGCAGTCGGTGGGGATGGCGTCCCGCGAGCAGCTTGTAGAGGATGATTCCCATCGCGTAGACATCGCTGGCGGTAGTTACGATCTCGCCCCGTACCTGCTCCGGACTGGCATACGCCAACGTCATCGGACGAGCCCGCTGGGTCTGGGTCAATGGGGTTTCGCCCTGCTGGCTAGGATCCAGCACCCGGGCAATTCCGAAATCGAGCAGCTTCACCTGTCCCGACTCGGTCACCAGAATGTTGCCAGGTTTCAAGTCGCGGTGAACGATCAGGTTCTGGTGCGCATGCTGCACCGCCTCGCACACCTGAAGGAAGATCTCCAATCGTTGGTTGACGCCGAGCTCACGAGTGTCGCAGTACGCGTCGATCGGTGACCCCTCGACGTGTTCCATCACGTAGTACGGCGTTCCGTCGTCGGTG
>JBDGXD010000469.1:0-3221 GCA_039584755.1 Gemmatimonadota bacterium
AAACGGCGCGAGAGTCACACACGACATGGCGGCGGTACTCGGAATACAGCCGGTACTCGGCAGGTTTTTCACCGCGCACGAAGATCAGCCCAGCGCCGAGCGTGTTGCCATGCTTGGGTATGGACTGTGGCAGGGAAGATATGGTGGCGATCCCAAAATCCTGGGACGCTCGATCACCCTCGATGGCATTCCTTTCACCGTGGTTGGTGTGCTTCCGCGTGAAGCGGAATTCATCAGCGAGGCTGAAATGTGGATTCCGCTCGCTCAAGATCCGAGTGAACGCGCCGGCTCCTGGTGGCTGAATGGCATCGGCCGCTTGAAAGACGGCGTGACGGTGGAACAAGCACGGGAAGACCTCACCCGTATTCACAGGAACGCCATCGAAGAGCGGCCTGTAAACGAGGTCACCTCGCCCGTGGTTCTACCGGTCCTCCAGCGGATACTCGGTGATTACAGGCTCGGCACCACAGCCATGCTTGCTGCGGTTGGGCTCGTGTTGGTGATCGCGTGCATCAACGTTGCCGGCATCATGCTGGCCCGGTCGCTCACTCGCGGGCGTGAGGTCGCAATTCGTCTTGCTCTAGGTGCTGGTCGCGGGAGAGTGGTGCAACAACACCTCACCGAGAGTCTCGTGCTGTCGGCTGTGGGTGCGACGCTGGGTTCAGCGTTGGGACTCGGCGGCACGGCCGCATTTCGAGCGATGGCGGTAGGCGGACTGCCTGTATGGGTGCAGTTCGGCTTCGACGTCCGCGTTCTCGGTTTCGTAGTGGCATTGACGGTTGGGGCAGCAATTGCATTCGGTATCGTGCCCGCACTGGGCGCCGCAAGATCAGACGCAGCTGCCACGCTGCAATCGACTAACACGCGAAGCTCGACCACACGCGCTCGTAGGCGGGCTCTCGATTTGCTTGTCGTTGGCGAAATTACGCTTTCGGTGATATTGCTCGTGACCGCTGGATTGACTGTGCGGGATTTCCAGGCGCTCAAGAACGTCGACCCCGGCTTCGCACCGGAAAACGTACTCATGTACGAGGTTTCGCTCCCCCCAGTCTCATATCAGGATGAGGGGATGCGGTTGTCGTTTTTCGAGACGTACCTGGAGCGGATTCGTGCACTTCCTGGTGTGGAGTCGGCCGCAGGCATCGACTTCCCTCCCTTGCAGGGTCACAACGCCACCCACTTCGAGATTGAAGACGCACCGCCCGAAGATCCCGACGCACCCGGGCCAGCCACGTCTGTGCGTGTGGCGACGTCAGACTACATCGAGACAATGGGTATCACGCTCGTTGGCGGCAGATCGTTCGTCCCGGAAGACGGTCGAGACGAAGGTTCGAATGTTGCGATCATCAACGAGACGTTCGCACGGCGGTACTGGCCCGACGAGAATCCGCTCGGCAAGAGAATTCGCACGGGTTCGCACGGACAGTGGCAGACTATCATCGGCGTCACACGAGACGTGAAGGACTATGGCCTCGACACCGAAACGCTTCAAGGAGTGTATTGGCCGTTCCCCGGTACTGTCAGGTCAGCGTTAGCAGTGGTGCTCCGCACGACCGTACCTCCAGATGGCCTCGTCGGACCGGCTCGGGATGTGCTTCGCGACATGGATCCTTCTTTGCCCATGGCAAATGTCGCAACCATGTCGACGGTGTTGGACGAGTCGCTCTGGGTACGAAAGGCGGCCTCGCGCATCTCAGCCGCATTCTCTTTGATCGCATTGCTAATGGCTGTAGGTGGCATTTACGGTGTCGTCTCTTACAGAGTGAACCAGCGAACCAAGGAGATCGGAATTCAGATGGCGTTGGGCGCCCAACAGGGTCAGGTGCTGGGCCAGGTACTGAAGCACGGTGCCTTGATGATCGGAGTCGGCGTGGTGCTAGGCATTATGGGGGCATACGGCGCCGGAAAGGTCCTGGCGAGTATGCTGGTGGATGCAAACTCCCACGACCCGATCGTCTACGGAGTCGTTATCGGAATCCTGGTGATAGCAACTGTGACCGCGAACCTGCTACCCGCGAGGCGCGCGGCGGCCGTGCAACCAGCAGAGGTGTTGAGAGGAGAGTAACGCCACTCAACACCATTTGGCACATTGATCGAACCCGGGAGTGTCAATTTCTGCCGCGGAAGAACGCTGATGAACGCGGATCTGTTCTTGGGGGTTGGGTGGGGGAACTCAACCCCTCGCTGTTTCCGCGTCCTTCCGCGTTAATCCGCGGCTGGTTACACATCCCTATTGCGTGATAATCCTCGGCACGCTCCTCTGTTCGAGCAGGCGGTTGAACGCCGGCAGATCGGTCTGAATCAGCACCTCGAACTGTTGACGGGCACGCTCCAGTTGATCGCGCAGAACAACGTGGACTTCCCTCTGTTGGTCGTTCGGTTTAAAATCTGCCGTTCCCACGTTGCGAGCAAGGTACGCAATCCGAGCGATGACCATGGACGGCCACCTTACACCGTCGTTCTGGACATCCTTCATTTGGATCAACTGACCTTCGACCTCAATTAGCTTCTCGTCGAATTCGTCAACGGCTGCCAGCAGGCTTCTCCCACGTTATCTTGTTGTGTCATTTTCACTTGGTGGAAGGGTATCGACTTCACGTCACCCCGTCCGGCGATACTCATCTCAGAGGCTTGTTCGCCACGCGCTCGCCATGGCGCCCCAATCCAATCGGCCTTTCGATCGTTCGTCTGGAAGGTATTGAAGGCAACAATCTGTCGGTCTTGGACTTGGATCTTCTCAATGAAACCCCGATCCTTGATATCAAGCCTTATGTTGGTGAGTTCGATAGGCTCAAACGCGTCCGCCTCGGATGGCTTGCATCCGTGAGACAACCAAGGGAGTAGGTGTCCGTTGACTCGGTCCACCATGGGTAAGAGACACCACATTCGCCTATGGATCTTGGCGACCGCCGTGTGGGCCGGCTTCCTGCTTGGCGGGTTGCCGGATTACTATCAGCAGTACTCAGCCGGATTCATGCTGGGCTTCGTTCTGCTGGTTCTGCTCCCGATCGCACTCGTCCTCTACTTCGTTCTGCGAAGACAGGCGCCCCGTCGCCGTATGACAGTGGCGCTGTGGATTGCATTCTATTTTACGGTACCACTTGCGTTGTACGACTGGCTGTACTGCGGACTACGGCTTGGTCACGGCATAGCGTTCGTGTGGGAGTTCTGGTACTTGACGGTGTACTATGCGATTCCGTGGTTGCTGGCGCCAGCGATTG
>JBDGXD010000470.1:0-3208 GCA_039584755.1 Gemmatimonadota bacterium
CGTGCCGGCAATCGCGAAAGCGACAGCCACCGGCAAGATCCTCGATGTCCGCGAAGGCCTGCTTCAAACCCGTGTCCAAATCCCAGACACGCAGTTCCCGCATGCCCGGCGTGTCCAAGAGAAGTGCTCCACCCGGAATCCGGAACAGCTCCCGTCGTGTTGTCGTGTGGCGCCCCTTGCGGTCACCCGCGCGCACTTCACCTGTCGCAGCGACCGTTGCTTCAGCAAGGAGATTGACCAGTGTCGACTTTCCAACGCCCGATGGCCCGAGCAGGGAGACTGTGCAGCCAGTCTCCAATGTGTTCTGCAGGTCGTTGATGCTTGCCGTATCCTCGGAACTCACCAATCTGATCGGCGCGCCCATAGCTACCTTGTGAACTTGAGCGACAGTGGCCTCCAAGTTGTCGGCTAGATCACACTTGCTGAGGATGACCTCAGGAGTGGCACCGCTCTCCCACACTACAGCCAAGTAACGCTCGAGACGACGAGAGTTGAAGGGCATGTCCAGGCCATGCACGACCCAGACCTTGTCCACATTCGAGGCCAGAACTTGTTCTCCTCCGCCGGTGCCTGCAGCGCCCCGCGATATCCAGGACCGCCGAGGCAGCACCGCCAGGATGGACCACGGATCGGTTGGCATGGGACCCGGTTCGGCAAGAACCCAGTCTCCGACCACGGGAGAGGGATGAACACCCAACGCCGACGGAAGTCGCGCGGTCTCCGGGCCCGAGCGTGTATGAATCGACCAACTCGCTCGGTCTTGACCAACTACACGAGCGATTCCCGGCGGGTCGCTACCCAGTTGGGCAGCTTGCTGTGCCCATTGATCGTCCCAGCCCCATTCCCGGAGGGTCATGTAACCACCTTTCCCGATCTCGAGAGTCGCGGAGCCATCACCCCGGGTGCCGTGCTGTGACCGTGCAGTGGCAACACCATCGTAAGATGCAAAGCACCTACGACCTGAGCCCCCGTGTAAGAACTCAGCTACAGGGTTTCGGTGGAAGTTTCCTCACATCGGGCTTGTAGTACCGAACCACAAAGTAATAGGGTTCGCCGGCATTCACCGGCATCCAATAGGTGCCGTCGTCGTGAACCGCCAATACGAGCGGTGATGCTAGAGGATCCGGTTGAACCGATTGATTGAATTCGGTTAACCCTCGATCGATCGCGGCTATGACATCGCGATTCTGTTCAGCATTGCGCTTGACGTCCTGAATCGAAAGATCATGAACTCTGGGATCAGACATCGTGAAGCCTAGCTCCCCCCTTCAGCCAGCTCCGGCCGGTCGTGTCTGCTGCGCCGGGTCGAGCTTGAAGAAGTCAACCAGCAACGCGTAGAGATCGGGTTGATCCTTCCGCAGTTGGACTGGCTTCTCGAAAAATGCTTCCGTGGCGACGGCAAAGAACTCCGCACGATTCTCGGCCCCGTATGCATTGAGCGTCGTCCGCTCACCCCTCTCCACACGGGCAACGTGCTCGGCGAATTTCGTAGACAACAGGGCAGCCCACGCACGATAGGCGGAGGCGGAATCGAGAACCGGCATACCGTCAATGCCGCCGTCTTCTGCATCGAGCATGTGCGCAAACTCGTGGAGTACGACGTTGTCACCGTCGGTCGCGATGATGGTGTCGTGTTGCACCGAATCCCAACCGAGAATCACCACGCCCGATTGCCATGCCTGGCCGCGAGCTGGCACGTCGGGTCGAACGACCTGACCCGACCCGTATAAGCCTACCGTCTTGGGTACGAAGCTCGAAGGGTAGACGAGAACTCGATCGACCCGCGTGTACTTCGGATAGGGCATCTTGAGTAGTAGGAGACAGGCCTGCGCCGCGATAGTGACTCGTATCTCCTCGGTCACTTCCAGTTCCGCACAACCTTCGATGGGAACCTCTCGCAGGAAGAGTTGCATGAGACGATAGATCCGCTCTTGGTCGGGAGCCGATAGACGCGCCACCAACGGCACCTGCCGCGCCACCAGTTCCGGCCATACAGTGGGAATCGGATCAGTGGGCAGGCGAACAGACCCCCAGGGAAGCCAGGATAGCAGCTTGCGAATGGCCTGGCCTAGAAGACTCATACTGCCGGCCAATCGCGATGCTGTATAAAGAACGGGTTGGTGTTATGCGGCAAAACAACCGGAGCCACTGGCCCGCTCACTCCAGGTAGTCTCGCGCAACACGGCGCCCAATGTACACTCCGAGCGCCGTCCCAACGATGCTCACCATGAATGCGGTCATGAAGCCAATCTGCGCACCCAGCCACCACCCAAGGGTGCCCCCAACCATCGCGCCGACCAACGCCAATAGTCTCGACATACGTCAGCAGCGTCGCTCGGAAGCCACAAGGTGTCTGCCTAGCGGACCGGTGCCTAGGCTGCAGGCACACCCCGGCCAACCGCCGAACCGTACTTCCATACCGTGCATGGTGAACTCAATCACTCTCGAGTCAGGCTGCATTGGCGCTCAGATCTGGCAGGTCACTCACCCGCCAGAGCCCGAGCGCCTTGTCCGCAAACGCGCCATCTTGCTCGGTACACTGCTCCCGGAGCAGCTCCACCCGCCGGGGGAAAGAAAACGGAGGCTGCTCCAGGTTTATTGGTCGCCAATCACCGGTGACAACGTCACGGAATCCGGACTCCGCTGTGAATGTCGTGGTCAGCAGGTACTCGATTTCACTCCTCCGGATATTGCTTATCGCCTTCGCGATATCCGCATAGGACAAATGAACGAGACAATCGCGGCACAACAACAGCTCAGCCGGCGGAAGTTGCGAACTAGTCAAGTCCAACACCAGGAACTCTCGTTCGCGCGAGCCATGCCGCCGAGCCGCTTCGCTTACAACTTCAGGCACGATGTCCCCTCCCGTGTACCGCACACCGGGCAGGTCGACTCCGGCCATCCAATTGAAATTGCCACATGGGACATCGAGCAGCGAACCGACGTCGTATCGCCGACACAGCCCTGGAAGGAGCTTGGCTATCACTTTCGTATGTTCAATGCTGGACCCGGCGCCGGACGGGGTTACCGTACCACGCCATAGGTTATGGTGGTAGGCGTAACGAAACGCCGTCAACGCATCATGTGGGCCACCTGCTGCCGCACTCTTCGCGAAATGGTCCGCGTCGAAGTCAACCAACTTCCGTCGATCAGTCATCGGGCAATCCAGATTGTCGCCAGGTCACCAAGCGTTCGGTCATTCGCGAAG
>JBDGXD010000471.1:0-3205 GCA_039584755.1 Gemmatimonadota bacterium
CCCACGCTTCGCGCTCGATCGATGACTCGAGTGAAGCAGCCACTTCGCGCCAGCGCACAACACGTTCAGTGTCGCGCCGCCGTTCTGCAACCAGTGAAAACTCCTTCAGGTTGAGCAGCAGGAACCAGCCGAGCCACACGCTCTCACCGCGGCCCTCCCAGCCGACTCGGTTCATACCGTCGTTCCAATCACCCGCGCCCATCAGGGGAAGGCCATGTTCTCCCAGCTCGAGGCTGCAATCGATGGCCCGAGCGCAGTGTTCGTATAGTGTTGCGACCTCGTCTGATTGGGTCGGCTCGAAATAGGCTTCCTGCTCGTTCTCTTCCAGGTCAGCGCCGTCGAGCCAAGTGACTTCCTCGTCGAGCACGGCCCAATCCTCGGTGGTCCTGAGATAATGCAACACAGCGTACGGCAGCCACAGTCTGTCGTCGGAGATGCGCGTTCGCACCCCACGGCCGGTCGGTGGATGCCACCAGTGTTGTACGTCGCCCGCTCGGAACTGCCGGGCCGCGGCGCAAAGTAGGTGTTCTCGCACCAACTCGGGTTCAGTCAACACCAGAGAGAGAACGTCCTGCAATTGGTCGCGGAACCCGAATGCCCCTCCGGACTGGTAAAACGCCGAGCGAGCCTGTACGCGGCACGAAAGTGTCTGATATGGCAGCCAGCGATTGAGCAACAGATCGAAGGAGGGATCGGGCGTGTTCACTTGGACCGCACCCAACACAGTGTTCCAATTGTCTCGGACTTCGCGCAACGCCGCGGAGCAATCCATGTCGCGATGGCGCTGGATCAGGGATCTCGCTTGATCGCGGGTCTCAGCTTCTCCCAACAGGAACAGAACCTCCCTGCGTTCACCTGGTTCGAGTTCCAAAGTTGTCTGCAGGGCTGCGCACGGGTCGAGGCAGGCGCCGGTTTTTCCTGAGAGTTCTTGCCCGCGTTCCAGTGAGGCAGGGTGATCCAAGCTGGCGTTACGTCCCAAGAACTCGAGACGGTCTCCAGTCCAAGATGTTTGCAGCCCTCCCAGATCGGCAAAGGCGACGCGATTGGCGAATTCTCCATTGAACGGGTTGTGCGCTAGCATGGCTCCCGTGACGTGATCCACCTCCGTCACCACAGAACTCATGGAGTTGCTGCGCTCGACGCCCAGCACCCACTCAACGTAACTGGTGACCGATATTCGCCGCTTGACGGCGGACTTGTTTTCCAGAGTCAGCCGTGACGTCTTCACAGGGTCCCGCCCGGAGACAAACTGGACTAGTTGCAATGCGATCCCATGCGACGTATGTCCGAAGCGACTGTATCCTTGTCCGTGCCGCACCACGTACGGCGAGTTCTCCTCTCGAATAGGAAGTGCGGTCGGTCCCCAAATGACGCCGTCGTCCTCGTCCCGCACGTAGAAGATCTCGCCGGGTGTATCACTCACCGGATCGTTCGACCAGGGCGTGAGTTTGTTCTCACGGCTGTTCTGGGACCAGGTGTAACCGGTCCCGGACTCGGATACCTGGAAACCGAACGACTGGTTGGATATCACGTTGATCCACGGAGCCGGTGTCCACTGACCCTTGCCCAGGATGGTGAGGTACTCGCTGCCGTCACGTGTGAACCCGCCGAGGCCGTTGTAGTACTGTAGTTCTGGTGTTGGCGGTGGGACCGTCTCCTCGACCTCACGCGGCGAGCGCAGCGAGGGCGGGACCGGACCGGGCCGTAGCCGGAGGAGCCGGACGACCTGTTCGGCCAGGGTACCTTGGGCAGCGTTGATCACGACTCGCGCGGCGGCTCGTAGCAGGAGCTGGTCGCGCGGGGGAACGACATCTGCTCGCAGCACAAATACTTCGCCGTGTCCCGGGCTTTTCTCTCGTCCAATCGCGGATTGGATCGCTTCCACCATCGACTCGAGCGATTGCTGCAGGTCCTGGACGTAGGAAGTCTCCTTGGCGTTTAGGATCACCAGATCGGCGGCGATCCCCTTCAGGTGCCAGTACTCGTGCGCGCGCAATAACTGCCTCACAACATCGCGCTCTTCGTCCACTTCGATCTGTACTAGGCAGATGGGCAGATCTCCCGAGATACCGTAGCGCCAGAGGTCGGACTGGCCGGCCTCGTTTCTCGCCACGTCTTCAGGTGTCGCCCGCAAAGTTGGATCTGTGTAGATAAGTCGATTGGCCAAACGGTGGAACAGGTGTGCTTCGTCCTGGGTCATGCGTAAGTGGTGCAGCTGCACCTGCGCCTGTGTCCATGCAAGCGAACTCTCTCGATCAAACGTCGCCGGTTGTCTGTATTTCTCCGCTATCTCGAGGGCCTCTTCACGAGATGGTGCAACCAACGTAGTGAACAACAGGTGCACGGTCTCACCCTGCGGGATCGCGACGCGGTGTCGCACACTCACTATTGGATCGAGTACCGCGCCAACTGTGTTGGAGAGGGGTCCTCCATCAATCACGGAAAGCGGAGTGCGGATCCCGCGACCGCGGCCCAGGAACTGGGCGCGGTCGGTCTCGTACTGCAGCTCATCCACCGTCTCGCCCTCTACCGCGGCTAGGTGGGCCAACCAGACCTGAGGTTCGTCCGAAGAACGCGGACGCCTGGTGGCGAGCAATACGTCCAGTCCTGCAACGAACTCCGTCTCGACAAACAGGTTTGAAAAGGCCGGATGAGCGAGATCGGCGCCCTGCGGTGCGAGCACAACCTCGGCGTAGGAAGTGAAATCGATTTCGCGATCACTGCTCTCGAGATTGGTGACCGTCAAATGGCGTAGCTCCGCATCGTCCTCGGGAGAGACCACGATCTCGAGCGTAATCGTGAGTGAACTGTGCCGCTGAATTATCTTGGCCCGGTCCTCAGAATAGACGACCTCGTAGTGCTCGGCCTCGCTGCCGGTCGGCTGGAAACCGGCGGACCAAACTTCATTCGTTGCTACATCGCGCAGAAAAATGAAACTGCCCCAACAGTCGCGTGTGGAGTCCTCCCGCCAGCGTGTTATCGCGAGATCGTCCGTTTTGCTGAATCCCCCCCCGGCCGCATTGACCATCACTGTGTAGCGGCCATTCGACAGCAGATGGGTGCGCGGCGTCAAGTCATGTGGTGACTCGAACCGCCGCAGTGTAGGTGCCACGACGTCGCGCACATACGCGGCAAACTCTACCTCCTCGCCTCTCGGCCGCGCCACTGCCACAGCCCGTGGTGTACGCTCTTGTAATAGCAACTC
>JBDGXD010000472.1:0-2135 GCA_039584755.1 Gemmatimonadota bacterium
CAGGATGCGTGTTCATCTCGATACCTGCCTCGGCGATCTCCGCACTCCTCCTCAGGTCCAGTCGCATCCAGATGCGGGCCGTGAGTTCTCCGCTCTCCTGCAGAGTTGCGTAGAGCCTGGGATAGGGCTCGTCAGTGATGTCGTGGATCTCGGTGATGCCACGTTTGGCCAACTCTCCGAGGCCTGCGCGCAGCTCGTTGAGCAGGCGCGCTTCAGACTTTGGCGCGATCACAGCACGAATGGAGTCGATGGCCGGCGAGCCGCTGTAGATCAGTCCGGTGGGACTCCCGTCGCGGCGCAGCTCCATACCCGGGAGCGCTGCATCTGACAGGCCTGCTGCCGTGAGGGCAAGCGTGTTGGCCAGGTAGAGTTCCCGGTCCCAGCTGTTCACGAAGACCGGATGACGCGCGGTCACGGAATCGATGGTGCCGCGCTGCGGCGTCCAGCGGTTCAGCTTCAAGCGATCCCGCTCTCGCCAGTCCGCCTGCCACAGACGGTGACCGTCCCACGAGCCACGGGTTATCCACTCACCCTCAGGCAGGATGGCGGCAACCCGAGTGAGTTCCTCGATGAGCCCGCCATCTTCCGTGAGGCCATGAGGTCGGCGTCGTTCAAGGTGGAGCCGTAGCCATCGAAATGGGTGTGGCTGTCGATGAAGCCGGGCATGATGAAGGCGCCCTCCATATCGATGACGCGTGTGCCACTGGCCTCGTACGGTGCCGTATCTTCACCCGGCCCCAGCACGGCCGTGATCGTGTTGCCGCTGATCACCACCACACCGGCCGTGGGCTGTTCCTCTTCCATCGTGTAGACCACGGCATTCTTCAGAATCAAGTCGGCAGGTTGTTGGCCGCACGAGCCAACAGCAAGGAGCGTCAGCAACAACAGGGATGCTCTGCCGCGCAAGGCTATCTTCGACATGACAATTGTCCAGTTCACGTTGGTTGTGCGTAGCGTCTCGAGAGTGACGGGGAAAGAATGCTGGGGTGAATCGGCCCTGTCCAGGGCCACGCCGTGTACGAGGTCGGCCTCTCCCGCTGGATCCCGCCGGTCTCAGTTCATCCGCCGGTGCATCGCCGTCCACACGGTCGAACGGCAAGCAAGTTGCCGAAAAGCGTGTGACTCGAACCCATAGCGCCCGACCCCGCAACTTCAGCACCTTGCTTGCGGTTTACGACCCCGACCGGGACTCCCAGGTGAACCGGGCTGTGTGTTGCCGGCCGTCCCGCACGTACTCCAGCGCTACATCGCTGCCGCATGGCAGATTACGCAGCAGGCGACCGAACCGGTCGTCGGGATCCTCCGGATCGCCACGCCGGGACTCGAGGGCCGTGCCGTTGAGAGAAACGATGACGTCGCCAACCTCGAGTCCGACATCATTCGCTAGGCTGGTGGGCGTCACGGCCTCTAGCACGACGCCCCACTCGCGACCGGTCGAGTCCTCGGCATCGTCGATCGTAACACCCAACATGACGTCGCACGCAGAGCCCGTGCCACGCGCCGTTGCCACCGCCGCGACCCATTCCGGGATGGCGGATGTCCTGCCCCGCAGCCGCTCGGCGAGCGCGGCGTCGTACTCGTTCACGCGCATCGGGACGATCGCAATGTCGCCCGCGGCTACGGTCGCTACGTCGCTGCCTTCTGCGGCGCGCTCATGCTGTGTCTCGATCTCGAGCTGCCAGACGGCGGCCGAGTCGTCGCCTTCAACCCGGTGAGCCCGACCCCCCATCAGTCCCCGCGCCCGCTCGACGATCCTTGCGCCGCCGCCGTTCGGTGGAGTCTCGAACGGCAGGCTGACCGTGAGGTACTGGGGCGCCTCGAGCGACGCGACGACGCTGCTGCGCACGAAGCGTACGACCCACTCCGTCGCCGCCGCCACTGCAGCAGGGTCATCATCCTCCACGCCTGACACGGCGACGGCGGGGATTCCGAAGTACGCCGCCGTGCGCGCAGCGCCGATGGTGCCGGAGCCGAACCAGTCGTCCGCCATGTTCGGTCCCCCGTTGATGCCGGAGACGACCACGTCCGGCGGCCGGTCGCGCAGCGGACCGCTGAGGGCGAACACCACGCAATCGGCAGGGTAGCCGTCGAGCGCCCAGGCCTCGATGTTCGGTCCCAGATCCCTGCGCTCCACC
>JBDGXD010000472.1:2141-5871 GCA_039584755.1 Gemmatimonadota bacterium
ATCCCTGCGCTCCACCGCGTACCTGCCCGTGCTGGTCGCACCCAGAAAGTTCGACGTACCGCTGCGGTCGCGCGTAGCGGCCACGACAGTTACCTCGATGCCGGGTTCGCGCGCGAACGCACGCGCCAGCTCGAGCAAGGCGGTATCGTCGATGCCGTTGTCGTTCGTGAGCAGGACGTGGCCGGGGAACTCCTCCGGGGGCGGCTCGGGCGTCGTGGCACAGGCTCCGATCGCGAGCGCAAGACTGACGAATGTGACGTGCGTCGACGCGAGGGTGCGCAGCATTCTGGACCTCCGGGGGACGTTAATCGCTGACGATCGAGCCACACGTTACGCCGGACTCAACCGGACCACAATCGCCCATCCGGATGATTTTACGGTCTCACCCGATCGGGTGGGGGTCGTGTGTGGGCGATGAGGGCGGCGCGCGTGCGGAAGCCACTCTTGTCGAAAATGGCGCGCAGGTGGGTCTTGACCGTGTTCGGCGAGATGGTGAGCTGCCCCGCAATAGCCTGAGTGCTTAGCCCGCGCTGTACGAGACGCAGCACGTCCTCTTCGCGGTCACTCAACTTCCACTCGCGCGGCGCGACTCCTGTCGTGGTATGGCGGCCGACCAGCGTGAGGACCAGCACCACGCCGGCCACGCAGTACAACAGTGGAAAGAGCCGCAGCCCCGGGCCTTCGACGACGAAGACGTCGAACACAATCAAGGGCGTGCCCAGAGCGAACAGCGCTAGGAACCGTCGGGCAAAGGGCGGATAGACACCCTGCTTCCGTCGTGTGACCGCTACGAACAGCGCGTAGGCAAGGATGCTCCCGGACACCGCGTCCTCGGCCGCATCGCCACGCGCGTCCCATACGCTCCCACCGAGCGCGAGCTCGGTCACATGCTGCGCCACCAGGGTCACGAGCACAATGGCGACGAGTATGGCATCCCTCCGCCGGCTGCGCACGTCGAACAAGCGGTGCACGAACAGCGGCAGCGCGAGCATCACGCCATACCGGCCGACGAAAGACTCGAGGTACTCGAGCACAGAGCGCGTCGCGGGTGACACCGTCGCCCGCATGTCCATCAATGCAAGCAGTAGCCCCGAAAGCACGAGTACGCTGCACGGTAAGTAGAACCAGAGGAACAGGTGGGCGAGATCGTCGTGTCGGAGGCGCGCGAGCACCATGGCGGCGCCGACGCAGGAGGTGCCGACGACCAACGCCGTGAAGACGTACGCAACCAAGAGCGGTTCAGTCAACTGCACACTATCTCCGCGCGATCGGTGGGATCCACATGTTGTTGGCAATCTAGCGGCTTGGCCGGGATCACGAGCCAACCCTGGCGCAACTCATATACATGCTGGTAGCTGCGTCCGCGTGCGACCGCCATTTCGTGGGCGCGACCGCCATTTCGTGGGCCCAATCCCGGCGGGCGAGCCGCGAACGAAGCCGCAACGGCGAGGGTAGCGGATTGATGTGTGCGAATCTGTGCTTCGGCAGGGATTGAAAACGAAAGAGGAATCGGGCTCCTAAAACGAGCCCCAGACATCGCCGGGATGCCTGGGGCCTTGTTTCGTTACGGGCTTGCTCAACGCTGCGTTTGCAGCGCACCCGCGATCACCTCAGGGCGTGCTGTTGTCAGACGAGCTGTTGTCCTCGCTCGCACAAACGAAGAACGGCTTGAAGTGATAGCGGTTGTCGTGCCATGAGAACGACCGATTGATGACGAACTTGAGGCTGACCGTGGTCTCGGCGCCCTCTTCCACGGTGAACTCGCAGCGGTGGACGATGGCTGTCCAGCCGCCACCCGGTGGGGTGATGGTGATGGTGGTGCCGTTACGGGTCACCCCCTCGAACTGCGTCATGACTATGACCGCTTGGTCGTAGCTCCCCAGCGGGAGGTTGCCCTCGGGCAACGCGATCCCCTTCCGATCCTCCAACGTCATGACATCCACCGTGACCGGCAACTCCATCTCCACGTTCACGAGCACACCGTCCAAGTTGCGCGCCAGGACACTTGAGAACGTCACTCTGGCGGAATCGAAGTACGCGTGATGATACTTGTGGTCGCGGTCCTTATCGGTCGCGGCGGGACCGTCCGCCTGATCGAGCGGTGCCGCTAAGCTCGTTCCCACCGAAGCGTCGCTACCCGACGTGAGAACGAATCGCACCTTGCCCCCGTCGTCACCGTCGTCGCTGCCGACCAAGCTGCTGCTTTCACCACAACCGGTCACCACCAGGGCGAGCCCGCAGGCGAGTACCATCGCCAGACCGCTTGTACGCTTTCTGATCAACATATGCCTCCCTGAACAAAGATCTCTATAGTACAGTATGAACATTAGTAAGGGCGAGCGGACGCCACCGCTTGCCAGCAACCCCATCAATGACGGAACATGTGGAGCGGCTCACGGGGGGGCAAGAGTCGCGGATACGCAACACTCGACTGTCGTTCCTGAGCCGCACTCAAGCATCCGTAGTTGTGACTTTCGCGAGTCAACCGGTGGCTGACGGAAACCCGATGGAGGCTGCGCAGTAGTCGCGTTCATCGAGCCAGCAAAGGTTTGCGGGTCCGAAGCAGACGTCCATCCAACCGCTGGACAGTTTCAGGTCCTTGCCACATACTCTGCACAGGAATTAAGACGTCTACTCTGAGACAAACTCCAAGCCAAGAGTTGATCTCCATGACAATCAAGAACGTGGCCTGTCTCGCAGCCCTGACCCTGCTAACCCTCGGGAACACCGGTTGCGGTGGGCCAGGCTCCAACCGGGATAGCGATCCCCAGTCAGCAGACATCCTGATAACCAATGGCACGATCATCACAATGGATGGCGAACGCCGAGTACTCGAGAACGCTGCAATTGCGATCGTTGGTGACCGGATAGCCGCCATCGGTCCGACTGAAGAACTCGAGGCCGGTTTCGCTGCCGAGCAGGTCATTGACGCCAGTGACAACGTGGTAATGCCCGGACTCATCGACGGACATGGGCACGCCGGGCACGGTCTGGTCAAGAGCCTTGGAACGGACACTGGCGAATGGTATGGGGCCACCGAAAGCATCTACGCTTTGGGATCGACCGAATTGTTTTGGCGCGCCGACGCTCTGCTCACCGCCGTCGAGCGGCTCAGGTTCGGCGTGACCACTGGGCTCACCTACTTCGGAGGCGGCGACAGCGTGATGCGCACGGACGATCCACGCTACGGTGACGCGTACCTCGCGCAGTCGGCCCCCGTCGACCACCCTTCCCTCGAACATACGCCCATTGGGAAGGCGACACGCGCACCGAGGTGCAGGTGAGCTTTGAGCGGCAGCTCGAGGTAACCGAGGATCTGATCCAACGTTGGCACGGTGAGTCCGAAGGCAGAATCAACATCGCCGTGATGTTGCCAACCCATCACCCGGAACGTGGGCGGCTCAGCGACGCCGATCTCCAGGATCTCATTCGCCGCTCGCAGGCAACGCGGGATCTCTCAAAGCAATACGGTCTGCGGTTCACACAAGATGGACATACCCGCGGGACAGTGAAGTTCGCTCATGAGGTGCTCGGCCTCCTCGGTCCAGATGCGCTCCTCTCCCATTCCACCGAACTCACCGACGAGGAGATCCAGATCTGCGCCGAAACCAACACTCGCATAGTCCACAATCCCAGCGCGATCGCGTCGATCAACGGGCGCTGCCCGGCGACCGAACTAATGGCTGCGGGTGTAACGGTGATGCTCGGCTCAGATGGCGTCGCACCAGAC
>JBDGXD010000473.1:0-3189 GCA_039584755.1 Gemmatimonadota bacterium
GCCGTACCCATCTCGTGAATGGTGAGCCCGGGCGGGCTGTCATTGCGGAAGGGCGTGACGTTGGTGCAGCCGGCCGCCTCGAGCGTTTCGGCGGCCGTTACAGACATGTCCTGCAGCATTGCTAGCTCGTTGTCGCCCCACTCACAATGGATCCGCAGGATTGGGACGCCCCACCTGTCCTTCTTGTCCGGGTCGATCTCGACGTAGTTCGAGTGCCGGGGCAGGCACTCGCCAAACCCGTTGAACCGCATCTGCCAGGGACCGGGCTCGCGCAGCGCCATCTTTAGATCTGCGCCGAAACCCGGCATGCCGACGCCCCGGCTCCATCCGGCTCGTCCCGCGCTACCCTGGAGCCCGTAGCCCCGCAGGAAATCCGGATGCTCATCCCACACATTCCGGAATCGCGGTACATACAGGCCGTTGGGCCGATTCCCGTAGGCATTGCGGTCGTCGAGCCCGGGAACCATACCAGTTGCGCCACTCTGCATAGTGTGATCCATGAGGTTGTGCCCCAGTTCACCACTGGAGTTGCCTAGACCGTCAGGAAACCGACTGGATCTAGAGTTGAGCAGGAGCCGGGTCGACTCGAGGGCTGAGGCGCAGAGAAACACCACCCGGCTCTCGAACTCCATGTCCTCATTTGTCACCGCGTCGATCACCCGGACGCCGCGCGCCCGGTCGTTATCTGAATCGTAGAGGACCTCCGCCACAACGCTGTTGGGCCGCAGCGTCATTAGGCCGGTCGCGACCGCCGCGGGAAGTGTGGCATTGAGAGAACTGAAGTAGGAGCGGGTGATGCAACCCCGGTGACACGGCCCGCAGTAATGGCAAGCCGGTCGGCCATTGTGGTTCGCCGTCAAAACGGCACTACGCCCAATGGTGACGACTCGCTCCCGACCGAACTGCCGTTCCACACCTGCCTTGACGAACTCTTCAGCACAGTTCATTGGCATGGGCGGCAGAAACTGACTGTCGGGCAGCTGGTCGAGGCCGAGTGCTTCGCCGCTGATGCCCGCGAAGCGTTCCACGTGGTCGTACCAGGGTGCGAGGTCCGCGTACCGAATCGGCCAATCCACGCCGTAGCCATCGCGCAGGTTGGCCTCAAAGTCCAGATCGCTCCAGCGATATGACAATCGCGCCCACATGATCGATTTCCCACCCACTTGTCTCCCGCGGATCCAGAGAAACGGCTTACCGTCCGGTGTGGAGTATGGGTTATCGACGTCGTCCACGAAGAACTTGGCGGCCGCCTCATCGCAGGCGTAGCAGGTGCGCTGCACCGGCTGTCGTTGCTCGAGAGACTTCCGATCACCGAGCCCCCGATAGCGGAAGCTCCAGGCGGGTTCGTGCTCCGCGTAATCGGTTGCCGGGTCGATGGCTCGGCCCGCCTCGAGGACGAGTGTGTTGAGCCCGGCCTCCGTGAGTTCCTTGGCCGCCCAGCCTCCGGTTATGCCGGAGCCCACCACGATGGCGTCGTAGGTCGACTGTCTCAATCCCATTGTCCCGACCCTCCCCGCCTAACCGGCGCACACGGTTCGTAGCCGCTCGGAATGATCGCCTGCTGCAGCTCCTCGGTGGCCCCAACCTCGGATGTGTAATACCCGTACAGGGTCAGCCACTTCATGCGACTGAAGAAGTGGTCGCTCGTCGGCAGCTCGGCCTCACGCAGCGCCGTCACTTCGTCGTCCAACCGTCGCAGCAACCCTATCTGCTGCGCCTCTTCAAGGTCGAGAAACGGCGTCCCGAACGGGTTGGTGCTGCTTGCGTCCAGGGCCGTCAAACCCCGGAGGAATTCCTCCCGGTCGTCGTCGTCGAACCACTCCGCCAGCATGACGTCCACGAACCGGTTGACCTGAGCTGCGGTTGCGCCCGGTGTGTCCGTCTCCGGGATGATCAACTCGGCGAGCGCAGTGACCATGGCGTTCTGGTGCTCTGTAAGGATGAGCAACCCTTGATCTTGTGAGGTCCCGCGGATTCGGTCGTGGATGGAGCGCGAAACGGCCCACAGGTCGTCCGGCGCGAGCGGCCCAAGTGCCGGGAGGGCGAGCCCGGCGGACACGGCTCGAATGGCGTCACGTCTGTGCATCAGTGGCCTCCAGGTTGCCTCGAAGTTGTGGCCCGAGCCACGCTGCCGCTAGTCCGTGTGAGTGCGTCTTCACCGTGGCGTGCCCCTCCCCGCGGGCTAGTCTTTCTTTCTTGTGGGGGCCAGCTTGTGGGGGCCGGCATGATTAACTGGATACATCTCGTTTCCGGTTACATATTTATGATGGTTGAGCTACGGTCGGTGGGCCCACAGAGGTGGCGGTTGGCGCCGGCGTTGTGCGCGGGGTTTCAGCGGAAGAGAACCGGCCGGCCGGGAGTCGGCGCCCATTTTCCGACTTGGCAGCCACGAGGGACACCCTAAGGAGGCCGTTATGGGAGTTGCCCCTATTCAGCAGCGGATTGGCGGGGACTCGGTACCCACCGGCGGGCACGGTCGAGGCCAGGGCGTGTTCGCGCCGAAAGAGTGGCGCTCGCTTACCACAAGCCTGGGTCTGTCGCCACGCGAGGCTGGTATCGTCCGATCTGTGTTCGACGGTGCGTCGGAGAAATGCATCGCCGGAGAGCTCGGGCTCTCGCCGCACACCGTTCATACCTACGTGTGGCGAATCTATCGCAAGCTGCACGTCCAGAATCGCCAGGAACTCCTGGTGCGAATCTTCGCCGAGTTCCGGTCCCTCGCGTGAACGGAACGCCAGCCGGAGAGGCTGACACGGGACACGCGGCTGTCACCTGTGCAGTGTCACCTGAACAGGTGACCCGCATCAGACCTCTTGTAGATCAGTTAACCGAGGCGTATATCCACTAAATTATATAAGCTTGACGGGCCTGGAGGCCATCGAGGACCAAACAGAATGAGGGAGGTATTTGCCATGCTAACAATGCTACTGCGAAAGCACCCATTCTGGACAAGCCATCGCCACTTCTTCCGTGAAGTGGGAATGAGCTTGGTGTTGGCACTGGCTCTGTGCGGAACCGCACTCGGCCAGCAGGTGTCCGGAACAGTAACCTCTGAAGAAGGTGCTCCTCTCCAGGGAGTGGCTATCCGAGTGCAGGGCACAAGTGCCAGCACGAATACCGACGCAAGCGGGAGATACACCATAACCGCTCAATCGGACGGCGTTCTGATGGTGCAGTTCATCGGCTACC
>JBDGXD010000474.1:0-3163 GCA_039584755.1 Gemmatimonadota bacterium
CAGCATGAATCTGTTGGGGTCCGTTGGTGATTCCCGTAGGAGCCTGGCCGTGGGGCGTGATTGCTTTGCCAAACCTGCTGGTCAGAGATCGCCGACTGCTTCAAGGACAGCGGTTGTTCCTCCTTCTGATTTGTGCTTTGACCAACCGCAGCCCACAAGGAGACCACGTTCCTCACACACCTCATACTGTCCATAGCTGTAGTGGAGCTTTGCCTTCCAGAGTAGTTCTCCTCTCGAATCGTATGCGGCAAGGCCCTGCAACCCCTGGATCAGGGAACGGCCGTCCGAGAGGACGGTTACAACATTCGAGTACCCGAAGGCGAGGTTCGGACTCGGAGGCGGGTCGCTTCGAAAGAGAATGTGACCATGCGAGTCGAGCCAGGTGAGGATCCCGCCACACCCGGAACTGGTCACGCAGAGCCCACTCGGCAAACGGTAACCCACACCGCCGCAGCAGGAAGGAGATATGTAACGGCACCAGTTCGCATTTCCTTGTCGATCCAGACAGACCAACACGTGTGGCGGCATGATGTTGGCGAGGAAGAAGACGCCTTCGTCCTCATCGAAGGCGATTTGCCAGTCTAAGTAGCTCGGGAGACGACGTCGGCTCACGGCCTCCCGCACCATGCCCCGCGGAACGGAGGCAAAGCGCTGTGGCTCCCCGAAAACGCTCCTCATCCAGAGTTTGTTACCGTCGACCCAGCGGAACGATCCGTCCACGAAGCAGTCGATCGCGGGCGTAGCTTCTCGAGGCCATTCTAGTTTGTTGACAGGCTGTAAGTCGAGATCCGTTACGTAGACCGTACTGCCGGCCCGAAGGGCGAGTAGGTTGTCGTGGCGGGCCGCACGGTCGATTCCACCTTTCCCCGTCCAGCGGGCAAGCTCACACCCGTCGCCGTCCAGGATTCGCGGTACTCCTCGGTGGTCAGCAACGAGGAAGCGGTTGTCCGGCAGCGATGCGAGACCGCGAAGACCGGAACGCCCCCAGAGCCTCGCTCCCTGTAGGTCGAAGCACACGAGTTCGCACGGATCAGTGGGTTTCGGACCTTGGTGGAATACGACGCCTCTGCATAGCTGACGGACACCGGCATCGTCATTGCCCGTGAAATAATGCACAAGGGCCCGATTTCCCCCGAGTAAGATCTCGGGCCGTCGTCCCTCAAACGACCTAGACCACAGAACGTCTGGCACAGTCTCTCTGCCCCTTCGCTTCGGTCTCGGAGGGAAACGAGACAGCCTACCCTAGCGGTAAGCCAAGCAAGCCACCGGACGGGCGCTCTCCACGACCGCCCAGCCGATGTGTGGCTGCACCGCGAGAGAGTCCGTCTGGGTTACACCGACGAACCCGGATACCAGCTGCACTCGGACGATCAACCGACCCCTGTAATTGGTGATTCTCGCCGGTGCCCGCGACA
Organism: Gemmatimonadota bacterium; assembly: GCA_039584755.1. GTDB lineage: Bacteria > Gemmatimonadota > Gemmatimonadetes > Gemmatimonadales > GWC2-71-9. The sequence continues at coordinate 1,416 of JBDGXD010000474.1, forward strand.
GGCCCAGCGGCAAGTCGTCCAGTTTCACGCCGTCGCACAGCCAACGACGCCGCGCAGGTTCCGGCTTGATCGATCTCCGCCCCTCAAATAAGTCTCGCCCCACGTTCTCGCTCCACGGTGCGAGGCCGTCGTTTCGCACCAATTGGGACAGGGTTGGGTCGGAATGACTACCCCGGGCAATGACTGCTTTATCCCGTTTGACAGTCTCGAGGTAGGGAAAGAATCTGCCTATCCATCCGGTTACGATCTCACCGCCATACACCTCCTGCGGCATGCAGATGCACTGCCAGAAATCGAGATCGGGCTTTCCCTCGACGGTGCGACGCAACTCCCTACATACCGGCAGTAACCTGTCGGTCCACCAGGAGAGATCGTACGTGGCCAGCGCCGCAACCCGCTGCTCGATCTTGCGCCAATCGTCTGCCGTGCCGAGCAGCGTGACCTGCGGGATACCGCAGATGAACTCCATCTCGTAAATGAAGTAGCGCTGTAACGCGTCGAGCAGCACCACGTCGCCCGCTACCCGTGTGACCGCTGTGGTGGTCGAGAAATCACAGCGCATCAGATCTGCCACACCTGACTTGGTATTGCTCCTCACTTTTTCACACAACCCGTCTATGGCCAGCGCCCAGTCTTGCGGCGTGTCGAGGGCGTACGCGGTCACCGTCAACTTCTTCATTCCTCGGTGACGCACCAAACTTCGCCTGAGCCGCTTGCTGTGGCTGTTGACGTGCTGGGCAAAACCCTGCGCGATCGTGAGCCACACGGCGTCGGGCGTGAGTATCAGCGGCCGATGCTGTGCGAACGCGCAATACACAGCAGCCGCAAACGGGTGGTGGGCCGTCTTGGTGAGCAGCGACGCGTCTACGTCGGTGCATGCAAGGAACGGCAGGCCCACCTGCGGCTGGAATACTTCGGGCAGTGGTGCCTCAGGAGCAGCCTCAAAGGCCGGCTGGACCCGGTCTACCTCGAATGTGGTGGTCATCGTCACTCCTGGCTGTGCGTCGCCCAGCGCAACAAAGCTAGGGAGAGGCGGTCAATTGGCAGTCAATTGGTCTGCCGCTCCGACCTCGAGTGCCCCAAAACATCGATGCTCGAAAGCGGCGCGGCGTTGGTGGCAGCCAGTAGTCCGTCTTCGACCGTCTTGCGTCACCCTTGACGCCCCATTGACGCCCGATCCCGAGGTTGCAGCAGTCGACACAGGAGTCGGTCATGTACCGCTGCATACTATTAAGCCTGATGGTCCTCACCAGCTTCGCACCCGGTGCTTGGGGGCAGGAACGCGACCAACCGCAACCAGGACGTCGCGGTTTGTCTCTGCTATATGAGACCGCCGCCGGCGTACGTCTCAACAGCCGGCCCGGCTCTTACACTCCCCTGTACCTGTCATGGGAGATCGGGCCGATGATCCACCTCGGCGATTGGAGTGGGGGCGCGACGTTCATCGGCATTGTCGAGCAGGATGGTGGGAGCGGACGTTGGGGTGTGCGCTCCAGAGTCCGCAGGTGGATCGGTGGCAACGCCCACCTGCATATCGGCGCCGGTGTCTTGCTGGGCGGTGCGTCACGTGGGTCATACTACTATGACCACCCCCGTTCTCATTCCCATAGCCAGGTAGTAAGCTGGCGTTACCCGGGATTCACAGGGTTGGTGGGTGTGGGGTACCGCGGGGTAGGCATCAACTTGGAGGTATACGCAATTCCCGCCACCCAATATGATTGGTACTCTGCCTATTGGGACAGCTCGCG
>JBDGXD010000475.1:0-3149 GCA_039584755.1 Gemmatimonadota bacterium
ACGGTGTTTGTTTGCTGGTCTTTCCGTGATGACGTCCGTGGTGGTGAGTTCCACGGCCTTGGCCCAGGACGCAGGGGTCACGACACGCGATTCAGCTGGAGTAGCGATCGTTGAGAATAGCGAACCGCAGTGGTCTGACGCCGCGAGCTGGCGTTTCGGGGCGCAGCCGCTGCTCGATATCGGAGAGTTGGAAGGTGATCCGGAGTACGAGCTGCATCGCGTGGCAGGAGCCCTGCGGTTGCGGGACGGACGGGTAGTCGTAGCGAATTCGGGTACCCACCAGTTGCGGTTCTTTGACTCCCTTGGCGTGTTCATCAGCGACTGTGGTGGGCGGGGCGGGGGCCCGGGTGAGTTTCAGGGGTTGGGTGGAGTGTCCCTGTACAGGACCGATTCCCTAGCGACATTCGACTGGCGCCAAAACCGCATCTCCGTCTTTGGCAACGACGGCAGTTTCGCGAGAGCGATCTCTCTGAGATCGACCGATGCCATGTCGGATGCCGTGGGCAGCTTCTCTGACGGCCGCATCTTGAGCCGCACACGGTCGAGCACGGCGGACGGCGAGACCGGAGCCATTCGACCGGATTGGATTCTCATTCGGCTCGATACGAACGGCAGCATGCTCGACACGCTGGGGAGCTCTCCGGGTGATGAGATGTTCATCAACCCGCTGGCAGGTGATCTGACCATAGCGGCCACCAGATTTTTCGCTCGGAGCAGCGAGTTCGCGGTGCTGGGCGATCGCTTCTACGTCGCACCGACCGAGAACTTCGAGATCCAGGTCTACAACTCGGCGGGACAACTGGAGATGCTCGTCCGCAAGAAGCACGAGAACCTGGATGTCAGGCGCGCTGATATCACCCACATGCGTGACCAAATGCTGGAGCGCTTCGAGGACGACCCCGACCGGCGCGTGGCAATTGAACGTACGCTCGACGCCATGCCGATGCACTCCACCATGCCCGCCATCTCGTCGATGAGAGTCGATGACAGTGGTAACATCTGGATCCAAACGTACTCCCGGCCGGGAGACGAGAACCGCGACTGGTGGGTGTTCTCGATCTCAGGTAGACTGCTCGGCTCGGTGCAAGCCCCGGCAAATTTCCGGCTGCTGCAAATCGGCGAGGACTTCGTGCTGGGCCGCTGGCGAGACGACCTGGACGTGGAGCACGTGCAGCTGTACCAGTTGATCAAGCCGTAGCCGCAAACGGGCCAGGGCCAGCGTGCAAAGCGCAGAGTGCAGGGTGTTGTGATCTGACTTCCGCGAGGCGGTCTCCTTTCCGACTTTTTCCTCTGTTCCCATCTCACAACCAGTAACACTTTATCGTTCAACAACTTACGACAAACAACCTGCTCCTGCAGAGCCTTCGGCGGCAGCCAGAGCGGTCAGGTAATAGCTTGACTGAACCATATGATCATATTAGCATGCTCACATGAGTCATAGGCTACAGGTGTTGATCCCGGAAGACCTGGACATGCAGATCCGTAAGGCCGCTCAGCGACTGCGTTTGTCCAAGGGGGAGTGGGTGCGCCGGGCTCTCGAGACGGCACTCACCCGCGGGGCTCTCAAGCTTCCCAACGGAGGCGATCCCCTGGCGCGTTTGGAATCGCTGGATGCGCCCACGTGCGATATCACTGAGATGCTGGCGGAGATAGAGTCTAGTCGCACTTGAGGGTTTTCATCGACTCCAACATCCCCATGTACGTTGCCGGTCGGGAACATCCCAACCGGGGACCGGCGCGTGCTTTTTTGGCGCGCGTTAAGAGTGGGGAGGTAGAGGGATGTACCAGCGCCAAGGTGCTGCAGGAAATCCTGTATCGTTATGCGGCACTGCAGCGCCGTGACCTGGCCCACGAGGTCTATGACATCTTCGTGGAGATCTGTCCTGTCGTTTTCGACGTGACACTTGCTGACGCCGATCGCGCTCTGCAGGTTCTCTCTGAATTCGAACATCTTTCCGCCCGCCAAGCAGTCCACGCAGCGGTCATGCTGAACCAGGGTGTCGATTGGATAGCGACCTTTGACGGCGGATTTGATGGCGTGCCGGGGGTGAAGCGGGCGGAACTCGGCTAGAATGTAGAGTGCAGGGTACATAGTACAGAGTACAGGGAGAGTACAGAGTACAGAGTACAGGGTGCAGAGTGTAATGCAGAACGTCGAATGCGAGATGTAGAACGTAGGGGGTGGGCACGAGCGGGGTGGCGTTGGTTGCCTGCGGTGAGTGCGCTCGTTCTGTTGGGTTGCGTGCGCTCTGACCCGGCCGTTGAGCTGGTTGGCTTCGCTGTTCTTCCTGCCGATCATTTTGTTCCCGGTCCGACCTCGGGTCAGTTCATTCAGCCGGCCAATGGACGCACGCCGCCGTTTGAGAACCGACAGCCGGTGCAGGGTTTCTCAGCGTTGATCAATGGCGACGATGGTGCGTTTCTGGCTTTGCCGGACAATGGCTTTGGCACCCAAGAGAACTCGCCAGACTTTCTGCTGCGCGTGTATGAGCTGAGACCCGATTTCAAAACGGCGGCAGGCGGATCGGGGGCGGTAGCAGCTAGGTCGCTGTTTATGCTGCGAGATCCCGATCGGCACATCTCCTATTCATTAATAGCTGACCTGGACCGCTATCCCGGCAGTGACATTCCCGTTGATCCATCGATCAAAGAGGACCGCTTACTGACCGGTGCCGACTTCGACGTCGAGTCATTCCGCCGTGTGCCCGACGGCACGTTCTACTTTGGCGACGAATTCGGTCCTTACCTGTTGCACACCGATTCCAGCGGCAGGCTGCTGCGGCCACCGATCCCGCTGCCGGGCGTACGCTCGCCGCAGAATCCGGACTTGGCTGGCGAGGTCGCCAACGCACAACGTAGCGGCGGGTTCGAGGGCATGGCGCTGAGTGCGGACAGCGGGTTCTTGTTTCCCATTCTCGAGCACCCACTAGAGGGGCAGGTAGATGTACTCAATGTCTATAGGTTCGATCTAACTGCAGGCGAGTATATGCATCTCGATCCGGACAGCGCCGAGTATCGCTATCCACTCGATACCTTGGGTATGGCCGTTCCCGAGATCACCAACTGGTCTGGCTATGATTACCTGGTGATCGAGCGCGACGGCGGCCAAGGGCCAACTGCCCTGTTCAAGAGAGTATTCCTTATTAATC
>JBDGXD010000476.1:0-3146 GCA_039584755.1 Gemmatimonadota bacterium
ACTGGCGCGGGCATATCACTCGGGGGAGACCGGTGACCTGTCGCGTGTGCTCGGAGTGCTACGGGAACGCCACCCGCAGCGGCCGATAGGCGCAGTGGGGTTCTCGTTGGGAGGGAATGTGTTGTTGAAGTACTTGGGGGAGAGGGGGCAGGAGAGGCAGAGGGGGCATGGACTAGATGCCGCGGTGGCGATTTCGGTGCCATTCGACCTGTCGGCGGGGGCAGACTACATGGAGCAGGGGTTCTCGAAGACGTACCGGGTGTTCCTGGTTCGCAAACTCCAGAGGAAAGTTCGGGCCAAGGCGGGAATCATGGATGGCAAGGTCGACATCTCGCGTGCACTGGCAGCACGGACATTCAGAGAGTTCGATGACGCCGTGATCGTTCCCATCCACGGCTTCGAGGATGCCGAAGACTACTATCGGTGTTCCAGTTCGGCTCAGTTCCTCGAGTCGATTACGACACCGACTTTACTCGTTCATTCGCTGGATGATCCATTCCTCCCTCCCGCCGCAGTTCCCACTGGTATCGCGTCAGACAACCCACATGTCCGAACGGAATTCACCCGCTCCGGTGGACATGTGGGCTTTGTGAGCGGCCATCCGTGGGCACCGCTCTTCTGGGGCGAGCGACGCGCCGCAGAGTTTCTGGCCGAGCAGCTAGCCGGCGTTAGCTGATAATGCTGTGCCACCCGCTCGGTTCTAGTACTTCCACCACTGGGTGTCTCTCTCCGCCGGCTGGTGCCGCATGATGTGCTGTGCCATCTCCTTCAAACGCTCGGCCGTCGTGGCCGGTCCACTGAAGCAGTGACCCCTGCCTCGCCCGTACATGAAGAAACCCGGGTAATGCGGGTTCTTGGATGTCTCCATCCAGGCTTGCATCTCCATCACGGCGTTGTTGAGATAGAAATTGTCCATGTCCCCGGTGTAGATGCGGAGCTTGTCCACCAGCTTGGGACCCAACGATTCCCAGTTTTGCTGCAGGTGGTGAAGTAGGTCGAAGTTCTCGCGCCAGTACTCGGCGACCTGGCGGTCGACTACTCCAGTCTCTTTGTCATACAGTGGTTTGAAGTATCCGTCTTCGCCAATCGGTCCGTGCACTGCCGCCCAGATGTCGAGCTGTTGTCCCGAACGACCCTTAGTGCCACTCACCAGCTCGAAGCGGTTGCGCTGCTCCGACGTCAGACGGACATCACCATTGGTTTCTCGCGTGTTGATCGTGGGAACTCGAAACCAGCCCCGGTCCTTGTAGAACGCGTTCTCATCTTCGTAGATGTTCACGCCTTCCACGTTTGTGAACGTGACCGGGTCGGGGCAGTCTGACCACGCTCCACCAAAGAAATCCGGATTGAAGATCTGAAGGGCCAGTGCTTCCCAACCGCCGGTGGATCCGCCATCCAGTAGCCTTGCCCACGGCTGCTTGATGGCCCGATACCGCTTTTCGATCTCCGGAATCAACTCCTGCAGCAGGGCATCACCGTACGGCCCCACGTTCACGGAATTCACTGCGTATGAGTCATCGAAATACGGTGTGGGGTGCTGGAACGTGACCACGAGCATCCGAGGGAAGTCGTCCTCGATCCATGCCCGCTGCAAGTCGCTACCCTCCCGGAAACGGAGTGGAGCGCCAGTCGAGAAATGCCCCTGGCGATACAATACGGGATACTCGATGGAGGTGGTGCGATAGTCTCTTGGCAGTAGTACCGTGGCGCCCAGGTAGATGGGCCGACCCCAGAACTCGGTGAGCATCGGGCTCTGGATTCGGAACCGCTCGACCCATTCGGTGTTTTCCGGGAAGTCGATTGGCGGGATTACCCGATCGACAACGAGCTCGATGTCGAATCCCTCTGTCGGATCCAACCGGATGCGGCTCACCTCGCTGTAGAGGTTGCCGGGAGACCTGTTGAAGCGTTGGCCCTCCCACTGGTCGTCGTGCATCCACAGCACGTGTCCGTCGGCCCTGCGAAACTCAGAGTAGATGTTCACGAATCCCTGCACGTAGTACTCGCCCGCCGGCAGATCAGCCATCGTCTTGACAGGCCAACCGAGGTCAGTCTCGTCGATCACGGCAGCCTCGCCCGGTTCCAGCCGCTCGATGTCACGACCGAAGAACGGCTCACCGGTCCTGCCTATCTGGAGCCGCGGTTCCCTCACATCGCTGCGGGCAATCATCACGTAGACCCGACCGGTGATTGCGTCGCCGTGTGTATTGGCAGGTACGGTGATCTCAAACCGGGTCGGAGCGGCCCGTTGCGCTACCGCATGGCCGGCGAACGCTAGCGCGAATGTGAAAACGAACGGCGCGACCGCCACCCACAGGAGGTTTCTGCTTGGCATCGTCTGCTACCTCGTGGCTTGCTGTTGTGAACCGGCTCGAAGAACACGCGGGTCATGGGGATGCAATCTCGCCAGCACCGGCCGCAGTTGCAACGGGACTGCAAGCGGGTCTGTCTCGCAACCCGAGAAGTCGTCGCGTACATTCAGCGCATTGCTGATGATTGCGGACCCGTTGCCGGCCAAGCGGAGCGCGCGGGTATGTTGGTTTGCCGGTGGAACCATACTTGGAAGGGACTGAGAGTAATGAAGAACATTGCAGTCGCGGCAGCGGTGTTGGCGTTGGTGTGTTCGTCCTGCACCACAAAGGGAACTGATTCCAATCCCTATCGGATCGCGATCGCCCGGTTTCAGCAGGAGACCTGTACGTTTTGCCCCGGGGGTGACACCGACGTGGAACGCTGGACCCGACTTCGTCAGCCGTACAAGGGAGACGAGATCTTCGAGGCCGATTCCTACATCGCGGGTTTCGTGGCTCGGGCGCGCGAGTATGGTGGGGTGGAGCTGATAGGACTCGAGTCTCCGGCGGACGTGTTTGGCGGTTCGTCTGCTAGCTGGATAACCGAGGAAGCGTTCGACCACTTCATGGCTGGGATCCTGCGCGACTTGAGAGCCGCTCTACCGGTCGATGGTGTCTATCTGGCGCTCCACGGTGCGATGGCCGTACGCAACGTTCCGCGTCCCGAAGCTGAGATCGCACGGAGGGTGCGGGAAGTGGTGGGCCCCGACGTTCCCATCGTCGGGACTTTCGACCTGCACGGCAACGAAGATGCGGAGTTCCTGCGTCACGCCGACATGTCGTTCGTAGTGAAGC
>JBDGXD010000477.1:0-3476 GCA_039584755.1 Gemmatimonadota bacterium
CGTGTTCCCTGCGTAGTAAGTTGCACCAATCCCACGGATCGCCACCCTCCTCAGGCAGCCTGAATGCGAGTACGCCTGCACTCAGACCCGGTTCCGCCGGCGTCAGCATCTGGACCCCACTCAACGGAGCAATGCCGGACCGAAGTCTATCCGCCAGGTATGCCGCACGTAGTACCACACTGTCGCTACCAACCGTCGTCAAGAAATCCAATGCGGCCGCCAGACCGAGCAAGACCGGTGTACTGCGGGTGCCGTACTCGGAGGCAGACGCCGGTCGCAGGCGATTGAAGGTTCCCGCAACGAGATCAAAGCCAGTATCTGAGTACGCTCCGACATAGGATGGTCGCCAACGGTCGAGCATCTCTTCCTGTACATACATCAAGCCCGTACCCTTGGGAGCTAGCAGCCACTTGTGCCCCGAAGCCACGTAGAAATCGCAGCCCAAATCCTGCAGGTTGACAGAGATTTGACCCACTGCCTGAGCACCATCAATCACACAGATCACGTCTCGCCGACGACACATGTCTACGATTTCTGAAACCGGCATCACCAAGCCGGTAGTGCATGTTATGTGACTCACCATCACAACACGGGTGCGTGCCGTCAGTGAGTTGGCAACTCGCTCGAGTGTGTCATCACCGCCCTGGCCTGGATCGAACGTGCGGATTCTGATTCCAGTATCCTCGCGCAACGCAAACCACGGCAAGGCACCACCGGGATGCTCATGCGTGGTCATCACGATCTCGTCCCCCGGGGAAAACTGTAACCCTCGGGCGACCAGGTTCATGCCCTCCGTGGCGTTGCGGGTGAAGGCCAGCGTGTCCTCATTACAGCCGAAGAACTCACATGCCTGTGTCCGCACCGCAGCCCGTCGACTGTGGCCGTGCTCGCAACGCAACTCCAGATTGCGCCATTCTTCGTCCACCGCTGCGATCACTGATTCTGGTGAGGGGCCGAGGCCACCGGTGTTGAAGTAGGCGTAGCCAGGCTCCAGCAGGAATTGATCTCTGACTATCGTCCACCGCTCTGAGTCGCTGCGAGCAGTCAGAAGTGCCGCAGCAAGATCCGCTTGTGTGGCGCCTTCCTCAGACGGGGTGCAAGCTGCCGGCCAAGCGGCTACAGCAGCCGCACTCGTAAGTGCCCCTCTCAGGAATCGTCTACGGTCAAGATCGGAGTGGTTCATCGATCGTTCTTTCAGCGTTATGAGTTCTTGGTCACTCGAACAAGACTCGCAATTCTTCATGAACCAATCGTTGCCAGCAACCACAGCAACATCAGTATCACAGCAACACCAACCCAACTACCACCAAACCCAATCACATCGATTCTACCCGGCCGTAGGATCTCCCAGTTCGAGCCCCGCCAGATCTTGTTCTGCTCTGCTTCTTCCGGATGAGCCGCCGCATGCTCTACTGCCGCGTCGTCTATCTCACTCGTCGGCTGCACCGGTGTGTGCAGCTTGCCATAGAAGCGATCCAATCGGTGCTGTTCCACCGGCCGAGTAAAGGCACTGATGCCGAACAGCAACACGAACGGGAACAGCGCATCAAAGAAGAAGCGAGCCGCTACGAGCCGTGCCTTGGACCAGCCTCTGAAGTCGATCCCAAACCAACTCAGCACCCAAATCTCAGCCTCGAACCGTCCACTCCCAACCAACTGAGAATCCGGATCGTCCGGATCGGCGCGCACGACATTCTCGAAGTAGATACCGGTTGGTTCGATCAGACGTCGTTTCCGAATGGTCTCCCCGACCTGCTGCGCCCTCCCCTGCTCAACGTCTTCCTGCAACGCCCCAGTGACCACTGTCACCTCGCGTGGTGTGGTCTGTGTGATCAATGTGGGATGGCTGCGGATGAACGAGAACATGGGGAAGACGTTGGGAACGATCGCATATATAGTAAAGCATACCAGGACCTGCGTTATCACAGCTACCTTGGTCAGTCTCCTCCAAACAAAGCCGAGCCAGATGGCCGCTCCGAATACCGCCGGCAGCGAGATGAAGTACTTGAAGAGGTGGAGCAGATTGTCGGCGTAGATCGCGGTTACGATACCACCCAACAGAATCGCCGCAATCACCACGCGACCTACACTCATGTAGTGACGTTCCGAGCGCCCCTGCCTTGCCGGCTGGTACAGGTTCTTTATGAACAGCGCGGAATTCGTTACAGCTTGAGCGTCGAGTGACGACATGTTCGCGGCCAACACACCAGCCAGCATCAGCCCTATGGCACCGGGAAAGAGCAGTCGTTGAGTCATGACGCCCCAGATCTGGTCGGGATCGTCCAGTGCTCCACCATAGAGTGCGATCGCGATCAGACCGGCCAGTGCCCAAAACAGCATGATGAACCGCTTGAAGTACATCCCGCCCAACATCCCTACCCGTGCCGTCATCTCATCACGTGCCGAGCCGGACGTCGGCATCATGGGAGCGACAGCCACAATCGAGACCAGGTTTGCCACAACCATCGCGAAGATGGTGTACCAGGCATACTCGCTGGTCGCTGCTGAGCCGAACAGCTCAAACATGTAGTCAGGTACACGGGCATGCAGTCCTTCAAAACCCCCAAGCTGATTGAGTCCGATAGGAATCAGCATCACCGAGAACACGACGATCAGCACTCCTTGAATCGCGTCAGTCAGCGCAGCCGCCGTAAAACCGCCCAACATAGTGTAGCTTGCCACGATGAGGGCATAGATGACGTAGAACACCAGGGGGTTCGTGTGGGAGATAAGACCACGCAATTCACCTCTCTTGGACCGGTCACTCAACTCATCATATCGGGCTTGCTCGGTGTCGCTCAGACCGGTCGCGACACGATCTTGTAGTGTGCGGTACTCGCGAAACCCGGCAACACTGGCAGCTTCCTCAGCCGTGTACTGGCTTTCGGCCTTGGGTGTGAGCGCCATCATCGTCTTGCCGGCAACCATGTAGCTGGCTCCGCCGCCAACAAATGCCATCACCAGCGTGAAGACTGCAAACGAACCACCTAAGAACTTGCTGTTGAACCGTTCTGTGAACAGATCGCCGGTCGTCACCAAACGCGAACGGCGAAACAACATGGTGGTGAACCAGTAGAACGGCGTGAGGAACAGCACCAGGTACTGTATCCACATACCGCCAAGGCCCTGGCGGTACACTTGCTGGAATCCGTCGAGTGCCCAAAGTTGAGAAAGAACTGATAGAACTTCCCCAACTTGCGGCCAGCTAGATAGAAGTCGGTGGTGTCCTTGGTTCGACGGCCAGCCCACCTACCAAGCCAGATAACGGCGACCACATACACTCCGATGATCGCTGCATCCAGAACATGCAATCCGAACACGACCTACTCCACTTTTCCTGCCAAGGCGGCAAAGAACGCGTGCACGTTCTCAGGTCGTGCACCAGGTCCGAACTCGCATTGCGCAATGAAACCACCATCGTGGTGGAAGGCCGTTTCGAGCCTCCTGGCGGCGGCCTCGATCTCAGCAGTCGTGGC
>JBDGXD010000478.1:0-3133 GCA_039584755.1 Gemmatimonadota bacterium
CAGGCGTGCGCGTGATGCTCGCCGCGGCAATCGCTGTGGGACCGTTGGCCGAGGTTGCGATCGCACTACCCATATCGGTGGGCGGCGTAAGCTCCGAACAGAAAGCAAGACGAATCCTGGCCAGTGTGTTGCCCAACGTGTATCGCGCACTGGAGTTCCGCTCCGAGGAAGCCGCGTATGACAGGCTTGCCGTGGCGGTGACGGGTGAGACTCTGACCGATGTGTACCTAGAGCATCGCCGCTCGCTGGTAATGGAGGAGCGTGGCGGCGCACGCGCCAGGGTGGACGCGGTGGAGGTGACGGACGTGCGTGATGTGCAAGCGCGGGGCGATGGCGGCTTCGATGCCGAGGCCTCATGGATGGTAGGCGGCAACGTGACGCACTTCGGACACCGTCACTTCCGGCAGAACAGTTACGATGCGCGGGTGGCGGTGGTGCCGGTTGATGGGATATGGAAGATTCGGACGATCGAAGTGCTTGGCGAGGAGCGAGTTAGATGAATGTAGAATGTAGAATGTAGAATACAGAATGTAGAATGCAGAATGCAGAATGCAGAATGTAGAATGTAGAATGCAGAATGTAGAATGTAGAATGATGAACATAGAAGGCTGAATGTCGAAGGCTGAAGACTGAAGTGATTCGCAGATGTGCGGTGGTGTGCCGGGGCGGTCGGGAAACCCAGACACCGGGGCAATATATTGAATGGACAAGGGACAGGCTGGAGTAATGCACACTGTCAAACGATGGGACCACTAACAGAGGAGAAGTTGACATGAGAATAGTATCAACAGGGGTGATCGCCGCGGTCGTGGCGCTGGGCTGGGGTGGCGCGGCAGTGGCGCAAGATCCGGTGGGACTGCCGCCACCGCCGCCGACAGTTGAAGATGCATTCAAGGCGCAGCAGCACTACTCACCCTATGCGGGGCGCAACTTCCCGACGCAGGTGTTCTGGGGTGACACACATCTGCACACTGGAATGTCGATGGATGCGGGCGCGTTTGGAGCGCGGCTCAGTCCCGACGACGCGTACCGGTTCGCTATGGGCGAGGAGTTGACCTCTTCCACGGGGCTTCAGGTAAAGTTGTCTCGGCCGCTCGATTTCCTCGTGGTCGCTGACCACTCCGACAACATGGGCTTCTTCCCACGGCTGTATGCCGGCGACCCCGAGATGCTGGCAGATCCCACCGGGAAACGCTGGTACGACATGATTCAGCAGGGTGGCCAGACGGCGGTAGGTGTAGCCGTCGAGGTGATCATTGCATTCTCGCAGAACACTTTCCCCCCTGCTCTTGCCTCGCTACCCGGCGACCCCGCCTACCGTGCTGCATGGGAGGAGGCCATCGACGCCGCCGAGAAATACAACGAGCCAGGTGAGTTCACAGCGTTTATTGGATACGAGTGGACGTCCAATACGGGCGGCATGAACCTGCACCGTGTCGTGATAATGCGCGACGACGGCAGCAAGGCCAGCATGGTCGAGCCCTACACCACGGTCAAGCCACTGGGCAGTGACGACCCGCGTGACCTGTGGAACTGGCTGCAGATGTACGAGGACAAGACGGGTGGCAACGTGCTTGCGCTGGCGCACAACGGGAAGTTGAGCAACGGTATCATGTTCCCGACGGGGGACTCATTTACCGGAATGCCGTTCGACCGATCGTACGCCGAGACCCGCGCGCGATGGGAACCGCTGTACGAGGCCACACAGATCAAGGGCGACGGTGAGGCGCACCCGTTCCTGTCACCCAACGACGAGTTTGCCGACTACGAGACATGGGACCAGGGCAACCTCGACCTGAGCGCGATAAAGGAGAACGACATGCTGCAGTACGAGTATGCTCGGTCGGGTCTACAGATCGGTCTGCAGCTCGAGCAGCAGCTCGGAGTGAACCCCTACAAGTTCGGCATGATCGGCTCCACTGACAGCCACACCGGACTCGCCACGGCGCAGGAGGACAATTTCTTCGGTAAGCACTCAGGCGCCGAGCCGAGCCCGCAGCGGTGGGAGCACCCGATGGCCCAGGTAGGCGATAAGAAGTATGAAGGCTGGTCGATGGTGTCGTCGGGCTACGCCGCGGTGTGGGCCAGAGAGAATACCCGCGAGGCAATCTTTGATGCGATGCAGCGCAAGGAGACCTACGCCACCACGGGCTCACGCATGCTGGTGCGCTTCTTTGGTGGCTGGGAGTTCACCGAGGCTGACGCGATGAGCCGGCTACCTGCCAACATCGGGTACACTAAGGGCGTGCCCATGGGTGGTGACTTGGCGAATCGGCCCGATGGCCAGTCACCTACGTTCTTGGTCGGGGCGCTGAAGGATCCATTGTCGGGCAACCTCGACCGCATCCAAATCGTCAAGGGATGGTTGAACGCGCAGGGCGAGCGGCAGGAACAGGTGTATGACGTCGAGTGGTCCGGCGACCGTCAACCCGGAAGTGACGGCAAGTTGCCGCCCGTAGGCAATACGGTAGACGTCGCTAACGCTACCTGGACCAACACCATCGGTGCGCCTGAGCTTATCACCGTCTGGACCGATCCTGATTTCGACCCGAACCTGCCGGCTGTGTACTACGCGCGGGTGCTCGAGATCCCGACGCCACGCTGGACCGCATACGAGGCCAAGCGCTTCGGAGTAACGATGCCTTCCGAAGTGCCGATGATCACGCAGGAGCGGGCGTACACCAGTCCGATCTGGTATACACCGGGGAACTAAGTGAATGTAGAATGATGAATGTAGAATGATGAATGTTGAAGTGGTTGTAACACGATGAGCACCGTCACAGTCCGGCGGCTGTTGGCCCTCGCAGTCGTCGGTCTGTGCGGTGCGCGGCCCCTCGCGGGACAGGACTCAACAACGGCAGCGTCTAGAGATACACTTCCGATCGTCACCCACGGGAACAAGGGATTCGAGTTTCGCACCCCGGACGGCAACTTCCTGATGCAGATTCAGGCGCGGCTGCAGTTCCGCTATGCGTATCCTTTCGACGCGAACCCTGTCAGCTTCGATGATTTCGACGATCAAGACCAGCACGTGTTCAAGGTCAACCGGGCACGCTTGAAGGTCGGAGGACATGGCTATCGGCCATGGCTCAAGTACTACTTCGAGTACGAGCTCGCATCGTCGAACCTGTTG
>JBDGXD010000479.1:0-3126 GCA_039584755.1 Gemmatimonadota bacterium
GCGGGACCTTCGCGTGCCAGCACCGTGGCCGAAACGTGGTTCTGGCGCGCGATCAGGCCGCCACCTCTACATACGTAGCATAGCTTCGTGGTGCCGGAACCCTCTGGCCTTCACCTCGCAGCTGTTCGAGGTGAAGAGTAATGGCTTCACGCATGCTCCCCTCTACCTCTTCGCGAGAATGACCGGCTGCAACGCAGCCTTCTACATCCGGCGAGTAAGCGGAATACCCGGTATCCGTCTGCTCAACTACGATTAGAAGTCGCATCACTTGAGCCCCGCTTGTTTCACAATGGAGTTCACGGTGCCTTTGGCCAACTCTGCGGATTCCTTTCCCGCTATCGTCACCAGACCCTGTTTTCTGGAATGTTTGAACCGGCAGTGGCTTCCGCGTATTCGCACAAGATACCAGCCGTCCCTTTCCAGCAGCGTCAGGACTTCCCGAACCTTCATCTCGGCGTCGTTCGAGCGCAAGGCCTGGCAGGTACTCCAAGGCTTACAGGCGGCGTCCGCGTAAACTCGCAGGATAGCGTCCGCACACAAGCGACCCAGGACCCCCTGTCGCGCAGCGGACCGAGGCTGCGCAGCAGCCGCAGGCTCTTGAAGGGGCAGCGAAACAAACCTTTCCGACTGGTGACAGACAAGCAGAGGAGTTACTCTGTGGCGCACCGCGACGTTTTGCCATCGGTGACTTAGCCGATCAACAGGAGTTTCGGGCATGAAAAAGAACAACCTAACCAGAAGAAATTTCATTGTCAGAGCCTCTGCAGGAACAGCGGGTGCCATGCTGACAAGCCACCTGCCTGTTTTCGGGAATTCCGGAACAGGGCTGACAACAGCGCTCGCCCTAAAGGGCGGGAACCCCGTCAGGACCAAGGAATGGGTGAGATGGCCCATCTGGAATGCCGATGCGGAAGCCCCCATCCTGTCGGTGCTGCGGAGCGGCAACTGGTGGCGGGGAAGCGGCAACCTGTGCAGTGAGTTCGAAGCGAAGTATGCCGAGCTCATTGGAGCTAAACGGGTGGTGGCCACAGCCAGCGGGACCACCGCGCTGATCACGGCCCTCCACGTGCTGGGGGTGGATGCCGGGGACGAAGTCATCGTTTCACCCTACACCTTTATCGCCACCTACAATGTGGTTTTCAACCAGAAAGCACTTCCCGTCTTTGCCGATACGGACCAGGAGACCTTTACCATCAATCCCCATAAGATCGAAGAGCGGATCACCGATCGTACGACTGCCATCCTTCCCGTTCACATCCTGGGCCTGCCGGCGGATATGAACCGCATCAATGCCATTGCCCAAAAGCATGAGCTTGTGGTGATAGAAGACGCCTGCCAGGCGTGGCTGTCGGAGTACGGTGACAAAATGTGCGGCACGCTGGGTGACCTGGGATGTTTCAGTTTCCAGGAGTCCAAACATATCGCTGCGGGGGAAGGCGGTGCCGTAGTGGGTAGCAACGACGAGGTGATGGACCGCTGCCACGCGTACCACAATTGCGGCCGGCCCCATGGTGCTTCCATGAGAGGAATGGGCCAAAATCCCGTCCGTGGATCCAATAAGCGAATGACACAGATGCAGGCGGTCATCCTGATGTCCCAGATGGAGCGCGCAAGGGCGGATGCGGACAAACGGCTGGAGAATGCCCTCTACCTGGATGCCGGGCTGAAAGAGATCCCGGGAATCATTCCCTACAAACTGTCCGACGGTGCCACACGATCGGCATACCATCTCTATCCCTTTCGCTACAAGAAAGAGCACTTCGACGGTCTGCCCCGGGAGAGATTCCTAACTGCACTGCGGGCCGAAGGGATCCCCTGCTCGGAAGGATACGGACGGCAGTACTTTGACGGGTTGATTGAAGAAGCCATCAATACAACGGGGTATAAGCGGCTTTTCTCTGAACAGAGGCTCAAGCGGTACCGGGAGGAGTTACACGACCTGCCTGACACCGACCAGCTGACCCAGGAGGCGGTCTGGTTCTACCAGAACATGCTGCTGTCCGAACGGGAAGACATGGATGACATCATTGATGCCATTGAGAAGATATATGAAAACCGGAAGCAACTGCTGTAAATCGGCATAGGAGATTGCTTCGCCGCTGCCAACTGTGCGGTTCCGGACTGAGCCGGTTCAGGGGCATTGTCAACTCAACCGTTCCGGCGTGATGTTCAACCTGCGCCTGTTGCCTCTATCCACGACCGACGTTAGCGTATCCTCTCCATGTATGCTACTGGCTCACTGCAGATCAACGCTTGGAGGATTGAATGGCAGACAACGGTAACCAGATGAACCGTCGTTCCTTTCTCGGAGCGAGCGCGGCGACCGCAGCAGCAACCCTGCTACCCCATACTGTTTTGGGAGGCTCGAGACCGGTGACTCCAAGTGAAAGAATCAACGTCGGGTATGTTGGTCTCGGAACCCAGGGGATTCGCCAGCTCATCCCCGCGTTGCAGCACGAGCAGCTGCGGATCACGGCCGTGTGCGATCCGAACCGAAAAAGTGCCGATTATGTCGAGTGGTACCCCAACGAGCTGCGTGGCAAGGTGCAGCAGTTTCTCGGCGATCCCTCATGGGGAGAAGGCGACGGCTCTTGCCCGTGCGGGCGGGAAACAGGACGGGAGCTGGTTGATCGCCACTACGGTGCCTCCCCCGGTGGCGGCTGTAGCACCTACACGGACTTCAGAGAGATGCTCGCCGAGGAACCGGACCTCGACGCCGTCTACATCATGACGCCCGACCACCTGCACGCGACCGTCGCTCTAGCGGCGATGCAGGCGGGCAAGCACGTCATCGTCCACAAGCCGGTGGGCAACGTCGTGCGCGAAGCCCGCCTGGTGGCCGACATGGCACGCGAGACCGATGTTGCAACCCACATGTTCTGCGCGGCCGCTATGGAGTCCACCCCACTGTTGTGCGAGTGGATCTGGAACGGCGCCATCGGTGGGGTACGTGAGGTACACAACTGGTCGAACCGACCCTACTGGCCCCAGGGAATGACCAGCTTGCCGAGTGAGACCCCACCGGTGCCCGAGGGCTTCGACTGGGACCTCTGGATGCGACCGATCCCGCACCGTCCCTACCACCCTGCCTACACTAACGCGGTGTTTCGTGGCTGGTACGACTTT
>JBDGXD010000480.1:0-3117 GCA_039584755.1 Gemmatimonadota bacterium
TTCATCAATTGCTCCCTTGTTCGTGGGCGCGGTCAGCGCCTGTTACATCAAATGAATCAACAAATCCAGCGAGTCGCTCAATTTGCAGCAGATAACAGTCACCTACAGGGTCGTAGGCCTTGAGATTCGGGCTCTTGCCTCCCGACATTCGCAGCAGGATCCAATCGAAGCACGATGTATCCATACCCGTTGTGTTGGCCATCTCGACCACCAGGTCCTTGGCCTCCTGTGGAGGTTGCTTCCCCACCAGGCGTAGTGTGGCGCGGAACAGCACGAAAAACGTGCGTGCCGATTCGAGCAACAGCATTCCAAGTGCCTTGCCCTCGGAGGCGACAGCTGCGAATTCCGTACGAAGCTGCAACAACTTGCCGCGAATCTCGCGCTCCAGCTCGCGCCTCAAGTCCTCACGTGTCGTCTCGATTTCTGCAATTGGGTCTGTGCCGCGCACGAGAACGTGTGCCTCTCGCATGTCCTCAATCTCGATAGGGAAGACATCGGTCGACGACCGCCATTCCACCAATGAGAAGATCAAAGGTGGGGGATTCCCCTTCTTGTTCCAGCCGGCGACGTGTGTCTCGATCGGTCTAAGGGCCGAGGGCGACGCATCATTGACGATCAGCAGGGTCGTGGCCTGTCCTGTGCCTTCGCTGCGAACCGCAGGACCATACAGCAAGAACGAAACGAGATTATCCCCTAAGCCCTGCTCCAATAGTGCGGCGAACTCGCCAACCTTCGTCATCATGTCTCTTGCCATTAGAAACTCCCTGAAGCGCCGCCACCGCCAAAGCCTCCGCCACCACCAAACCCTCCGAATCCTCCACCACCGAATCCACCGCCGCCCCAGCCGCCACCGCCGTACCCACGTCCCCCTCCACCGAGCAGCATGCCGAGTAACAGCCAACTGGCTCCCCCCCCACGGCGGTAACCACCGGGTCCCCGTCTCCCCCCACTTCCCAACACGAATATCACGAAAAGTAGGACCAGAATCGTTATCAGGCGGGTGCCACGTCTACGGCTGGGCTGTTGTGGAACCACCCGTACCGGAGCTGTCCCGGTGAGTTCAAACTCGAACTCGTTTGCATAGGCCTGGGCCAGCAACCAGACACCGGTGGTGAGTCCCGCACCATAACTGTTGTTCTCTGCGGCAGCCCGACCGATGGCATCACGAATTCGGCCCGCCTGAGCGTCTGTAATGAACCCCTCGGAACCGGTACCTGTGGCTATTGCCAGTTGTGAGCGCCCGTCTCCCAACCGCTCACCGGGAACTAGCAGTAGCACCACTCCCGCGTTTCGTGCGCGGTCACCCGCTTCTCCCATTGCTCCCACTCTCCACTGCCGGCCGATATCGCGGGCGACTTCGATCGAAGGGCGGCCGTTCAGGTCGGGTAGGGTAACGACAACTATCTCACCCCGTGACTTCTGACGGACCTCTTCTATCACACCCTGCATAGACTGCTGCGATGCCGGATCGACGATACCAGCAAAATCGTTCACGAATCCCACTGGTTGCGGGATCTGAAACTGCAGGGCTATCAAGGTCAACAGGAACGTCATCGAGGATAAAGATAAGTGGGATGGCGGGACGTATGGGAGCGGGTCGACAAAAGCACTCACCTTTGCGTCGGTCGGGTATGGTGACTGCAGCAACCCGGATGTGGTTGATCCAGATCATTGTGGGGGCATTGTCACTGGCTAAGTTTAGAGTTCTTTCCCACCGCTGATGCTCGAGGGCCAATGACGCGCGATGCAGGATCCAGGTTTTTGGTTGGCGACTCCGGTGACCGCCGCAACTTCCTTCAGTCGACCTTGGGTCGGCTTGTGGAGGAGGCCACGAAGCGTACGGAACGGCGTCTCGTACCGCATCGCTTCTTTCGACCGCCGGGGGCATTGGAAGAGGTTGCCTTCATTGCAGCCTGCACTCGCTGTGGAGATTGCCTCGACGTGTGCCCAGTGAAGGCCATCGTCAACGCTCCCTCTGGCGCAGGTCTTGCCGCCGGAACGCCTGTGATAGATCCGGCGATACAACCGTGTACCGTGTGTCCGGATATGCCGTGTGCCAAAGTATGTCCTACAGAGGCACTAAGCATGCCTCCGCAGCTTTGGCAGGGGTATCACCTGGCCGATCTCGAGCTTGAGCCCGAGCGCTGCATCGCCTTCAACGACGTGGAGTGCGGTATTTGCGCACGTGTTTGTCCCCTTGGGGAAGTGGCCATAGGATTGGACGATCTGGGTCGGCCCATAATACGCGCTGAGGGGTGCGTTGGATGCGGTGTTTGCGTCCGTGCGTGCGTGACAGCGCCGCCCTCACTGGTACTTCATCACACATAGCAGAGGAGCTACTGTGGAAACTCCGTATCGAGTGGAAAAACCCTGGGGATACGAACTCATCTGGGCGAAGACCGACAAGTATGTGGGAAAGATTCTGCATGTAGAGCCTGGGCATCTGCTGAGCCTGCAATACCACGAGAAGAAGGATGAGACCATCTATATGCTAACCGGTGAGATAATCTTCCGGGTGCAAGAGGGAGATGAGATCGTGGAGCGTAGGATGAAGGAAGGTGAGAACTATCACATCACCCCGGGAACCATTCACCAGATGGAGGCGATCGTGGTGAGCGACATGCTCGAGGCGTCGACGCCGGAGCTCGATGACGTCGTGAGAATCGAGGATCGCTACGGGAGGATCGAGTGAAAGTAATTCTTCCCGTTGCTGGCAAGGGAACCAGGTTGCTTCCTGTCACCAAAGAGGTGCCAAAGCCGTTGATACGGGTGGCAGGGCGCCCGGTACTCGACTACGTGGTAGACAAGCTCGCGCCACTCGATGTGGAGGAATTGATTTTCATTACAGGTCACCTCAAGGGCTCGATCGAGGAGTACGTGAAAGCCACCTACGACATGCCGACCCGGTTTGTCGAGCAGAAGGTGCAGGATGGCACGGCCGGTGCCGTTCACTTGGCCCGCTCGTTCATCGATGGTCCTGTGATGATCATCTTCGTCGACACGGTGTTCGATGCGGACCTGACGTTGGTCGACCGAATCGCGGCGGATGGGATCATCTGGGCCAAGGAGGTGGAAGACTACCAGCGGTTTGGAGTAGTCGTGACCGATGGTGACGGT
>JBDGXD010000481.1:0-3110 GCA_039584755.1 Gemmatimonadota bacterium
ATACGAAAGATCGCCGACGTGCACACCTTCACTCCAACTCACACCGATCTCCACATCCGTGGAGTGCGACATCATGTCGACAGTCGTCTGTGTACCATCGGCGAGGTCAAACGGGGCAGCGCTGGTGCGGCTCTTCTCAAACTGATAAGTCCAATCACCCTTGAAGTAGATCGCGTTGATCAGGTACATAATGATGTGGGCGGGAATCGGGTCCGGGACTATCTCCGGGATCTTGCCGCGCGTCTTGTCGTAGACCCAATCGTTGATGGTGGGTGCGGCTGATGGACTGGCGAAGTCGAGAGAGGCTACCTCGGCATCGAAGTACTGCCGATTGAGATCGATGAAGTCTTGCTCGAAGGTCCAGAGGTCACTGTGCCAAATCGAGTTGGCCAACGTGAACTCGACGCGCGAATCGAGATTCCGCAGCAGTGCGATCAGACTCTGATAGGATTCATTTACATCTTGCAGCGTCATACCCTGGAGTTCCAATGCCTGCTGCATCGCCTCCTGTGTTGTGCCGGCGGCACCATTGTAGGTCATGCCGAGCGCCATGGCTACACTGAGCGGGGAGAGGAAGATGTTCTTGTTCCCCTCCAGCTCGTTCACCGCACGAAACAGTTCAAACGCAAATCGATTGTCGGACTCGATCAGCTCTACCTCGGCGACGCTGAGCGAACGGGGGAGTTCGGTGATGCTCTTGGGAGATTCGCCACAAGCGGCGAGCATCGCGGTAGTGAATACAATGCTGAGAAGGCGGGAGAGACGCATCGCTACCAGCCCTTTGGGAATGTAGAATGTAGAATGTAGAATGTAGAATGTAGAATTTAGAATGTAGAATGTCGAATTTCGAATGTAGGACGTAGAATCTAGAAGTCCCCGCAGCCCACCCGGACTGGGGAGAGGAGAGGATTTCTACACGCTGCACTCGGTATTCTACATTCTACATTCTGCGTTCTACATTCTAGAACCGGTACCCGAACCCCAGCATCACGAGCGGCTTCAATGTAGGGCGCCCTATCGCGGCATCGGCATCCGAGTAAGTGAAATCCTCACGCGGGTTCACGTTCTCGTTGTTCGGATTGTACGCCGTGTCATGTCCATATAGCATACCACCGAAGTAGTAATCGACGCCCGCCGTGAGCAGCAGATCTACGCGTCTGCTCATACCGAAATGGCTCTCCAGCCCCCCACCGACACCCCACTGACTGCTCGTGACGTCAAAATCTTCGTTACCGCCAACGAACTTGAAGTTGCCGGTGAAGCTCGAGTGACGAACCCCGCCGAACATCTGTGTCTGCAACGCTGAGAGCAGCTTGACGGGATATAGAAAGTCCAGCTTGAGCTCCCAGTTCTGGCCCTTCTTCTCAGGGCTGCCGTTGGTGGCGTTGTTGATGAAGATCTGCCGTGCGTCCCATGCGCTGCCTGCCTCGACCGATGAGTACCACACACCCAGCTTGGCCCCCAGCGGGAAGCCGCGGGCAAACTCCGAGATCATACCACTGAACGCGAGGCCCGCTCCAGAGTTGTAGCCGAACTGGACACCGCCCGTGAACTGCGGCTTCACCGGCCCCTGATCCTGCGCATTGAGTGATGACCCGACGGCGAGGACTAACAGGAGGGCGATTGCTACGGGTTTCGTCATGGTCTCCTCCAACCTGATTCCATCGTGGAGTCTTGTAAATCAGACCACCTATTACTGGTGTCTACCACTTGATGATGTCGTTTCTATTAACGTTGTTACCGTTCGAACTGACGGTTTGTCGCAAGGTCTGAGCCAAAGTAGCGCAAGAAGGTGGCAGGGTCAGCCGGAACCCCATGACCGCGAACTATAAGGTCCTGCATCGCTCGGCGCCGTGATGGCGAACACGCGCAACGAGATCGGAACGGGTGTTCGAACAACTTACGACCTCCGACAAACATCAACGGCCTCGGCAAATCGCCGCACGATCTCCGCTGCCGGCAGAAT
This sequence comes from Gemmatimonadota bacterium, assembly GCA_039584755.1. Lineage (GTDB taxonomy): Bacteria > Gemmatimonadota > Gemmatimonadetes > Gemmatimonadales > GWC2-71-9. Next base: position 1,967 of record JBDGXD010000481.1, read on the forward strand.
CTCGTGGATGTCTCGCACGCTCTTTCCTGCTTGCCAGTAGTCTCTCTTGCCACTTTCGTCCAGCGAGGCGCGCTTCAGTTGCCACAGAGAGCGCAGGGAGTAGATGCTGCGCATCAGGTGCTTGGTACGTCGCTGCCTGAGCATCCAGCGGGCGACGGGACCAGCCTCGAGCCCCATGCGATCGATATACGGTGTGCCTATCACTGCGACCGGCACACCGGTCATGCGTTCCGTGTGCACGATGTCACTCTCACGAGCCTCGAGCACCGCCCGCTTGTATGCGTTGCTGGCACGACATTCGGTTGTCGCGATGAAGCGTGTACCGAGTTGTGCCCCGGAGTAGCCCATTCGCAGCGCAGCGACGAAGCCGTGTTCGTCGCCAATCCCACCGGCACATATCAGCGGGACACCCAAATCACTCAGCTCCTCGAGCAGCTCTTCGGCGCTCTTTGGCCCGGCGTGACCGCCGGCTCTGCGGTTCACCGCAATCAACCCATCTACACCGCTCTCGATTGCCTTGAGGGCCCATTTGCGCTCGGTGACATCGTGATAGACCAGCCCACCCATACTCCGCACACGCTCGACCACCCAGCGTGGCTTGCCTAGCGAGGTAACGAACAGTCGAATGCCTTCTTCGAGCGCCACATCGATCCACTGTTCCATGCGTCTGCGATAGGTCTTAGACGAGCCCTCGATCAACGCGTTCATGCCGACCGGCTTGTTGGTCAGTCGCTTGATCAGACGCAGGCCGGCGCGAAACTCGTGACCGTGCACATAGGTGAGCGAGACCGGCTGCACGATCCCGATGGCCCCGGCCTCAGACACGGCCGCCACCAATTCCGGATTGCTACAGGGATACATGGCACCGCATATGAGGGGGATGTCGATGCCTACCCTGGCGGAGAACGAAGTCGTGAGTGAAAGAGCCATGTGTACCGAAGTCAGAATGTAGAATATCGAATGTCGAATGTCGAAGTCCCCACCCGACATTTGGGGGTATGGAGCAACGCCATATTGGTTCCGGACTCTACATTCTACATTCTACATTCTAAATTCTACATTCGCCTCGTTTTTCTCGACATGCCAGGTGTAAACACATGGAATGGATGTTACCAGTATTAGGACTGGCCATAATATGGTGGTG
>JBDGXD010000482.1:0-3094 GCA_039584755.1 Gemmatimonadota bacterium
GCCGAGGGCCAGGGAATCCGAGTCTGACCAAAGCAGCTCACCCTTGAGCTGAGTGTCACAGGCAGGCAGACAGCCGGTGACGCGGAGACGCGTCCCCGAATCGACAGTGATGGCTGTGGACTGCGCGTTGCCTGCCCGGGCCCGGGCAAGGCAGAGCAGGATGAGGATGAGGAGTATGGCTGCTCGACGCATCGTGTGCTCCTGTGAGCGATGCGTCGAAGATGGGATTCGGCAGTCAAGGGGGTATCAAGGCACCGAGTGGCCGACGTTCGCCGACTTCCCCCCGTCGTAGCCGAGGCAGAAAGCCTGGAGAATCTGCGAGACCGGCGTGACACTGCGGGCGGCGGTCTCCCGTAGCGCACGTCAGTGCAGCGCTACCAGTTGGCCCCAGCCTCGTGCTGCACTGCAGGGCGCGAAGGGAGATCGTCGCCCGCAGTGCGAAGCGGGATGGTTTCCGAGAGAGACTGCGAGCGGCGGTCTCCCATAGAGCACGTCGGTGCAGCGCTACCAGTTGGCCACAGCCCCTCGTGCTGCACTGCAGGGCGCGGAGGGAGATTGCCGCTCGCAGTGCCCTCACCGACGTTCGCCGACTCCCTAATCCCTTCCTCCAGAATCCGTCGCCCGCCGATCCTTCCCGATTCCGGCCTCCGTTTCGGGATGGACGTCTCGCTGCCAATAGAACGGTCCGGCGGTTACCTGTCGCGGCCACACCTCGTCGAGTGTATCGGCATCGTACAGTCGCCCGTTCTTCATTACCATGCTGACGGTGTTCGTGTTTCTGATGTTGTCGAGAGGATTGGCGTCGAGCACCACCAGGTCCGCCAGCTTTCCTGATTCTACGGAGCCAACATCAGTTGCCAAGCCCAGAGCTCGAGCGCCGAGAATTGTCGCCACACGCAAAGCGTCGTGCTCGGACATCCCGCCCGACTGGACGCTCCAGAGTTCCCAGTGATAGCCGAGTCCCTGGAGCTGCCCGTGGCTGCCGATGCCCGCCATACCGCCAGCATTGACGATATCCGCCGCTAACTTCGCTACGCGATCCATGGTGTGCACGGTTGGATGGAACCAGCCGGCGTTGCGACGCAGAGACTTCGTCTGTAGCTCCTCCCACGGCGTGAAGTAGCGCAGCTTCGGATCTTCGAAGGGGGTTTCCTCGGCATAGTAGTAGTTCTCGGCCCACGGCCCGCCGTACGTTACCAGAATTGTGGGGGTGTATGCAGTTCCCGCGGCTACGTATAACTGGACCACGTCCTCATAGAATGGAAAGCCGGGTGTATTGTGCTCCTGGCCCGAGTATCCGTCGATGGCCATGGTCAGGTCCATCATGCCTTGGAGAGCTCCCTCGGTGGTGGGCATCAGTTCCAACTCTCGAGCCGCGTCGATGACCCACTGTCGTTGCTCCCGGTTCCCCGCCACGTACATCTTGATGGTCTTGGTATCGTAGTACTCGCTGTACCGCTTCAGGATGTCGAGGGCGTGTTTCCTGTTCTTGATGTTCTCAGAACTGAACACTCCGGGGCCGGTCGAGTACATCCGCGGCCCGAGAATGCGGCCGGCGCGAGCGAGGTCCTCGTACGTCAGCACATCGGTGGTGGCTGTCTGCGGATCTCGCGTAGTTGTCACACCGTAGGCCAGGTTCGCCGCGTAGGACCAAACCTGCTCACGGTGAATGTTGGCAGCGGCTCGTAGGTGAGCGTGAGTGTCGACCAACCCCGGAACGATGGTCTTACCCCCAACATCGATCACTTCCGCACCGCTCGGAACCTGCACCTGGCCTTGTGTACCGACCGCGGCAATTCGGTTGTTACGAATTACCACATCTGCGTTCTCGATCACCTCATCGCCGCGCATCGTTACCACTCGAGCCCCACGCAGGACTGCTGTACCCTCCGGAATGTCGCGCACAATCGCCACTTCAATGCGGAACTCGTCCGGTTTGTAGGTCGCGCTCTCTTCCTCCTCTTCCTGCGGCTCGTCTTCCGCCGCTTCCTCCTGTTGCTCTGCCTGCTCTTCCGCCGCCTTCACGCTGTCTTCGAATGCCTTGGCATCATCGAGCTTGTAAGAGAAGAACGCATTCCCGATCGACCAATGCACGGTTCTTCCGTCATGGCTCCACGTCGGGAACTGTCCGCCTACTACAGTCAGCTTTCTTGCGGGGAACGACGCGTTGTCCGGATTTGCTACTGACACAGTCGGCGTTTCACCGCCTACGATGGGCACCGTGACCACGTAGAGATCGTTGACCACTTGCGCCAATGCCTGGTCGCCTTCAGGCGCCATCATGATTGCGGATGCTCTGGTAGCCTGCTCCGCCGTCGGAGGCTTGTAGCCGGTCACTTTGACGTGGGCTTTCTTGTCCGTTCCGTCCCAACGGAACGAGATCAGGCCATCCGAGGAACTGTATGCGTAGATACGCTCCGGATCGTTTGTGAAGTGCGGCGTTGAAAAGTCGACCGGTGTGATGGTGGTCGTTTCGCCACCATCTGCCGGAATCCAAATCAAATCCTCGGCACCGCCAGGGAAGTCGCGCGTGAGTCCTTCTGCGAACGCCCGGGCCGGGCCTCGAACGGCCATGATGCGCCCACCATCGGGTGACCACTTTGGCTGTTGGTACAAGGCCGCCGTAGGCGTGAGTTGCTCGCTGTTCCCCCTGCCGTCGGCCCTGACTCGCACGATGTGGCCGCCCTCGGCCGATGTTGCGGTGACGTAGGCAATCCATCGACCGTCCGGCGACCAAGTGGGTTGGTGCTCGGCGATTTCACCGCCGGCGAGACGCCGTGGCTCACCATCCGGGTAATCCATGACGTATAGCCGGTCCAGGACGGTAAACGCGAGCTTGCTTCCGTCCGGAGAGGGTACCGCATCGCGAATCTGGCGCGCCATGAACGTTTCCGAATCGCTGATCGGATAGTCGAACGCAACCTTCGGCCCGAGATCTAGATCGACGTCAACCGCGAACGGGATCTCGGTGGCGGGGCTCCCGTCGACCGGCACCCGCCAGATCTTGCCACCGTATGATGCGACGACTTCCCGCGAGTCGGGCGTGAACGACATCCCCGGAAGAACGTCACGTGATCCAGCCGCCTCTTGCTGA
>JBDGXD010000483.1:0-3069 GCA_039584755.1 Gemmatimonadota bacterium
GACTTCTGATCCTCCATGGTGCGCCACCAGTCCGCCCATGCCGTCATAGCTGCGCCGAAATCACCCTCGAACCACCCGCGCCAGCGTTTGGCCCCGCCGTTGATCCCCGTCAGCGGATCCACTCGCTCCAGACGCTCCAGGATGCTCTGCGCTCCCTTCATGTCCCACCCTCCCGCCGCACGCCAGTACCCCGCCCACATTAGTACCTCGGGGTTGTTGGGGTCGAGCTGAAGAGCCCTGGCGCAGTGGGCCGCTGCCGAGGCGGGCTTCCCCGTGGCAGCGTAGACGCAACTCTGGAGACCGTGCGCTCCTGCCGACTGGGGGTTCAGCTCCAGGGCCCGGTCCGCACACCGCTGTGCCTCCTCGATGAACGCGCTGTAGGTGTCCGGCGGCCTAACCATCATGTTGACGTATTGGAAGAAGACCCACCCCTTGACGACTAGCAGGAGATCGTTTTCGCCTACGGTTGCGAGTCCCAGTTCTGCGGTCTCCAGGGCCCGAGCCAGGGAGGTATCGCTGAGGCCCCAAGCATCGGCCATAGCCCTGATGTAGAACTGATAGGCCTGGAAGCTCTGGAACGGCCGCTCCTGCAGGCGCTTCGTCTCCTCGGAGCTCAGCTCGACCCGGAGTGCGTCCACGATTGCCAGCGACACCTTCTCCTGCATCCCGAAGACGTCTTCCACGGTGCCGCTGTACGTATCGGCCCACAGATGCGCGTCCCGCTCTCCGTCAATCAACTGCGCCGTGATCCGCAGCGCATCCCCCGCTTTCCGCACGCTGCCTTCCAGCACGTACTGGACGTCCAGCTCTCGCGTGATGGCTCGGGTGTCTTTCTTCTTGCCTTTCAATGCCATGGCTGAATTGCGGGAGATGACGCGCAGGCTCCCGAGCTTTGACAGCTTGGTGGTGAGCTCCTCTGTGAGTCCGTCTCCCAGGTAGGCGTCCGATGGGTCCGGGCTCATGTTGTCAAAGGGAAGGACCACGATCGACTTGATGGCACGCTGCTTCGCAGACTGAAGGGGGGAGTGCGCCAACGCCGCCGCGAACTCCGCCGTCGTGGCGAAGCGATCGGCCGGCGCGCGCGCCAGCGCCTGTTGAATGGCCACATCGACGTGCTGTGGTGTGCTGCGGCGCAGCCGGCGGACCGGCAGCGGCTCATCCGCGAAGCGCTTCGCCAGAACCGACTGCACGGTAGGGCCAGTGAACGGCGGTTCGCCGGCGAGCATCTCGTAGAGCACGCAGCCGAGCGAGTAGACATCCGATCGTCCGTCCACATCCTGTTCCCCGCTCGCCTGTTCTGGACTCATGTACTCCGGGGTGCCGACAACAATGCCGGTCGTGGTGAGCCGCTCGCCGCCCGCTGCGGTGACGGCCCGAGCGATCCCGAAATCCGCGACGACGGCGCTTCCCTCGGCTAGGAGGATATTCTCCGGCTTGATATCCCGATGCACAACACCGCGCCGATGCGCCGAGTCGAGGGCCGCGGCAACCTCGCGTGTTATGCTGACGGCAGCGTCGGTTGGCAGTTGTTTCTCGCGGGCGAGCTGCTGCCGCAACGATTCCCCGTCGACGTACGGCATCACGTAGTAAAGGAATGAATCAGCCTCACCGGAATCATGCAGCGGCAGGATGTGCGGATGCTGCAGGTTGGCGGTGACCTTGATCTCGTTCAAGAAGCGCTCAGCGCCGAGCACTGCCGCGAGCTCGGGCCGCAACACCTTTACCGCCACCTTGCGGTCGTGCTTCACATCGTGCGCGAGGTAGACGGTCGCCATGCCGCCCTGACCCAGCTCGCGCTCGATTCGGTAGTGCTCAGCCAATGCGGATGTGATGCGGTCCATAGGATCAGTCATCGATCACCGGCGGCGTTCGTCCGCCTGTTTCCGCGTGTTCCGCGGCACCACTCGATGGTGTAGCGGTCGGCGAGGGCTGCTTTCAGCCGCTCGAGTGCGTTATTCATGCATGTACCCGCACCTGGGATCTTACGAAACCAGAAAGGGGTCGGTTCGTCATCTCGAGTCGAGCCTTCTTTGAAGCTCGTTGAACCAGCCGTCGACGACGACCAACCGAGTGGAATTGGTTGGGAGGGTCATCTCGAGCATGAGGAACCGCCTACCGTCCGGTGTCACGTCGTAACTCCGGCCGAAGCGACTGCCGTTCGCGAAATCGCCCTCAAACAGCATCACTGGCAGGCCGAGTTGCAGCTCCGGATCGTTGTCGACAGACACGGCGTATACCCGCTGGCCGGTGAGATCCCTGTAGAACAACTCCCGTCCTGACGCTGCCCAGACCGGCTCCATGCCGCCGCCCGCAGAGACGGTCTCGACACCCCCGGGACCAGGGTAGGGCTTCACATAGACCTCATAACGACCCGATGCGTCGGAGATGTAGGCCATCCATTTCCCGTCCGGCGAGAACTCCCCCAGGGATTCCTCCGCCGGCGTCCGTAGGAACGGTCGGGCGACGCTGTCGTCGAACGAGTAGACCCAGATGTCCCCAGACGTCTCAGGGTTCCCGTAAGTCTGGTATGCCAACGCACCTCCGTCGTTCCGCCATGAGGACGCGGTCTGCGCGCGGTCGCTCTCGATCAACTGCAAGCCGGGGGCACTCCCATCTACCGGCGTAACGTACAGGTTTAGCGGACCGTCGTGACGATCGGAGTTGTGGCCAACGAACCGGCCGGTCGGATCCCACGTCGGCCAGTACTCGGTGGCGGTTCCCTCCGTGAGAAGCCTCAGGACCGGGCGGTCGACTTGGAATGTCCACAGCTGCACCTGATCCCGGGTGATCTGGAGCACAACCGTCTCACCGTTCGGCGACACGCGTGGACCACTGTACAGATCCGGCTGCATAGGCAGGGGATCGACCGCACCGCTGCGATCGACCCAGACGAGGCGCCTGTCCGGCGATTGGAATCGCTGTCCTGTCGCGTAGACCAGGCGCCCATGCCGCGACACGCTGAAGTGCGCCGCGCCGGACCTGTCGGTCCATACGCCGTCGACAACGGAGGCCGGCGGTTCCGTAGGCTCGCGCGCGTCCGGATCGAAGGGAGCGGCCATCAAGCTTCCA
>JBDGXD010000484.1:0-3437 GCA_039584755.1 Gemmatimonadota bacterium
CCAACTCGTAGTTGAACGCAGCGATCTCCAACGAGTACCGGAATGTGATGGACCGTCGGGTTGATTCCGAGTAGGGGAAGATGTCGAACTCTACGGTCGGCCCAGCAGAAACCGCCAGGTCCCGATTGAGGAATGTCGATCTGTTGGCGTTTGCTCTGCCGCCCAAGGACCAATGGTCGCCCAAACTCCAAACCATCAGCAAATCGGCCGTGTAATCATGCGTCTTGTTGACGTAGACATCACCTTCGTCAAGGGTGAATTCGTCGTAGTTGTAACGGCCGGACAGCCGGAAGTTTATCTTGAGTTCCTCCGACACCCGGTCGGCCGTTGCCGAGCCGTCAATAGAATAGCCCTTCTCCTGTTGTTCGCCCTCGATTTCCCCGCTACCGCTCAAGCGAAACACCCAGAGATTCCACGGGTCATGTTGGTCGACTTGCGCGAAACCCTCGCTCGGCTCCCGATAGACTATGTCGAGTCTGGGGGCAAGCGGGGTTGCCTCGACGAATTGAACCAATCCCACGGCAATGGTCACAGCGATTTGTTGATGCCTTCGAAATTGCGACGGCCGATATAGTCGACAGTGTAAGTCCAGCCACCCCCTCCAGTTTGCTGGGCTGTGACAAGCATGTGGACGTCCGAGTCCTCGCGATCCCGCACCCAGTTGATCCAGGTGATCTCACGCCGGAAGTGGTCGAAGTCACAGTTGCGTGCGTTGCAATCGTTGAACACGAACAACGCATCCTGGGTGGTGTCGGCAGGCTCCTGAGCGCGCACGTCGGCCCAGGAGGGCAACGCGCACAAGGCCAATACCACTATCGATCTCAATGGACGAAGATTCATGTCAGTTTCTCCAGGTTGCAACACGGCCAGCGGCTGGTCCTCATTGCATTCGGCCGCGGCAGGCCTGCGGTGGCGTGGTGAGTTCATACATGTAGCCTGTATCCCACCTTGCGAACGGTGAGGATGTGTTTGGGCTTGGCGGGATTACGTTCCAGCTTCCGCCGTAGTTCGGCCACATGCATATCGACGGTTCTGGTCAATACGTCGGCTTCGTATTGCCAGACTTCCTTGAGCAGTTCTTCTCGAGTGGCGACTGCACCCCGTCGCTTGATGAGTGCGAGGAGTAAGTCGAATTCTTTTGGCGCGAGTGAAACCGCTGCTCCCTTGCGGAGTACGGTGTGTGATGATGGATCTACTTCCACATCACCAAACTGCTCTATCCCCGTGAGTTCCTCGTTCTCGTCTTCAGCGGCGTGCTGTCGGCGTAACAGTGCCCTGACCCGAGCTAGTAGCTCCAAGGTGCCGAACGGTTTGGTGACGTAGTCATCGGCACCCCAGTCCAATCCCAACACCTTATCGGCCTCTTCGCCCCGAGCTGTGAGAATCAACACCGGCATTTCCAATCCGCTGCGACGCGCTTCACGCAACACGCCGTAACCGTCCAGCTCGGGAAGCATCAGATCGAGAATGATCAGGTCGGGTGGAGTATCCTGTGCGCATTTCAGACCGCTGCGACCGTCGTAGGCCACCTCCACATCGTATCCCTCGATCTCGAGCGTCGTCTTCAATCCGAACGCGAGGTCGGTGTTGTCCTCGACGACCAGCACTCTGGTCATTCTTCGACCTCGTGCCCTGGGTCAGGAGCAGAAGTAGGCAAATACACGCCCGGCAACTCGACCAGAAATCGAGCTCCACCGTCGGGTGCGTCCTCAACCCAGACCCGCCCGTCGTGCAGCGCAACCAGCTCATCTACCACTGCCAATCCGATACCCGTACCGGCTACGGTTCCGCTGTCCGCATGTGAAAGGCGCTTGTAGGGCTCCCAAATAGCGTCTCGCTCATGCTGTGGTATGCCTGGTCCCTGGTCCTGCACCGAGAGTAGTAGGCGATTGCCCTCTTGTGTGGCCTCGACCGAAATCGTCTGACCCGAGGGGCCGTATTTCACCGCATTGTCCAGCAGGTTGAGCAGAATCTGATTAACGGCATCACGGTCGGCACGCACTGACAAAGCAGTTGGCGCCTGCAACTTGATCTCCACATCGTGGGCTAGGGCGAGGGGCTTGAAAGCTTCGATTACCTCAGCGATCGTCTTGTCAACATCCAGCTGTTGGATCTTCAGGCCCACGGTGGCGCGTCCTGATCTGGAGAACTGCAGGATGTTCTCCACCAAATGCGTCAATCGCCGAGCTTCTCGGTTGATCACTCCCATCGAGCGATCGCGTTCAGACGCAGTGCGCAGCTTCCCCGCCTCGAGCAGTTCCGCGAACATGCGAATCTGCGCCAGCGGAGTCCTCAGTTCGTGGGACACACCTGAAACAAAGTCCTCGCGAAGACGTGCCAGTTGGTGTTCGCGCCTAAGCTGAAACAGTGCGGCTGCGCCGACGCCAAGAGTTATGAACAGCAACACGAAGATCAGCGGCAGTCTCGAGCGAGGAAGACCACCGATGATCAGATGGTCGGCTACGTCGGGCCTGACGGCGGCCTCTACATACCATCCACCGTATTCCATGCCCACCGTGTCGCGGACGGAGAACGTCGTGGGATACTCTGCGGTCGACTCGTAAACAGCTGCGTCGCTCTCGGTGCGGACGCTGATGTAGAGCAGCGAGTCATTGGGTTCTTCGCCGGCGATGGCCGGTGGCAGCAGGGGAGATCTCCCGAACCAGCGTTCGAGTAGCTCCCGATAAGCGTTCGTACCGGTGATATAACCGAACACGGCTCGTGGGCTGCCGCTGCGGTTGTTCACAACGTTGTACGCCACCAAACTCGGTGCGTCGAGGAGTTCGCCGGGCATGATCGTCATCAGACCGATCCGGTCCAAGCCCGTCGCACGCTGTCGGCTGATGACGCTGTCAGCCAGCCGCTGCAATCTCACCCTGGGGATGGTGTCCGGTACCGCAACCAGGCTACCGTCCGTCAGATTAGCCCGGAAATAGACGAACGGCCTTCTCAGTTCTTCGCACTTGCAACGTAGGACCCGGAGCGCATGCTCCAGTTCACTGGCGATGACGTTGGGAGACGGGAGTTCGCTGCTGCGGGTGCGGCCCGGCACATCCTCAAAAGCGTTCCACAGCAACCAGTCGAGATTCTCTCTCGTGCGGCGGGTGAATTCCCAAGCCGCCATACTGGAGTAGTCACGCAGAGCGCCATCCACAGCGTCATCGTGTGACCGAGCAGTAGCAATGGCGTTGTAACCCAGCCACAACGACATCGCCACGATCAGCAACAGCGATACGAATAGGATCGTTCGCGAATAGGTGCGACGTCTCAGCCTGGACCTGGTGGCCATTCACTTATCCGGATGCGAAATGGTGCCCCGCAAGAACTCGTAAAACCGTTAATCACGTTAACCGTTCACCTCGGGCGGGACAATGAGTTTTTGTAGGGGTTGGGTCGGCGTGCTGTAAAGATCTTGTAAGCTCAGAACCGACCGATTC
>JBDGXD010000485.1:0-3030 GCA_039584755.1 Gemmatimonadota bacterium
GTGGAAGCCGACGATGATACCCGGCAGATGCTCGCCTACATACCGGAGGTCGGCAGCGAGGCGATCGAGTGGAAGCAGGCGGAAGGGATTGTTCCAGTCGATACAGAAGTCGCATGTGTATGGACACCCGACACTGGCCAGCATCGGAACGCTGCTCATAAAGTTGCGCCACCGTTTGAAGAAGAAGGCCGCCGTGCGAATTTCCGGCATGCGTTCTTCCACGGTCGGGAGATCATCAAACGCGGTTGCGCTGGAGATGACCGATCCCGGATCGACCGCACCAGCAACGATATCGCGAATCAGCTCCTGGTCACAATCCTGAACAACGATGTCGAAGAATCGGAGGCAGTCGGTGGGGAACGATTTGGCGTGAGGGCCGCCGATGACGGTCCGCGTGCCGCCCCGCCGGTAGAGCTTGGCCAGTGCGTAGGCGAGGGGACTGGCTTGGGTGTAACTGCAGATGAACAAGATGTCGAGATCGGACGGAAGCGGGCCTTGGGGATTTCCTACCCCGTAGTACGTGGCGTAGAAGGTCTCGTGTCCGGCCCGACGACACCAAACCGCTACCGCCTGTGGGGTCACGCTGGCAAACTGCTTCGTCATCACAAAGTGATAGACGGTGCTCGCGAGGTGCCGTGACGGCAGCGATAAAATATCGAGGATGCCAACCCGCACTTACGTGTCGCCCACGCCAAGAGATCGGTCACACTAGCCCTCTGGACCGGGGAAGTCCAGCAGACACGTGTGCACCGTCTCTCCGCGACGCAAGGTGCCGATCCGCCATGGAAGCGTTAGGGGCTCTGGCATGTCTTTGACCATGAGACACCAACCGTAATCTGGACACCGTTAGTATCGACAGCTCACTCGGCCCTATGTTCGGTCTACTCAGTCGCCCGTGACATCCGGTTGCTGCACGCCTGCCTCGCTAGGCTGTGGTGTTTGGCAGTGGGCGCGGGGATTGTGTTGCTGTTGGTGCAGATTCTGGGAGGAGGCTCCTAGCCAGGGTCACTGCGCCGCTACCCACTTGGTGATGGCATCGTCGCAGAGTTCTCGCTCTCGATCGCTCACCACGGCACCAGGTTCCAACAGCGGCTCCAGGATCAGCACCAGAGCTTCAACCAGATCCATCCGCGCATAAGCCTCGTAGGACTTCCAAGACTGGCTCACCAACTCCATAATGCGCTCCCTTGCCTCGCCAACGGGAAACTTCACGAACCTATCCGGAAGCTGCCGAGCCTTTTCATGGTCGCGGTCACTCACTATGGACATCTATCTCCCTCCCTCATTCACCTGCGCGCTAGATCTCGTTGAACGACTCGCAACTCGGACATTTGAATACGACATCGACGAAGACATGGCCGTTATCCATGTCTTTGAGAAGTGCGAAACCGCAGGAACCACAGAGGTATGTCGAATCACCTTCATCCTGAATCAAGTGACCTTCCAGATTCTGTCGCATCAATACCGCCCGCCTACCGTCAGCGGGTTCTGTGATCACCGTCATTCTGATCGCTGGCACTATCTCCCTCCCTCATTCACCGATCCCGGCCGGCATGCGGGTGGCTAGTGAAGCCAACGCCCGTTCAGCGCACTGCCGTGCGCAGCGCCGTCAGCTGCATGCCGCCGTTGGGCGGCAGGCTACTCGGCTGTTCGCCCTATGGGATCGTTCTCTCGTCAAGCCATTCCCTCATCACTTTCAGGGCGAGACCGATGTTGCCGATCTGGCAGTGATTGTGGGCGTGGTCCTCTTTAGTGAACACCCGGTCCGTAACCGACCTTGCAGACGTTAGGCGCCGCAGTTGCATTTCATGAAGCCTGAATGGGATGAAATGGTCGTTTCGTGACACTAGGATCAGCACATCCTGTTTCACCAGGTTCGAATGAAGGTTTTCCTCGTTCAGCTGGAAAGCGAAATCCAGAGCTGCCATCGGCTCGTCGACGCCCAAGACGTACATCATGTGGCTGATGTTCCATGCCTCCATACCACCCCTTCGTATTTTCCATCTCGATAGCTTGTTTGTGAACTCCCGCAGATAGTCGCGGAAAAACATGAGGAGCCAATTGGCTGGTGCCGGTGCCACTTTTCGGTAGTCGAAGGCGTGCCCCGAGACAATTACTCGTCTCACCCGTTGCTCGAAAGCCGCCGATCTGAGAGCGAAATATCCCCCCATGGAGAGGCCAACCAGCGTGACGTCCTCCAGACCGAGATGGTTCAAGACGGACCCCACTGGCTCTTCCCAGCGGTAGTCGAGTGGCAGACCGCTCCTCCGCCGGGCCGCTCCCTGTCCGGGCCCGTCAAAACCAATGACCTTGAACCCGGACGCCTTGAAGTACTGCATCAACGAGTAGAACTCCTCGATGAAGGAGTCATAGCCCCCATGCAAAACGACGGTTCCCCTCGGTTTACCCTCCGGCTCGACAGCGATGGCAGGTAAGATGGATTCACCGAAGGGGACCTGGACCCTCTCGATCCTGTGATCCTCAAAGGCTCGATAGAAGAGCTCGGAGAACTTGTCATACAGAGGCGCTTTGTCCGGGTCGTCGGGGAATGTGTAGAACTCGGCCGCCCGGTAGTAGAAGGCCGCGTTGATCAACCTGCCTTCCAAGACGGACTCCGTCGCCAGCCGGAGCATCTCGGTCTTCCAGTCGCCGAACGTCCTGATCCTCTTCCCGGCTTGCTGCAGATCGTTGAATCGGGCGTACCCCAGGGAATACGGCCGGTTCAGTTGAAAATTGAATAACTGGTCCCGGTGAAACTGATGGTACCCCACGGGAAATGTGAAGCCACTAACTCCTTCAGGGTTCATGGCAGAGTTCTCTTATTGCGGCGTCGACAATGGCGTCTGTCTGGCGGCGGGGCCGTGAGGCCACCGACGTGGACTTCTGTTGTACGTGGCTGTGAGGGCGAGGCAGCTAACTTGAAACTACGTACGTACCTCCGCAAGAGTCGCAGAGACGCAGCAAGCCGACGGCGCACCCCAGAATCATTTCTAAGCCACTTTCCCTCTGAAGTCGACCCCATGTTCGCAG
>JBDGXD010000486.1:0-3019 GCA_039584755.1 Gemmatimonadota bacterium
GAATTCCGCAGCGGCGGCGGCGTACTGTCCCCAAATCATATGATCTTCGCCGCGGCGCAGATGCCAGAAGGAGCCAACACCCTCACGCGCTACATCCATGTACACCGGATCCGGGAACGGTGCAAACCCTGCGGCTTGCTTGGACCGTCTCAGCGCCCGTTCTGCCGCCTGAGAGTCTCCTCGGCGCGAATGAACCTGGGCGAGCAGGGCCTGAATCTCCGGGTCCTGCGGGGCGGTCACGAGGGCACGCTCCAAATGACGCCGGGCGGCTGTGAGGTCATCGCGGAGCACCGCGATCCGGCCGAGTCCCATTAGCGCGTGCGGCGAGGCCGGATCTAGAACGAGGGCGCGCTGGAACATGACCGTCGCTTCTTCGAGCCGTCCCGCTGCGAGCAGACTCCTGCCGCAATTGACTAGCAGCGGCGTGTAGTCGGCTCGCAAGGCATACGATCGAGCGAACCACTGGATGGCTTCGTCGGAGTGTTGATGGTGCAGCGCCAGACCGCCCAGATAGTGCCAGCGGAAGTCGTCGGGATCGAGTGCGGCGGCCTGCGCGTACGCGACGGCCGCCTCGGCGAGGAACGAGTGTGCGTGCAGCGTCAACGCCAGCCGTCCCCAGTCGGCCGCCGAGCGCGGGTGCTCGCTCACTACGTCTTGTAGGCGCTGGATCTTCTCGGTAATGGTGGCTTCCACTCCGCTGAGGTCCGGATCGGGGGGCGGTACGACCGGTACCATCCGCGATCGCAGCAGCCAACCACCTCCGGCTGCCACCAGCAGCACAACCGCGGCTACTGTGAACGCCCGTGTGAGGATACGCCGGCGAGATGGACGCGCCTCTGGGGCGGTTGGTATCAGTACTGGTGCCGGGGACGGGTGGGCGTGGCCGCGGCGCGCACGTTTCCGGTTCCGCTTGGGGCGTTTAGCCATCCTGGCTTACTCCCCGTCCTCGCTCGAGCGTGATCCGTCGCCCCGTCGGGCCGCCGGGGAATCGTTCTGCGGAGCCACCGGGCCAGCGAACGAGGATGCTGTCGACGGCCGCTGCACTGCCCGTCCCGAAGTGTGCGCGCGGATCGCTGCTGGAGAGAAAGCTGTACCCGCCGGTGATCAGGCGCTGCAACCGAAGGCCGCCGGCGAACACGGTGACCGTGGCGCCGATGGCGTCGCGTCCGAGCACGGGGTCGATGACCCGTACGATGAGCCAGCGTCCCTTGTTTGGGACGTCGTTGCGAAACAGCTGCGCGCGCCCGCCGGCATTCGTCACCAGCATATCGATGTCGCCGTCGTTGTCTATGTCACCGAACGCCAGGCCGCGACTGTTGGTAAGGGGTTCTGTGAAATCCGGTGCCGCTCCGCTCACATCGCGGAACTGCCCCAGACCCTCGTTTTCGAACAGCAGGTTGGGCTCGGCATAAGCGTCCCAGTGGTTTCGCGGTCGGCCGGACTCCGACGTGGGGCCGCGTGTCACGCGGCCATTCACCACGGCCAGGTCCAGATCGCCGTCGTGATCGTAGTCAAAGAGCCCGGTGCCGAACCCGGTGAAGCTCAAGCTCGGCTGGGCCAACCCGGTCGCCATCGTGGCGTCCCGGTACCCCTGTGGGCTCCGGCTGTAGAACGTGTTCGATTCCCCACCGATATGCGTCACAAAGAGATCGAGGTCTGCATCCTGGTCGATATCCCCGAGCGCAAGACCCATCCCGGCTTCGGTCTGGCCGAACGCGTTCACCGCAGCACCAAGCGCCAGGGCGTTGTCGCGGAACGTTCCGTCCCGCTGATTGATCCAAAGGTGATTGGGTTCGCCATCGTTGGAGACGTACAGGTCGGGGAACCCATCGTCGTTGAAGTCGGCACTCACCACTCCCAGCCCTTCATGGGTTTCGGTCGCGATACCCGAGGCGCGTGAGACGTTGACGAACGTACCGTCGCCGTTGTTGCGATAGAGTACGTCCGGCGTGCCGCCGAAATGCTGCGGGCCGCAGTAGTCGAATCGGCCCGTCTGATCGGGACAGGTCTTTAGGGTGTCGTACTCGAAGTAGTTGGTGACGTACAGATCCAGGAATCCATCGAGGTCGAAGTCCAGGAACGTCGCAGAAGCCCCCCACTCCCGATTGTCGATTCCCGCTACCTCCGTGACGTTCGTGAACGTCCCGTCGCCCTCGTTGTGGTACAGCGCATCGAGGCCGATGTTGGTGGTGTACACGTCGGGATGACCGTCGTTGTCGATGTCTCCCACGGCGACGCCCACACCGTAGCCCGTGTCGCCGAGGCCCGATGCAGCTGTCACGTCAATGAACGTTCCATCCACCTGCTGCCATAAGCCGTTTCGGAGCGGGGCGTCGGCCTCAGGCACAGAGCGTCGGGAGGTGTTGACGAAGTAGATATCGAGATCGTCGTCCCCGTCGTAATCGAGCAGTGCCACGCCCGACCCGAGCTGCTCGCCCACATAGTAGCTCCCATCGACCGGTTCCCCGTGTACGAAGTCCAGTCCGCGTTGCCGGGTGACGTCAGTGAAAAGGGTTGTGCGGGACGCAGCGGGTCCGCCGTGTCCGTTGTCCGCAGGCCCGCACGCGATGGCTCCGTTGCCCGCTAGCAACACTCCGGTCGCTGCTGCGAGCAACGTGCGACCGACGTGACGTCGGCGAGTGCCGCCGGGACCGGCGGCCTGTTTCATCGCAGAGTTTACCACGAGGGCCACCCGGCCGGCCGCCGGCGCCGTTGGGAACGTACGGATACCGACCTGCCTCGCGCACGCGGGTGGTGACACGGCCCGGAGTCGGACGTACGGACAGTGCAGCCCATGAGTCGTTATGGGCTCATTCCCACGGGAAAGACCAGTGGCGGGAATAGAACAAGGGGCTGGACCACACGATCCGGCCCCCGTTCGGGAGGGCGTGCCTCCGCGCCGATCAGACCAGGAAGTCTTGGCTCCCGGGCAGCACCAGGAACCCTTGTTTCTGCGGGTCCTGGGGGTCCTCGGGTTCATCTGGCGGCGGGTTGGGCGGCCCAGTTGGGGGGTCGCATG
>JBDGXD010000487.1:0-3019 GCA_039584755.1 Gemmatimonadota bacterium
TCTTGACTGCCAGAGCGATGTTCGTGGCGGGGCCAATGACGAACAGTGTTACCTCGTTCGGATTCTCCTTTACCTGGCGAACAATGAAATCAACGGCGTTTTCGGATGAGGGTTCAGCTCGAGGATAACCTCCGTAAGGCTCACGACTGATATCGAGGTAGGAGTTGGGTTTGGGACGGGAATAAGCTCCCAGGTACTCAACATTGCCGTATAAGGCCTCTTCTGCCACCAGCGAGGATTGCCGGCTTCCCATGAGAGGTTCATTGGCGCCCATCAGGACGGGAATCTCGGTCCTGTCAATCACCTCCAACTGGCGCAAACCGTAGGCGGTGCCCTCCTCAACCCAAGTGTTTCCGGCAACGATTGTCAGGCCCAGAATGTCGATGTTGTCCGAGTTGGCAAGCATGAAGAGAACGAGTGCATCGTCATTCATCTGTCCCATGTCTGTATCTATGATGACCTTCTGGCGGTCCGGCTCACCCTGAGCCTCACAAAGCGGTATCGGTGTGACACTCCAGAGAAGCAGAATCATCGAAGGAACTAATTTCAGTGGCACTGGTTGCATAAATCAGTCCTCCAAACGTTTTCCACTCCGGAACTGAGGATCAATCGACAGCTCATGAATGAAGACTCACCCGGGGGATCGCTACCCCTTCGGCCGCAAGAACTCCTGAAACGGCGGATAGTCGTGCAGCGACTCGAAGTCGATGTCGCGGTGCACCAGCACGTGGAGACCCCATTGCGGTGTCTGCTCCTTCGCCTGTGCCAGCAAGGTCATCGCCTGCTCGCGGTCCCCTAGCAACGCCGCAATCGCGGCGCGGTGCAGCGTAGCCCTGCCTATGCGGTGAGGGCGCTCGAGCAGGCGGAGCTGCTCACTGACGGTGGCTGCTGTTTCGCTGTCACCGAGTCTTGCGGCCAACCTGCCCACCCTGGCGAGATACTCAACACTCTCGGGATGCTCCCGTGCCAGCTCTTGATACAGTCTCTGGGCGGCATCCCACCGCTCCGCTTGGTACAGCCAGTGAGCCAACGTTCCCCGGACGCGCTCAGTGTTCTGCGGCCGTGACCGGAACCAATCGATCGTCTCATCGAACAGCTCTCGGGCCGCGGCGCGCTGGCCGTGCACCCGGAGGAACAGCGCTAGCGATCCGAGGCGGTTGCCCGGTGTCGCACTCGAGGGCAACGCACGCAGCGAGTCTACATGTGCTGCAACGTCCTCCAGGCGGCCGAGTGCCGCCAAGGCGCGAGCCTGAATCGAGAGGTAGTCCGGGCTCTCGGGGAATCGCTGCCGCCCCTCCCGTGCAGCCGCCAACTCCGCATCGTATTCGCCCAGCATGTGGGTGAATGTGCAGATCCAAGCCCAGTAGCCGCTCCATTGTCTTGCGAGTCCACGGTCGGGATCCAGTGCCCGCAGTAGTTCAATCGCCTCAGCCGGACGGTTGAGTCGCCACGTGAACACTGCCAGCTCGCGCTTCGCGTCATCGGAGCCGGGCGCTGCCTGCGCCATGCAGCGGGCGGCCTCATAGCCCGCAGACAGGCTGGACCGAATCCCCAACGCCACCACGAAATCGAGGCGGCAGCGCTCGTAGCGGCTCAACTGGGCGCGCGCTGCGATGAGGGGTGCGAGGAGGGACTCCGCCTGCGCATAGTGGGACGGTCCAATCAACACGTAGCTTTGTGCGGCCCACAGCACCGCGCGGAAAAACGTGGGGTCAGCTGCCGCTGCGCGCTCGAAATGGTGAGCAGCCTCGGCGTATCCTGCCTCCCACAGGTATGCTGCAAGCCCCTCACTGTACGCCTCGTAGGCCTCATAGGTCGCGGGTTGCACTGCCGGTTCCCACGATCCGATATCCTGGTCCAGCAGGGAGGCAAGAGTTCCCACCACCTCCCTCCCCAAGCGAGCTACGATCTCCCCGGGTGCGCCAACCGAACCCACTATAGGACCGACCGTTTCCAGCACGCTGCCGTCACTGGCGTCGGTGATTCGGATCTGAATGTGAACGGAATCGCCTGCGGCGTAGTAGCTGCCGGTTACGACGGTACCCGCTTGGGCATCATCCGCCAACGCCGCAATGTCACCAGGCGCCCCATCCACCCCGGCCGCTGCCACGTTGCGATACACGGCCATCGAAGTGATCGGATCCACCACCTTCGCAAACCCGGCATCGGCGAGAGTCTGGATGACATAGGCCTGAGCCATGCGACCCAGCGCCCGCGTCTCTGCCATTCCGCTCTCGTCAGCCAACGCGACGACCAGCACTCGATTGGGATCTAAGACACCGGCACCACCGCGGGGCACTAGCAGCGCAGCTACTATCACCAAGACGGCGAGGGCCGCCGCAAAGCCGAGCCGCAGCTTCCTACTACTCATCAAGCCCATTCGGATGGGTCTCATGTCCCTCGGCGTCGAAACGCTCACCAGCCCGGATGCGAGGGACTCACTCAAATCCTCTGCTGTCTGATACCGATCTGCCGGGGCCTTGGCCAGCGCCTTTGCAACGGTTGCGGCGACATCGTGGGGAACGGTGGGCCGTACCTCCCGCACCGAGCGTGGCGTGGCGGCCAGATGTTGGCGCGCGATGCTCTCGGCAGTAGGGCCTGTGAACGGTGGCTGACCGGCCAACATCTCGTACAGCACACAGCCGAGCGAGTAAACATCACTTCTGCCGTCCAACTCCCGCTCACCGCTTGTCTGTTCCGGACTGAGATAGCCAGGTGTTCCTATTGCCATTCCGGTTGTTGTGAGTCTTGTCTCACCTGCTTCCGCAATGGCGCGAGCGACTCCGAAGTCGGCGACAACTGCATGCTTGGCTTCGAGCAGGATGTTCTCGGGTTTGATGTCGCGGTGAATGACGTTGTGATCGTGAGCAAAGCCAACAGCGTCCGCCACCTCACTCGCGATCTTCAGAGAATCACCGATCGGAAGTTGTTTCTCACGGTTCAGGCGATCTCTGAGTGACTCGCCCTCGACGTAGGGCATCACGTAGAACAGAAAGCCGTCTGCTTCACCCGAGTCGAG
>JBDGXD010000488.1:0-7352 GCA_039584755.1 Gemmatimonadota bacterium
GTTCCGCCCCCACGTGATGGACATGTTCGAGCCACAGGATCACCCCAACGATTTCGCCTATCCCGGCGGTCCACCAACGCCGCCGTACGACAATGCCGGCTGGACGCTGGCATTCCAAATGGGCATACAGTTCGATCGGGTGCTTGACGGTTTCGACGGACCGTTCGAACATGTCGATGGTTTCGCAGCACCGTTGCCAGGAGCGGTGACGGGCAGCGCCACTAGCTCGGGCTATTTGCTGAGCCACGCAATAAACGACGGTTTCACAGCTGCAAACCGCTTGTTGGCTGAGGGCGAGCAAGTGTACTGGTTCACGCAACCGCTAGACGCGAACGGTACCACGTATCCCGCTGGCACCGTCTTCATAAAGACGCAACCGTCCACCAGGTCCAGTCTGGAGGAAATGGCAGCTGAGTTCGGTATCGATTTCGAGGGTGTATCCTCCATGCCGGGCGGTGCTGCCTTGCGGATGAATCCGGTCAGGATCGGATTGTGGGACCGGTATGGAGGTTCAATGCCTTCGGGATGGATGCGTTGGGTCCTGGAGCAGTTCGAGTTTACCTACGAGATAACGTACCCGCAGGATCTCAACGAGGGCAATCTCGCGGACGAGTACGACGTGCTCGTCTTCGTCAGTGGGGCCATTCCTCAAGCAGCTACAGGTGGTAGCCAGTTCGGTCGCTTCGGTAGAGGTCCCGATCCGGCTACAATTCCCCAAGAGTACCAGCGGATGATAGGCAGTGTGACTGCAGACACCACGATCCCTCAGCTCAGGCAGTTCTTGGACGATGGTGGGACCATCGTCACCATTGGAAGTTCCACTGCCATGGCGCAGCACCTTGATCTGCCACTGACGAACCACATGGTTGACGAGTCAGGGGGACCTCTCTCAAACGATGAATACTTCATTCCAGGATCCATACTCCAGGTTCAGGTGGACAATACACTACCGATCGCCTACGGCCTTGCCGAGCGGGTTGACGTTTCGTTCAACCGCAGCCCGGTTCTCAGACTTGCTGCCGAGTCAGCGGGACAGATGGTACGTCCTGTAGCGTGGTTCGAGAGTGACAGCCCATTGCGCAGTGGCTGGGCTTGGGGCCAAGAGAAGCTGGACGGTGGTATTGCCATCGTCGAGGCCGACGTTGGCAAAGGCAAGCTATATCTGTTTGGACCCGAAATCGTGCGGCGCAGTCAGCCACACGGGACCTACAAGTTTCTCTTCAATGCGATTTACTTGGCCGGGGCAGAAGAAGAGATCATTCACTAGACATGCAACGTGGGTAGTGGGGCTGTGGATCTCTGCACGAGGTTCCCCCCGCTGCCCTTCCTGCCCTCTCTTCTTCCCCTCCTTCCCCCTCTTCGCCTCCTAATCCTTCCCATGCGTCTGGGCTACTACCTCAATCGGAAGCTCTTCCACATATGCTGGATACCCTGCCTTTGCCTCCGCCACCAGCGCTAGATCGATTGACGCCGTTGCGATGGGATGCTCGGTAGAGCTTTCAGCCACAACCTGCCCACTGGGAGCCACTATCCACCCGCGGCCACCGAACTCTTGGCCACGCTTGTCGATCCCGACACGATTGGAACTGGCGACGTAACATCCCGACATGATTGCTGCCGCACGCATCATCGTCTTCCAACGCTCCAGGGACAGTACTGGAGTGGCCCTTGGGACGGCAATCACGTGCGCACCGTTCCTACCGTAGAATCTCGCCCATTCCGGGAACATCACGTCGGTGCAGATCAGGAAGCCAACATTGA
This sequence comes from Gemmatimonadota bacterium, assembly GCA_039584755.1. GTDB lineage: Bacteria > Gemmatimonadota > Gemmatimonadetes > Gemmatimonadales > GWC2-71-9. The sequence continues at coordinate 1,762 of JBDGXD010000488.1, forward strand.
TCCCGTTGGCCTCGGCCACGCCGAACCTCTTTTCACCCCTTTCGAACCAGCGGGCTTCATAGTATCCCGACTCGTTGGGGAAGAACTGCTTGGTGTGCACCGCCACAAGGCCGGCAGCATCGGTCCACACAAATGCTTGGTTGACACTACGGTCGGCGTCGAAGGTCGGCCGAGTACTCAACACCGCTCCGGCTGAGAGTTCTCCCAGATGATCCAGCCCGTGGTCGTGCACATTCTGCGACGCTAACAACTGCTCCCGGTCGGGCTCCGGCTCTGCCGCAATCCATCGGCCGAACGGCATCTCGTTCAACAGTAGGACATCCGGTCGATGTTTCTTGCTGATTTCGACTAGTCGCAACCAGTCGTCATCACCGTGAAGCATCTGAGAACTTGCTTCGCACACTGCGAAGTTCATGAGCGCCTCGCGATCATTACAGTTTCAATAGCCTGATGATCTCCGCGGCATCGGCCCGCGCTGAGATTGGTTCTGGCGATTCATGAGTTGCCGTGGCCGGATCCTTCAGTCCATGACCGGTCAGGGTGCAGACGACAGTTGCCGTGTCTTCGATCCCGCCCGCATCGCAGACCTTCCGCAACCCGGCAAGTGAGGCAGCAGAGGCCGGCTCAACAAATACGCCCTCACCTGAGGCCAACATACTGTACGCTACAAGGATCTCCTCATCCGTCACAGATTCGATTATGCCTCCGGATTGATCCCGCGCCGCCTCGGCGGTCTTCCAACTCGCCGGATTTCCGATGCGAATAGCCGTAGCGACCGTTTCGGGGTTCTCGATCACTCTGCCGCGCACGATGGGGTCGGCACCCGCCGCCTGAAAGCCCATCATTCGCGGTCTCGATGTCACAACTCCAGCGCCCAGCACGTCGCATATCTCAAATGCCGCCGTCTTCTGTCCTTGGATCCTGTAGGGGTTTATCGAGTTCACCACTACGACATTGCATCTGCGGGTCAACTCGGTCACGACCTTCATCGCCTGATCAAAGTTGCCGTCAATGGACACAACCGTCGCGCCATGCGCCAACGCCTGGCTGAGCTTCCCCAGTGCGATCCTTCCCTCCGGTATGATCACGATTGCCTTCATACCTGCCCTCGCCGCGTAGGCGGCGCCCGACGCAGACGTGTTTCCGGTGGAGGCACATATCACGGCTTCGCACCCGCTGGCGGCCGCCACCGAAATCGCCACCGTCATACCGCGGTCTTTGAATGATGCGGTCGGATTGAGGCCTTCATACTTGAGCAGCAGACGGCCCCCAAATCCGATCTGGTCGGCGACCCTCGGTGCTTCCACGAGCGGAGTGTTGCCCTCCCCTAGTGTCACGGCTTGCACGCCTTCCTCGATTGGAAGCCGCTCGCGATACTCATCAATGACACCACGCCACATCTGCGTGACTCCGAATTCGAGTGTTTCTGGAGCGGAATGTCTCCAAGCTAACAGACACCGCTCTTCGCCGGCAGTGCGTGAAGCTCCGTAATCATCAGGTGCCGACAAAGGGTTAGATTGTCTTTCGATCTGCGAGCAGGATGAACTTCCTACTAGGTGGGGGACAGCAATCCAATGGCTGGGAACAGCGAACACATCGAGACAAAATTGATCCATGCCGGCGAACCGAACCCGCGCATCGGCGGGGCCGTCAGCATGCCGGTTTTTCAATCGGCAATGTTCGAATATGGTGGAGAGGCCAGCTACCACGACATCAAGTACATCCGCCTCAACAACACGCCGAACCACACGGCACTCCACCAGAAGCTGGCGTCGCTGGAGAACGCCGAGGCAGCCCTAGTCACTTCCAGTGGGATGGCAGCTATCTCCACGGCGCTCTTTGCGATCCTCAGTTCCGGTGATCATCTCCTAGCCCAGAGCTGCCTCTACGGTGGCACTTACGATCTCGTCACCCGAGATCTCGGGAAATACGGAATTGCTTTCGACTTCGTCGATGGTTCCGATCCCGCCACATGGGAAGAGAAGCTGAAACCGAACACGAAGGCCATCTATGTAGAGACAATGGCGAATCCCCTGATGGATGTACCGGACCTCCGGAGTGTAGTGGAGTTTGCCAAGAAGCATGAGGTGATAACGTTGATTGACAACACGTTTGCCAGCCCAGTCAACTTTCGGCCTGCGGAGTGGGGCTTCGATTTGTCTCTCCACAGCTGTACGAAGTACCTGAACGGTCACTCTGACATCGTCGCCGGCGCCGTCATCGGCAGAGCAGATCTGATTGAAGTGATCACGCACAAACTCAACCTACTAGGCGGTACGCTGGACCCGCACGCGTGCTTCCTGCTGCACAGAGGTGTGAAGACGCTCTCAGTACGAGTGCGTTATCAGAACGAGAGTGCGCAAACACTGGCCACCGCCCTCGACAAACACCCTGCAGTGAAGCATGTGAATTATCCCGGCCTGAGCAGTCATCCTGCGCACAATGTGGCTCGAGAGATGTTCGACGGCAACAGCGGAATGCTGAGCTTCGAGATACATGGTGGAGTTGAGGAGGCGGAACATTTCATGTCGAAGGTTCGTTTGCCAATCGTCGCCCCGAGCCTCGGTGGCGTCGAGACACTGGTCACACGCCCCGCCACGACGTCTCATTCTGGCCTGACACCTGAGGAACGCCAGCAAGCGGGGATCTCGGAAGAGCTAATCAGGGTATCCGTGGGGATCGAGCATTCGAGCCGCTGGTTTCTGCACTCGGCAACTGCGATAGCAGTTCTCCTGAGCCTACCGGCCTGTGGCGACAAATACGCCTCCGGGCAAGGTGTGGGCACACAAACGACGGTCGCTCACCGCCTGAGCACGACGGAGTTCGCGCAACTGGCAGAGACCCTGTCCGAGCCGTCGGGCTATTTCGACACCGATAACCTGATCTCCAATGAGACCTCTTATCTCCATGTCATGGGGAGCCTCGAGGAGCTCGGTGTGAGTGGGGGCGCATATATCGGTGTGGGGCCAGCCCAGAACTTCTCGTACATAGCTCAGATCCGACCGAGGATCGCGTTCATCGTTGATATCCGACGCGCCAACCTGTTAGAACACCTCCTTTTCAAAGCGCTGTTTGACTTGGCTGAGACACGCCTCGAGTACCTTTGCCTGCTGACCGGGAGACCGTGCCCCGGGAACATTGAGGGATGGAGGAACAGGCCAGTTAGTGAGTTGGTGGCCCACCTAGACTCGCAGGCAGCTGATGCGGACTACGCGAACGTTAGTCGACTCGGCATCATCGACCTAGTAAAGGCCTACGGAATCGAGCTCGCCGAGGACGACATTGCCACCATCAGTGAGTTCCACCAGGCGTTTGTCTCCGCGGGGCTGACCTTGCGATTCCAGAGTTACAATAGACCGCCCAGACCCGATTATCCGACACTGCGTCAACTGTTGCTCGAGACTGACCGAACCGGCAGGCAGGCGAACTACCTCGCTACCGACAGTGGCTTCCAATTCGTCAAGTCACTGGAGGAGCGCAACTTGATAGTCCCCGTCATAGGTGACCTGGCGGGTCCGCAAGCGCTCAGGAGAATAGGAAGTTACATAGCGGGGGTGGGAGAGAACGTTTCCGGATTCTACACGTCAAACGTCGAATTCTATCTGATGCGACAAGGCACATTTGCGAGGTTCGTTGAGAACGTCAAGAGCATGCCGATCGACAACAAGAGTGTGATCATTCGCAGCTACTTCAACCGCGGATACTTGCAGCGTCTGCCGCAATCGGTCCCCGGCTACGGCAGCACTCAACTGCTGCAGATCATTGAGACATTCATCGAGGGATTTGATGATGGTTCGTACCACACCTACTGGGATATCGTCAGTAGAAGATGAGCGATCGAGTGACACCTGATTCACCGTTCATTCACCAGCTCCTCTAACAGCTCTACTGCAGCTCTCCCCAGATTCGTTTCCCCCACTATTGTAGTTTCTGAGCAGTACGACGCCCCATCCGGACTGCGGTTCGAATACCATATAGGCATTGTAGCCGGCAACTGATCCTCCATGACCGAAGAAGCGCCGGCCACTGTCACTGGTTCTTATTGAGAGGCCCAAACCGTAGCCGCTAGTCGAGGCCTCCGGTGTCTGAATGGACAACATCTCCCTCCGGCTTCCAGCCGTGATTATGTCCGGGTCCGAGACACCCTGCAGACTCGCGATGAAGAGACGCAAGTCACCGACGGTTGAGTAGATGCCACCGTTGGGAACCTTGTACCCTCTGCCGTCGTGTTCTCGCAAAGGCACAGCTGTGCCAATCGTTCCGTCGCGCCCGTTGGCGTAACCCACTGACAACCGGCCTGCTAGATTGTCGCCGATCACAAAGGTGCTGCTCCCCATCATCAGTGGCTCGAAGATCAACCCTTCAATCAACTCGATGAACGGCTTTCCGGCAGCACGAGAGAGTGTCAGGCCAAGTATGCCAAATCCAATGTTTGAATAGGAATACTCGCTACCCGGAGGAGACCGCAGTCCGGTGTTCGGGATCGACTCGAGGATCTTCGACTCCCAGGTCTGTATGGGACCGGCAGCAGCACCCTCCAGCTGTGGCTCCCTAATCAGCCCGCCGGTGTGGCTCGCCAGCTGGCGTAGCGTTATCGAGCGCACCTGGTCTTGAGCCGCGTCAAGTTCGGCAAACTCCGGCAGATCATCGACCACAGCGTCATCCAGGCGCACGACTCCGCGGTCCACCAACTGCATGAGGAGAACGGCTGTGAAGGTTTTGGATATGGATCCGGTACGGTAGATGGTCGCAACATCGGCGGGTGCCCGCGTGTCCCTGTTGGCATAGCCAAAGCCCTTTGCCCACAGGATGACTGTGTCCCTGACAACGGCCGCAGTGACTCCTCCGACCCCGTCCTGATCCACATCGGCGCTGATCATGGAATCGAACCGAGCAATGGCAGTTGTGGCCGCAGGATCGGATACGCCGGTGGCTACCTGCGCCGCAAAGGCAGCCGGGAGGAGGGAGAGGATGGCTACCGTGTATTGCAGCCGGAGTGTTCCGGGGTGGAATCTTATGATGCCGCCTCCCTTGTCCGCAGTGGCAGTGAAGGTACCAGCGACGAGTGACCTTCATCAGGAGTCTTTCTGGACTGACGCCGTGCTCAAGCAAGGACACACCGAAGGGCCACTACCCCGTCCCGCGACTTGGCCGGGATCTTGGGGACTAACGCTGCAGATAACACTCTATCTCACGTCCGCTAACCCTTTAACTGACAACAGATTACCAGTCATCCCCTAGATCACAAACCGAATATATCCCGAGACCATTGACCCAAAATAATGTGACTTGAGTCATCGTTGTCGACCGCCTGAAGCCGCACCGTTGCATCACAGCAACGCGACTGGTACGTGCCGCGGACGGCCCTCCCGCCGTTCCGGCGTTTGTCTTTTAACCGATCTTTCACAAGGAGGAGTGGCTTCATGATTCACTCCATCCAAGCCCTCGTCCCGAACGAGTGGCAGGGGGCAGTAGAGGTGCTCGCCGCTCCGGTATCGTGGGTCCCGGGCTGGCACGCGGCGATGGTCAACTTCGCTTGGTACGGTGACTCCGTAATGGAAGTCATGTTCAAGCGGGTTGTGCTGGTGTTA
>JBDGXD010000489.1:0-2984 GCA_039584755.1 Gemmatimonadota bacterium
GCTAACAAAGACTGCGCCATTCTTCGACCTACCCGAAAGTCAAGAAAAGGGTACCGGTGGCTTGCTTTCAATCACGGTGAATCCCGAGACGTGCAAGGGCTGCAACGTCTGCGTCGAGGTCTGCCCCGATGAAGCACTCGTGACGGTCAAGCAAGATGAGAACAACACCGAGCGGCTGCGTCGCAACTGGGCCCTGTGGAAGCATCTCCCTGAGACACCGGACCGCTACATAAGTGTGTCTGATATCGACGAGGGAATCGGAGTGCTCTCATCGCTGTTGCTCAAGAAGCAGAACTACAGGTCGATGATGGGTGGTGACGGTTCCTGCATGGGCTGCGGCGAGAAGACTGCGATCCATCTGGTGCTATCGGCGGTGAACGCGATCATGATTCCGCGGGTCGAGAAGTACGTTAGTAAGCTCGATGATCTCATTGCTCGATTGGATGCAAAGGCGCGCGACATACTCGCGTCCGATGCCGATCTGGATGCCATCGGCAAGGAACAAGGTGGAGTAGAGATCCCACTGGAGGAGTCAAAACAGAAGCTGGTTGAGCGGATCAACTCCGTCATCAATGACGTGAAGGATCTCAGGTGGCGCTACACCGAGGGGCCCAGCGGTAAGGGCAGGTCGTCTCTAGGAATGACGAATGCGACCGGATGTTCCTCGGTGTGGGGCAGTACTTATCCTTACAATCCTTACCCGTTCCCCTGGACCAACCATCTGTTCCAGGACGCACCCTCAATAGCCATCGGAATCTTCGAGGGCCACATGCGCAAGATGGCGGACGGATTCTCGGCCGTCCGTCGCGCCGAGCTGGAACTGAACGATGAGTATGACGCCGATGTTCACGAGAAGCTCTTCGGTGAATTCGACTGGCGGCAATTCAATGACGAAGAGTTCGGAATGTGTCCGCCAATATTCGCAGTGGGCGGCGACGGAGCCATGCTGGACATCGGTTTCCAGAACCTCTCTCGTCTACTCGCATCGGGTAAGCCGATTCGAGTGATCGTGCTCGACACGCAGGTCTATTCCAATACTGGCGGTCAGGCTTGCACGAGCGGATTCCTCGGGCAGGTATCGGATATGGCTGCCTACGGGGCAGGCCAGCACGGCAAGGAAGAGATGCGCAAAGAGCTGGCGCTGATCGCGATGGCACACGGTCGCGTGTTTGTGATGCAGTCAACACAAGCGGCTGCATCGCACCTGATCGAGGGCGTATTGAGAGGCCTGCAGGTCAGGGGACCTGCTGTTTTTGGACTGCACAGTCCGTGTCCACCCGAGCATGGCTTGGGCGACGATCAGGCGACCAGGGCTTCACGTCTCGCAATGGAGAGCCGGGCGTACCCAGTTCTGATCTATGATCCGTTCACGAACGATCATTATATCAGCGACCAGTTGAGCCTGGACGGCAATCCTTCACTGGAAGACACCTGGCCCTCCTATGAACTCACCTACCTGGACGAAGGCGGTGAGGAGCAGCGAATGGAGCTGCCGATCACGATCGCAGACTGGGCCGCAACGGAAACCCGTTTCCAAAAGCACTTCAAGCGAATCAGGGGTGAGATCGATGAGGATGAGCTGATGCTGTTCCACGAGTACCTCGAGTTGTCTGCGGAGGACCGTGAAGGGAAGACGGCGTTCATCTATCAGATCGATGACAACAAGCACCTGGCGAGGCTTCACGTGTCGCACGAGATCGCTGAGCTGGCCGACGACCGTTTGCTGGTCTGGTCCAAGTTGAAGCAGATGGCAGGGCTCGAGATACCGCCGTCGGTAAGGGATGCAGTCGAGTACGAGTTAGAGGAGGAGTTCAACAAGAAGGCCGATGCGCTGCAGATAGAATACTCGGCGAAGCTGGCGGAACTCAAAGCCCGGTACCCGGCCCTGGTTGCACGGAAGTTGGCTGAGGGCTTATTGAGAGCTGGAAACGGTGGACAGACGGTTGCCGATTTGCTCGCCAGAGTCCAGGAAATGCCGCTAGCTCCCTTGCCTGCAGATGTGGCAGGTGGAGACGGTGGGTTGATGGCATCAGGAGGGGCCGCAGCTCCGGCTGCAGTTGCTGGAGTAGCAACCGCAACGGCTGTTGCAGAAGCGCCGGCCGCGGTTGAGGAGGAAGAGGAAGAAGGGCTCGCTATGGAGCCCTACATCGACTCTGCTCGATGCACGACCTGTGACGAGTGCACGAAACTGAACAAGAAAATGTTCGCATACAACGAAAAGAAGCAGGCGTTCATCAAGGATGCCAAAGCCGGGACTTTCAAGCAGCTGGTACAGGGTGCTGAAAAGTGTCCGGTCAGGATAATCCATCCGGGAACGCCGCTCAATCCGAGGGAGAGGGATTTGGATAAGTGGGTCACGCGGGCCGAGCCCTTTAACTGATCCACACCAGATGCTTCATAAATTCACGTTTCGGCATGGGGTACACCCACCCGAACTGAAGGAACTGACTGAGCACATCCGGATACAGCGCATGCCGTATCCGGATGAGGTGGTGCTTCCGCTACGACAACACACAGGCAAGCCTGCTAAGTTGATCGTCCGGGTGGGTGAGCGAGTCGAGCGCGGCGACAAGATCGCCGACGCCGACGGTTTCATCTCCGCACCAGTCCACGCGTCCGCATCAGGGGTCGTGGAAGAAATCGGCATCTGGCCGCATCCCGACGGAACCTATGACACCGCCGTACGGATCAAGGTTGACCCTTACTCGGCGCAGGCTGCCAGGCCGAGGCTCGTCCCGGAGTGGGAAGGCCTCACATCCGAGCAGATACGTCAGGCGGTGCAGGACGCAGGAGTAGTGGGTCTGGGTGGAGCAGCGTTTCCCACCCACGTGAAGCTGGCACCACCCAAGGACAAGAAGATCGAAGTCCTGATTCTCAACGGCTGCGAATGCGAACCGTATCTGACCACCGACCACCGCACGATGGTCGAATACCCCGAGCGAGTCCATACGGGTGTTCGCATCATGATGCGCTGCCTCGGTGTG
>JBDGXD010000490.1:0-2966 GCA_039584755.1 Gemmatimonadota bacterium
GAAGTGGGCCGACTCGCTCACGCGCTGGGTATGCGCGTGATTGCTACTCGGAACAGCAGCAGGTCTGGACCGGCGTTCGTCGACTATGTCGGCCTCTCGCACGAGATGTACGAGCTAGCCGGTCAAGCCGATGTGGTGTACGCCTCGGTACCGAACACTCCCGACACCCACGACATGTTCAACGCCCAGTTCTTTGACGCGATGAAGCCGAGCGCGTATTTCGTTAGCATCGTGCGGCTCCCGGTCATAAACTGGGACGACTTGAAGGATGCGCTCAGATCAGGGTCGATCGCGGGGTTTGGCGCAGACGACTTACCGCAGGATGATTTCGAGCTGTGGGACATGCCTCGGGTTATCATGACGCCGCATGTCTCGGACTACTCCAACCGGTACCGCGACAATCAGTTTCTGCTGTATCGCGAGAACCTCCGCCGCTATGTCGCGGGTGAGAGAATGTTGAACGTAGTGGACCTACAGCGTGGGTACTGAGAAAATGACGAGATTCCGAGCGGTGGCAGGTTCGGTGCTCTTGGTGTTGACTGTCTCTGCTCAACTCCTCGGCCAGACCCAGACCCAGACCCAGACCCAGACCCAGACTCAGACCCAGGAACAGGCATTCATGGAGGTCTTTCACTCGATCTCCAGTCATGACATCATCGCATACGTGGAGGAAATGAGTTCGGACAGGTACCGGGGACGACTCTCTGGTACTCCTGAGTACATGCAGGTGGCGCAATGGGTCGCGGGCCATCTGAAGCAGTGGGGCATCAAACCGAGCGGAGACAACGGCAGCTATCTCCAGATGTTCGACATGCCCTACAGCGAGGTGAAGAGCGCCGGTAGCCTGTCTGTCGAGCTGGAGTTGGGCGGTCAGAAAACGAGCATCGAGTACTCTTTCCCCGATGACTACTATCCCGGCAGCAACTCGGATTCCGGTTCGGTGACGGCAGAGGCCATCTACGTTGGATACGGTATTACCGCTCCCGAACTGGGGTACGACGACTACGAGGGACTGGATGTCAGCGGCAAGATCGTCGTGATCGACGCAGGCGTTCCCTACGAGGGCGACGATGAGACGTTTGTGCGGTGGGTGCCCTACAGCTACCACCAGATGAAGCTCAACACCGCACATCGCCACGGTGCCGCCGGCCTACTCTACATCGGCAAGATTGCCAACCCGAATACCTCGTTCAACAAGGGGCTTGTCTACTGCCACATCGATCAGCACGTGGCCGACACGCTCTTCTTCGAAACCGGGAAAGACCATGCGACAATAATCGGTCAGATCAAGAACACTCTGAAGCCGGCATCGCTGGCGCTGGGCAAGAGCGTGACGATCGAGGCCGACATCGACCGTTTCCCCGAGGGCAGGGCCGCCAACGTTGTTGGGATAATCGAAGGGACCGACCCGCTCCTAAAGGATGAAGTCATCATAGTAGGCGGCCATCTCGACGGAGTCGGCTATCTGGGAGAGATCATGCCGGCGGCGCTCGACAACGCTTCGGGCAGTGCGGACATCATGGGTGTGGCGAGGGCGTTGGCCCAGTCTCCGGTTCAACCCAAGAGGTCAATCATGTTCCTCTTCATCGGTGGAGAGGAGTGTGGCCTTATCGGCAGCACGCACTACACGGACCATCCTGTGTTCCCACTAGAGAAGACCGTTGTCTTCTTCAACCTCGACATGGTTGGTCACGGTACGGGTCTTCGTGTAGGTGGAGGGTTGACCTATCCGCAGATCTACCGGCACTTCGAAGCTGCGAACGAGGCGTTGCTGCATCGGACGATCAGGACCTCTGAATCGCGCAGTTCGGTGGGCCGGCCTCGAAGTGACGGGGTCATCTTCCAACGCGCCGGCTTCCGCACCATGAGCGTCGGGACCACGGGCCGGGTTCCTGGCATCAGCACCTACTACCATGATCCGCGCGACACACCCGACACGCTGACGCCGGAGATCATGGAGGATGTCGTGAAACTGCTATTCGTCGGTCTGACCGAACTAGCGAATGATATCGAGTTGAGCTTCCAGTAGAGCAAGGCGATTCGAGAAGATCGACCACACCTGACCCCGGGCTTCAGTCAGGGGTAGATCGCTCGTCAATTGGCCACGAGTCGAGCCCCTGCCGGAGTGTGGCAAACTCCGGGAACATTGTCGCCGCTTGTTGCGTACACCACTGATAGGCTTCGCTCTAGCCGGCGCCGAACACGGTGCGGCTTCTTCATCTCCACAAGGAGCGAGAAGTGAAGAGGGCACGCAAAGTAGCACTTCTGGTGGCTGTCGCGACGCTAGTCGGTTGCGCAACGTTTCCCGTAGTGACGACTGTCGTGAACAAACCCGGTAAGCGGGTCACGGCAGAATCGTCGAAGTTCAGCTTCCTATGGCTTCAGCCCTTGCCAGTGGAAACTACGAGTCAGCTGCTGGACGACCTGCTGAAACAATGTGAGGGGGCGGACCTGACTGGTGTCACCATCGGGACCGAAACAGGATTTGTGATAATTGGCCAGGTGGAGAAGATCATGGTGTCTGGTTACTGTGCTGAATCAGGCCAGGAGGGTGCTGGAGACGGGGCATCATAGCCTTCGGAAATGTAGGCTTGCCGCCGCTTGTCGAGTCGATTCCCTGCCGAGGCCCGTGAAAAGGCAATTCTGCGAACGCAGACAAGTGCCCCACCTTCTCCGCCAACTCCTCGAACCAGTTGTGGGTATCGGCCTGGCTTTTCTTCTCAAAGTTCAATTGCTGCATATCGAGTCCGACAAACTGTTGTGTCGGTGCCCTTGGCATGGGAGTGCTCGTGGGGAGGTCGATCCCGTGACACCCGCACCTTGGTCCGCGGACAGCAGACCCGCGCCGGCGGACAACAGACGAATGTCCTCGGGCATCAGCCCGATGTGCGTCGACGTCGGACGAATGTGGGCGGACATCGCCCTGATGTCCGTGGCCCCACGCCCATTGTCCTCAGCCGATCGGC
>JBDGXD010000491.1:0-2959 GCA_039584755.1 Gemmatimonadota bacterium
GGTCAAAGTTGTGACCACGTGCCTCCCGAAACCGATACCGCCATCATGATAGACCGGGTGCCACGCTAGCAGTTCGGAAAAACGCGGTCAGAGGACCGACAGCACCTTCACAATCGCACCCGCTGCCACGACGAGGATCGCCGTGACGAGGACGATGTTCCACACGCTGCCTTTGAATCCCCGACTCACTTCCGCGCCGAGGTATCCCTTGCTGTTCTGCAACAGGAAGAAACAGACATAGGCCACGGGCATCATGAGCAGGTTGAATGATGAGACGATAACTGGGAGCCAGAACGGCATCTGGTAGAAGGCTCCTACGATCCCGATGTTGGCCAACATCGTGCTAGCCTTGTACGCCCGGCCATGCAGCTCGAAGTGAAACATCTCGCTCAGTACGAAGCCGCAGATCAGCATCTCGACCACCAGGGTTGTGAAGCACATGCTCAAGACGCCGAAGGAGAAGATCAACCGACCGTAGGTCAGACCGACCAGTGGTTCCAGCGCATGTGCGACGTCCACCGGTCCCCCAACGGTGACGCCACGAACATGGAGTGTGTTTGCACAGGCCATGATCACGAAGCTCGTGGCCAAAACGAAGGGCAGGAACATCGACGTGCCCAGATCGAAGTTCTTGAGGCCCCGGTGCTCCCTCTTCCAGCCACGAGCAAGCAGCGTATAAGGGTAGAGAAACGTCATGTTGACGCCCACAGCCGCACCAAGCTGCCCCAGCACGACAGTGACACCCTCTTTGCTGCGTGGGATGTGAAAGGTGAAGTAACCCTCGAGCATCTCCGGCCAATCGATGCCGGTCTTGAGTACCACCAGCATGAAGCAAACCACCATCAACAACAGCATGTACTTCAGCACCCGCTCGAACAGACGGATGGCTTGCCGACTGCCGCGGCCGTAGCTCCAGCATACGGCTGTGCCAAGGACCAGGAGGGTCAAGGCCACGATCCCTTTGGGGAGGCCCAGCCCGATTACGTCGAGTATGTCTTGTGCCACTGCGGTTCCGAGCGAGTACTGCGGCAGCTGCCACACGATGGATGCGAGCAGGACGTTGAAACCCCAGAACAACGCGATCGAGGGATGCAGCCTCTTCCAGAACACGTCGTACGGCCGCGCCCTGGTCACGAGAAGCTGGTGACCGATTGCGGCGAACATCACCACTCCCAGCAGCATGGCAACCGGTTGAACCCAGAGTAACTGGTAGCCGAAGACAGAACCGGCCATGATGGCGGAACCCGCGGATCCCGCGCCGAGGGTGAGTGCGCTTTGAACCCACCCGGGGCCGGTGAGCCCCCAGTAACCGCGCCAGCGTTGCCAGAAGTATGGGCGAGAATTGATTTCCTGCAGGAGTGTTACTTCGCGATCCAGGGCTTCCGGGTCGCGCTCCTCGACCATAGGGAGTCCTCGGCGCAGCGTCCCCCGGTGGTCGACCATTCCTACCTCAGGTTGTTTCGCCGGGGGCAAGAAACGAGCGCGTCGGCAAGCGCGGTATCAACGGTTGACTGTCTCTCCCCACAACTGCAGATCGTCGAATGAGCCGGTGTCGTCGAAAGAGCCGATACCGACCAGACCATGGGGCAGGGTAGAGTCGGATGCCGTGAGAATCGGCGTGTCCATGTCATCCAGAAACGCCATTATCTCTCCGGTATCACCATCGTAGGTCACCTTGAACTCGTGCCAGCTGCTGTCGGTCAGGCGAAAGACCGACTCACCCGCAGGCTCGCGATTGATCTTGACACGATCGGCGCCGTTCACGAGGCCGATGATGTTGTGCAGTCCGTCGCTCGACGCAGAAAAATGGATGTAATAGAAATGCGTCGGGTCTTGATAGTGGAACAGCACGAGCATGTCCCGAGCCAGGATCTCAGGGTCCGTGTGACACTTGAGCTTGCCCGTGAAGGCAAAGGAGCTAACCGGATGGTCAGTTAACACGGACCAAGTCGATGGTGCTCGAATTTCTCCGAACTCGCCTGGTGCGAGCAGCTGGTAAACCATCGAGCCGTCTTCCTCGGCGACTTGCCAGCTCTCGGCGGTCTTGGGCAACAAACCCTGTGTGTTGCCTTCCTCGAAATCGTAACCGACAAGGTAGGGAAGCCCGCTCTCGTCAGCGCCTGCGCATGCGAGCACCAAAACGAGGCCTACTGCGAGCTGAGCCGCTGTCCAATTCCGCATGCGTACCACTAGCGATCTCACCCAGGCCATCATGCTGGAATTCCGTCTGTGTATCCTGGTGCCATCCAGGCAAGCCGGCCGCTGTTGAAGAGCGGCTGGAGTCTGCCTGCGATCTGCTCCATCTCCTGAGTGCCCATCGGTTCGAAGTTACCTGCCAACGCTGCGTTTTGTGTGACGACGTCGAGACTGTCGGTTCCGATTACCGCTGCCGTTATGTTGTCCAGGCTCAATGCGTAACGCACCAACTCCTCGGCCGTCAGACTCTCCATGGTCTCCCGAGGTCGGATGACCTTCATGACCAGGATACCCATGTTCTTGCTAACTGCAGCCGGAACCACCTGACCCAAGCGATCCTCTTGGCCCTGAGAGTAGTGGTTCAGGGCGAAAAGCACGGTGTCAAAGTCGAATCGTGTTGCCATCTCGGACAATGCCTCGGCCGAGCTGTGTCCGGTGAACCCGATGAACCGCGTCACACCTTGGTCTTTGAGCTCGTGTAGTGCATCGATCACGCCGCCTTCAGCGCTGATGGTTGCTACATCTTCGAGTGACTGGACGTTGTGGATTTGCAGCAGATCGAGATGATCTGTCTGGGGGCGCTGCAGGCTCTCCTCCACCTGCCGCAGCGCGCCGTCACGGGTTCGGTCTCCGACCTTGGTGGCCAAAAAGACCTTGTCGCGCCGGTCCTTCAGAAGCATGCCGTAGCGTTCCTCGCTGACTACGTTGTTGTACACGTAGTCGTGTCCCGTATCCCAGTAGTAGAGTCCGCGTGCGAGCGCCT
>JBDGXD010000492.1:0-3637 GCA_039584755.1 Gemmatimonadota bacterium
ATCGGCACCGCCTACTTTGCGGCCGAGCCAGGTGCGGCCGTCTGCCACGAACAGCCCGTACTCCACCTGGCGGAACGCTCGGAATGGTGCGCCAACGACGAATCCGGTGGCCACCTGCGCATCGTGAGCACTCGGTCCCACAATGACCTCTACGCCGAAGTCGGGAGCGGCACCGGTGCCTGCACAGGCGCCGACTCCTAGGCTGGCTGGTGAGGTGGTGACTTGGTTGAGCTTCGTCACCGCCCAGTCGTCGGGACCCCACACGGAAAAGACCAGGGCGCTGTCCAACGCGGTCGCGTCCAGTTCACCTGTCGTTTCCCACAGCGCAAATCGTCGCTGCGTCGCGTTCACGGCGCAGACGGTTCCCGCGGCCCTGACCGATCGCAGCACGATGGAATTCGGGCCAATGCTGTAGAGGTCGCCCCCTGACGAAGACGCCTGCCTGAGATCCCACGCCAGCAGTGTGCCCGCTGACCTCAGGCTCTCGCTCGCATCCATCACCTCGATCTGCTTCCCGTACTGTCTGCCCTGGCCAATCATCAGCTTGTACACGGCGGTCATGACGATGGCGCTGATCACCATGTATATCAGCAGCTCGACCAGCGTAAAACCGGCCTCACGCCTGAGCGGTGAGTGGCGTGGTCTGTGCGTGCGCAGCCTCATCATGGGTTGAGTACCGGGCTGGGGTCTGCTATGTAGAAGACCAACGTATCTGAGCCCGCCGCCAACGTGGACCAGTTGGCCGCCATCAGGCTATCGACCTCCCACTGAACGGCCGCCCAGAGTTCCATGTCCCGCTCCGCCGAGTACGTCTGTCGGGCTGCCAATCCTGCGGCGCCGGCGAGTCCGAGCAGCGTGATCGATAGCAGCATCCCGGCGACGACAACCTCGACCAGGGACACGCCTCGTTCCGAACGCAGGGTTGAGGCTCGTGGTGGTTTCATCTCAGCACCTTGCCGAGCGGCGTGATCTGTATTGTGTTAGTGCGCCCTGCCATAGCGAAGACTATGGTCGCATCGGCCGACTCACATGCGGCGCGGGTCGTTGCGAGCCCCCTTGCATCGAAGCACAAGAGCGAACGGGTGCTCGTCATTGTGAGCTTGCCGTTCCCAGGTCCGTGGATGAATCCCACGGTGTCGCGGACGCCCGTCCCACTCGTGTCGACCTCTACCCAGAACTGCGCATTGGCAGCATCGATGTGCAACTCCGCCACACGGCCGTACCGCAGGGCGGTAGATCGTGCCAGGGAGTGGACCAGCCTGAACTCGTCCGTTGCCGTTCGAGTCAGCGAACCCCGCAGATGCTGCGCGAGTTGCGGTCCCGTTAGGAACAGCAACGCGCTAGTGACTCCCATGACCAGTACCAGTTCTAAGATTGTCATACCCGATTGCTTCATCGTGTTACGCCCCACAGGGAGAGAGAAAGCGGTATCGGTGTCTTCAGGTATCCAGATATGCTTGAGCAAGGATCGCACCAAGATGTAACTCTAAGGATTACATGGACTTATGCTGTCAGGATGCCATGTGGCGAGTGTCTTCCGCCTGACATCCGTGCACGCTGCACGGTACGTGGGCCCGCTCGAGACAGCCCTTTTGCGGGCCCCATCCTCTTGTGGCACTACATGATATGCTGACATCCCTTTAGTGTCTCCGTGACCCGCATCACGCTGCCTGGCTGAAGGGGGTCTGGCCACGCCTCGGAGGAGGTGCACCGATGTTGATCCGCCGTAGCCCGCTACGCTTGCTCGCTTGCTGCTTTCTTCTCAGTTTGCTCGTTCAATCCGGTGCCGGAGCACAGTCGGAGGCGCAGCAGGCGCTCAACCAAGCGCTCTCGCAGGCTGAGCAGACTGATCGGCTGGTCTTCCTTCACTCCGGGGCCCCTTGGTGCGGTTGGTGCAGCCGCTACCGCGAAGTCCCACAGGATCGATCGGGCGAAAGCATCAGTCACGGGGCGAGCGGGAAGGCACGGAGCGCGCTGAGGTTGCGTAAGCAAGACGCACGCGGCGTATTGAGCCGGGTGCTCTTTTCCCCAATTTGAGTAGACGCCTAGGTTTGTCACTCTGAGGCAAGGAGCACCACAGAACAGTATGAAGTCCACCTGCCACCAGGTGAGCGTGAGCACCTCCGCGGGGATTCGGCAGCCGGTGTAGTATGTGAACTGGACCACGGGCTCGATGTACGCTGGAAGCTAGCGCAGCAGCTTCTTGAGTTGGTCCTCCTCGAAAGAATCCCTTGCGGGCGTTGTCGACCTTGATGCTCGGGATCTTGGGTTTCCGCGGCAGCCTGGGGTCTTCGACTGCTAAGGTGAGCGCCCGCGACAACTCAGCAGGCAACGGGACTACTGATTCATCAGATAGGAGAGTCGCGATCCGAGCTCGCCTTGCGTCAGATCGTGAAGATCGGGCGAGATCTCATCCAGTAGTTTTGCGAGCGCAAGCGATCCGAATGAGAACAACTTGCGCAGTTCCTCGCCTGGTGACAGCTGTCCCACTACCACGCGTTCCCTAACACGGACATTCTCGAGCCGTCGATCTAGGGATAGCGCTGAGAGAGAACGCACGCACTCCGCCACCAAAGCGTGGAGCGGGTCTCGTGCGACACTTTGCAGAGATGAAAAGTCTGTCGTGCCGGCGACGAGCGACCACCGGCGATCCCCACCGTCCAGCGACGCGAATAAATCGAGGAACGCCTCGGCCGCCGGCTTCTCCGGCTGGATCGCACCTGACGATCCATACGTGCTCATGCGGTCGAGCATTACACTCGAACTCGGACGGCCCAGGTCACCGGCCAGGTTAGCTCCCCTGTGCCTCCCCATGAACACATCCACGGCCGGCTTGCAGTAAACACCAGCAACTGGTGCATCGTAGTCCACCGTGAATTCCCCCTCGGCGGTACTCATCACGATGCGTGAGTCCTCCATGGAAAACGACTGCACCACGTTCCGGTCCGGTACGGTTACCAGGTCCTGGCCAGCGACCACGACGGTGTTCACCCCGCAATCTGCGAGCGATGACTGCGCCTCCTCCATTCTCTCCCGAACGGAGCCGGCGAGCCAGATCTCAGGGGCAGGGAAATTCGTCTTCATGCGAGCTTCAGCCGGTGTCAGGCCGAAGTGAACCGCTGCCGTTGCAGCATCCACCGTCCGGTGTGGTGGATTCGAAACGACGAGGAACTGTGTGCTCATAATCCTGTAACGTAAGACAGTCTGTGGCAACTGTCCATCAGCATAGATGGCCTTCTATCCGCGAGACCTTTGTCGAGACTCTGGTGATTGTATTGGCTCAACCCAGCAGACTGATCAACTCAACGAATTGCGGGTAGTCGTGCGCCGGCTCCAGGTCCATGTCCGTGTGCAGCAACGTGCCCAACAAGCAGCTCACTGTCCGCCGCTGTGCCTCGAATGTGCGCGGACGGGAGTACAGCAGCGTCACTCAATGACACAACCCGACAGCGACAAGCCGCGTCACGACGTCACTTGACGTTATTTGGTGTACGTCGGTGCCGATTTCGGGGACAATATGGGATCACCAGCCACATCCCCAACAAGGGTCAGGTACTACAGCGATACTATGGCTGGTACGCGTCGCGCGTGAGGGGAATGCGGCGTAAGGCCAGCGAGGCGGATGCGGATTACGAGG
>JBDGXD010000493.1:0-2949 GCA_039584755.1 Gemmatimonadota bacterium
GATCAACCGGAGAGCTAGGACGCGAATCTCCAACTCTCTAAGAACACACTAGGGAAATCGATGGAAATCCAGATAGATGCCAGGAGCCCTTGACGCACTCATCGATACCATGGGACGATTGGAATAATCTGTTCGGTGTCGGCTGCAGTGCCTTGTTAGGCGTACGCCCTCTAAAAATCACTCGGCCACTCATTATGCTTGGGCAGGTCGTCATGGATCGCATACCAGGGTGCCTTGGAGTCTACAAACTGATGGTAAAGGATGTCTAGGTCCTCGTGACGGTCTAGTGTGCCGAGAGAAACGTATACCTTCTTCGGTTCCAGAACATGCTCGGACAAAAGGAAAGAACCGCATTTTGAGCAAAAATAACGGGTGGTTGAAGAGGTCGGCTGGTATTGGGATAGCCCCGATTCGCCATCGGTCCACTTGAAACGAGATTTATCGATAGATCCATAGGTAGCGAAAGCAGATCCCGTGAGCTTTCGACAGACGGAACAGTGGCAGTAGCAAGAGTCTACAACCGGCCCCTCGAACTGGTATTGGATGGAACCACACAGGCAGGAACCGCTATTCATTGCAAACGTACGCCTAACGTATGGCGGTTCAGCTGCGCCCAACAGCGCTGACCGCCAACGCTGGGGCAGAGCGCTCGCCGCCAGTACGATACCACGAATCGATTGGAAGGAGCTGTTGGGCGTCAGCTGCAACCGCTTGTTAGACGGCGGGTTGCAGGGCTAGACTGTTTGAAATTGGTCCCGGAGGCATCATGGAGATGGCATTCACTGCAGTGTTCAAAGAGGTACCTGAGGGATACATCGCCTTTGTTGAAGAGCTCGCCGGGGCGAATACCCAGGGCGCAACGCTTGAAGAGGCGAGAGAGAATCTCCGGGAGGCCGTGGAACTCGTGCTGGAAAGCAGTCGGGCGTTGGCGCGCGAGGAAGTGGGAACGGCAAAGGTGATCCGCGAGCCCCTCAAGATTGCCGGGTGAAGCGCCGCGATTTGATTCGGCACCTCGAGTCGCACGGCTGCGAGCTGCTCCGAGAAGGAAAACGGCACACGGTGTACGTCAACCGGGCCAGCCGTAGGGTCTCGACAGTTCCGAGACATCGGGAGATCAACGAGCACCTTGCGCGCACAATTTGCCGCGATCTCGAAGTCCCAATTCCCGCCGTCTAACGTGACCCGGTTCACCCGCGACCGCCGCCCTCCCCATCAAACATCGGCCTGCGCCTCGCGCAGGGCGGCGGTCGTCGGGTGCAACCGGTTGTTATGTGGCCCATGGACCGCTCACGCCAGCAGTCAACCTCACTGCTCGTTCGTCAGTGCTGGATAGAACCTGCACCACGCTCGTCGTGCCACGACCAGCTCGGTGTGATGCGTGAATCGTAGCACGTTAAGGCCAGGGCTCTTACTCCGCAGCCGCACCGGTTTGGCCTGGCGATCACGTGTCCGAGTCGGCCTCCCCGGAGACGCAGACCGAGGGCATGCCAGCTACGGACAAATCATTGGCGCTCAAGCCACTCCAATGAGAATGCAACCTCAGCGGAGGGTTGCGCTGACAATCCAGGTTGCGCCGCCAATCTCAACGCCACTATCGGTCCGACAATCGGCGATCGCATTGCCGAGCTCATTGCGGACCTTGGCGATCGTGTCCGCCGATGCCTTGCTCAACAACCGGGAAGCAGGTCCCATTTGGATCAACCTATCGACGGCGACGGACACATCATGCCCGAATGCGAACGATGCTTCAAGTGGCTCGATCACTAGTCCCTCGAAACCGGCGCTGGAGAGAATGCGACGTACCCGCTCCGGATCGGCAAAGGCGAGTGGTCCTGGTGTTCCCGGCTCTGGCGGGGGAGGTGGCGGGAGGTGCTGCAGGGCAATTCTGAGCGGGATCTCCATCCATGGGTTCTTCTTCAGCTCCTGCCAACAGACAAACACGATACGCCCACCGGCTTTCACGCCATTGCGAATGTTCACGAACGCGGCGATCGGATCGACAAAGAACATCACGCCAAAGCGCGAGTAGACACGATCGAAGGTTCCGGTCTCGAAGGGAAAGGTCGCAGCATCGCTGTTTTCCAGCGACACGCGGCCAATTTGTTGAGCGTCAAGGCGGGCGCGGCCAACATCGAGGAGAGGGGTTGAGACATCGATGCCCACAACCCGGCCCTTGTCGCCGACACGGTGCGCGATTTTGAAGGTGGTGGTCCCGCTACCGCAACCGACATCCAGCACGGAATGCCCAAACCGGATGTCACAGACGTCCATTGCCGCCAAGCCAACCGCCTCCAGGATTTCGTCCTGAATGTCATCCAACCTCGCCCACTTGTCGCCGGCTGGGCCGTTCCAATATGTAATCTGCGGCGCATTGAGGCCGGTAGGTTCTAGTCGCTCCATCAGTTTGCTCCCTTTGCGGACCTTTCCACCTAAAGCGGTCAGTCTGCAGAAGTCGCGAGAACCTGGCAACACTCACGGCAAGCAAATGTCCCTGACCTAACTGTGAGGGCACCCCCACGTATCTGGGAACGCAGCCACGCCCCCCGCTCCATGTCGCCACATCACAAGGCGCCGTAGAGGGACGCACCACTCGCTGCGCTCGCGCTGGGCCGCTGGGTTTGTGCGCTATGTGAAATCTGCTGGACTCACAACTCTCCTGTCTCTTGCGGTCGCTCTCTGTGTGCCGGGAATTTCCATCTGAAGTCGCAATACTCAGCGCCTTCCGCGATGGTTTGAGTGCGCTCCAACTCGATGCCACATGAGCGCGCCAAGCAGTAGTCCAAGTTACACGCCGCATGCGGAGTAAGCTCGGGAAGGCCCTGGTCCTCGTAGTAGTCGGCGAACGGACACAAGGTGACGTCGAACGAAACGCCTGCCTCCGAGGGCAGATGCCGGTGAATGAACGGAGCGGTGAAGAAGTACCGGGTTATCATGCCGAATATCCATTTA
>JBDGXD010000494.1:0-2939 GCA_039584755.1 Gemmatimonadota bacterium
GCCGGCCAACTCGTTCTTGTCATAGTCAATAACAGCAAGACCATTCACCATCTCTATCAAGCCAGGGCTCGCATCCGCAACACACCTGCCGCACGCATTGCACGCGACCTTGCAGACGGCTTCAGCCTCTTCACCTTCGAGCAGACTCTTGCACTGCACGATCAGTTTCTGCTCGATAGGCATGAGAATGAACAGATCTAGCGGACATGCTTCGACACAATCACCACACGCCGTACACTTGTCGGGGGCCACAACTGGAAGTCCGACATGGTTCATAATGATAGCGTCGACATCGCAGGATTCCTCGCAGTCGTCGAGACCGAGACAACCCCACGAACATCCTTTCCCACCACCGGAGACCGCGACAGCTGCTTTACAGGTCTGCAACCCCCGGTACTCGGCCTGCTGCACTGCAACGTCGGACCCGCCGGCACACAGCAGTCGAGCGACCCGCTTGTTAGCTTCACCTGCCTCGACACCCAAGTATTCGGCCACGTCAGTGATATCGTCCGGCCCCATGACCGTGCAGGTCGCTGGCTGGATCTTGCCCCCAACGAGCGACTCGGCAAAAGTACGACAGCCGGCCTGACCACACGCGCCACAGTTGGTGCCGGGAAGCAGATCCGCTACCGCATCGATCCGTGGATCTTCCCAGACTTTCATCTTCATGTGTGTCAGAGAGATCAACAATCCAAAGGTGAGTCCGACTCCCCCAAGGATGGCGGCCGACATTAAAATCGTGAGAACATCCATGGCGCTTGGCTAACCGATGTTCTTCAGATCGGCTTGGCTCAGAAGCCAAGCGGCCAACTTGTCTACCGGATCGGACGATACGCCGGCTCCAGCGACAACCGGTTCAGCAGTTTGCTTCGCCCGTACTTGCCCGGCAAGCGACTTGAGCTGCAGCAGCTCCTCGGATTGTTGTGACACACTGACTCCACCAACAGGCTTTCTGCGGCGCTCTTCGGGCAAGCTGTTGACGGTAAGCCGAGCACCTGCATCGGCTCCCGCTCCCGGATCATGGACGAATCGCGCAGCCGACTCCGGAACCAGCGCGGCGACACCCGGGCCGTTCCACGATGCGAGCTTATCAAGATCGGCCGTGTCGACAGTCTGCTGAACGAATGTCCCGGGAGTAATCAGTCGTACCAGCGGTACAGGGGTCGACTCGTTTCTGACAACCAATACCAGTTTCTCCAGACCGTCCATGAACTCTGCCAGACCCGCGGCACGTAGGTCAGCCCCGTCGACACTCACCACCAAGGGCGGTGCCATACGCCGTTCTCCTTTGCTCCAACGGTGGAACGGGAACGACCCCAGTGACCTCGCGTGTTCGTTGTCCGGAAAGCGGCCGAACTTGGACATCTCAAATACACGGGCCGCACCAAACGCGCGCCCAAGGTCTTCCAGTGCTGCGGCGACCCGGTCCGTCAGGTGCTCTCCCTCAGCGACCTCGACCAGAAACAGGTTGTCGCCGCGGGAGACCAGATCCGTAAGGGTCTCGAGAGCCTTGTCGATGGTCTCGAGGGTCACCGTGTCGAGCTTGAGCGAGTCAGCAAACAGCCCAGAGAACTTGTCTGCATCGATTAGATCAGTGGCGAAGGGACCCAGTTCCTCCTTTATGCGCGTCACCTTACCCTCGGCGGACGATCCGTGAGAAGCCTGGAAGTTGCGAATCTGTTCTATGGTGTTGGCCAGCGCC
Source organism: Gemmatimonadota bacterium (assembly GCA_039584755.1). Lineage (GTDB taxonomy): Bacteria > Gemmatimonadota > Gemmatimonadetes > Gemmatimonadales > GWC2-71-9. Next base: position 1,703 of record JBDGXD010000494.1, read on the forward strand.
GACCGGAAGCTCTTTGTCTGAGCCGATAGCGCCTTCAGTGCCAATTCAATCCGTTCATCAGACGGCATAGCGGTCTAACTCCGCGTTCAGCAATTCGATTTTTTCTTCCGCAGTGCGAAGAGGTTGTTGCCGAACCTCATCGAGACAGGGAATGCTGTCATTCTGGTAAAACAAACCGAGTCGGATCCTTCCGTCAGGCTCCGAGAGTCGGCGCCCGTTGTCCAGGTCTGATGGGTCATGTGGTATCTGGTGCTTGTAGATCTCTTCCAAACCGTCCATCGGAATCCCGTTGGGATGCACCATGAACTCCACCAGGTCTGGATTGCGTACAGCCTCTTCGAACAACGGTGTCGTGTACTGGGGACACCGCTGCAAGACCCTGATGAACGAGAACCCCTTGTGCCGGAACCCTGCTGCAATCGTTTCGTACAAGTGGTCTGGAATCCAGTCACCCGTCTGCGCCACAAAGGATGCGTTGGTAACACCTAAAGTGGTCGCGATCGGGTTCATCGAGTTCAGAATCGCGCCGCGCGGCTGCGTGTTACTGGGATAGCCAACTGGACTCGTGGGAGAGGTCTGGTTCTTGGTCAGACCGTACACACCGTTGTCCAACATCAAAGCCACTATGTTCGGATTGTACCGAGTGGTATGGATCCAATGGGCCGCCCCAATCGAGCAACAGTCACCGTCACCCATGACCGCAAACACATGTAGATCGGGTCGTCTCAGCTTAACGCCGGTCGCCACAGGTAGTGCCCGGCCGTGAAGTCCGTGGAATCCATAGGTCTTCAAGTAATGGGGGAACCTGCTGGAACAACCGATGCCGGAGACAAATACCGTCTTCTCGGGCACCAACTGCTCGGCTTCGAGCAGTCGCTCCACAGCAGTCAGGACGGCATGATCACCGCATCCGGGGCACCAACGTGCGAGCGCACCCTCGTAGTCCTGCATCGAGTAGTACTGATCTTCGTCTTGTCCGCATCCAAGTAGTGAGCACTCTGTCATTTTTTCACCCCATTCGGCATGTGATCACGAATGGCCTGTAGTATGTTCTTGGGCCGCAGTGGCTGACCCGGGACCCTCGTCCAACAGTCGACATCGACTAGGGTCTGGGCCCGCAACAGCCAGCACAGCTGGCCACGCCGCCTGTTTTCATCGGTGATGAAAGGATCGTTGGGATCGTCGCTGTAGTTGATCTCGACAGTCATCACCTTCTTGAACTTGCTGAATATCTCCT
>JBDGXD010000495.1:0-2939 GCA_039584755.1 Gemmatimonadota bacterium
TTCGAGAATCTGAGCCCTGACCCGGATAACGAGTACTTCGTTGATGGACTGACGGAGGAAATCATCACCGACTTGTCTCAGGTGAGCAAACTACACGTTGTATCACGCACCTCCACAATGATGTTCAAGGGTGCTCGCAAGTCGATCCAAGCCATTGCGCAGGAGGTAGGTGTTCAGTACGCCCTGGAGGGAACGGTCAGGAAGGCCGGCAATAGTCTGCGGATCACGGCCCAGCTCATTGACGCCAGTTGTGATGCACACGTCTGGGCGGGAAAGTTCAGTGGGACGCTCGACGACGTGTTCGATATTCAGGAGACTGTCTCCCGAGAGATCGTCGACGCTCTCAAAGTCAAGCTGACCCATGAGGAAGAGCGACGGATGGCGGCGCGACCCATCGACAATGTAGCGGCGTACATCAGCTATTTGAGAGCCGTGGAGGAGACACACGGCATTCGGACGAGGCTTCAGGAATTGAAAGACAGAGCTAGCACGCTTCGCATGGATGCCGAGACCGGAGCCGGGCTACTCTTGGAGTTGGTTGGAGTGGTGGGTTTCGAGCCCGAGGTGCTGGAGCAAGGTCCCAAGCGGGTAGTGTTCAAACCCGGTCGCTGCCCCATTTACGAAGCGGGCCGGGCTCTGGGCCTGGATCACTCGGCTATTGAATCGCTGTGCCGCACCCGAATACTGCCGCGCATGGACCGGGCCGCCAAGGAGCTCAATCCCGGACTGCGCTACGGGTTGCTGCAATTCCGGGCCGGACATGGCGAATCCTGTGTCGAGGAAATCGTCATGACGTAGCGCACCACAGCAGGCTTCCTGGACGGCCCGCTCACACAGCTCTACTTTGGGAGGGCCGATTGACATTTCCATGCGGACCAGGCGCTGGCCATCCGCAACTGCCTGCGGTCGCATGACAGACATCGGGTTCATCCAGATTGATGTCAGTTAGCCGGAGACGCAGTACCGTGGTTGATACCGTGATACAAGTTTTGGAGCAGACCGCTGCCCGGCACGGGCACCGGGCTGCGATGCGGGTGAAGCGTGGCGGCACCTGGCGGACCACCACGTGGAGCGAGTACCGCGAACAGGTGATGCGGGCTGCCCGCGGCTTCATCAAGTTGGGACTCGAGCCGGGCCGGGGCGTGGTCATCATGGGCTTCAGCCGGCCAGAGTGGTTCGTCTCAGACCTCGCAGCGATAGCGGCCCAAGGGCTACCCGCCGGCATCTACACCACCAGTACCGCCGAGCAATGCCACTACATCGCCGATCACGCCGAGGCGGCAGTGGCGGTCGTGGAGAACCAGGACTACCTGGAGAAGTTCCTCAGGATCCGGGACCGGCTCCCCCGGCTAGAGGGCATCGTCCTGATGAACGGGAGTTCTGATGTCGCTGGGGTGTACGGGTGGGATCAATTTCTGGAGCTCGGCAGGCATGTGTCCGAAGAACAGCTCCGCCAGAGGATCGAGGTCCAGAGACCCGAGGATGTCTGCACGCTGATCTACACCTCGGGGACCACGGGGCCGCCCAAAGCAATCATGCTCAGTCACCGCAACATGGTGTGGACGGTTCGGCGTATAGTCGAAAGCTTTGGTGTTGGGCCTCAGGACATCCTCATCGGCTATCTCCCCCCGAGCCATATCGCAGAACAGATGGTTTCGCTCCATTGCCCGCTGACGGCCGGCTGCTGCACGTGGTTCGCCGAGAGCCTCGAGCAATTGGGAGAAGGCCTCCGGGAGGTGCGACCGACCATCTTCTTATCCGTGCCTCGGGTTTGGGAGAAGATCCAGGTCGCCATGCAGGCTGCTGCCGCCGAGAGCTCGACGCTCAAGAAGCGAATCGTGGCTTGGGCCCGGAGGGTCGGGCTCGAGAGCGGCTATGCCGAACAACGCGGGCGCACCAAGCCACTACTCTACCCAGTCGCACACAAGCTCGTCTTCTCCAAGGTTCGTCAACGCCTGGGACTCGACCGGGCGCGGCTCTGCTTCTCTTCGGCCGCCCCCATCTCCCTCGAGACCTTGGAGTTCTTCCTGAGCCTGGGCATTCCCGTACTCGAGATCTACGGACTCAGCGAATGCACTGGTCCCGCCACCATGTCTCTGCCTCAGCGGCACAAGACCGGCAGCGCAGGCGTCCCTGTCGAAGGAACTGAGGTAGAGATCGCACCCGACGGAGAGATACTGATTCGGGGTCGCCACGTCTTTCCGGGCTACTACAAGGACGAGGCGACGACGGGGGACACACTGGACAAAGCCGGCTGGCTCCACTCCGGGGATATCGGCGAGTTCGACGAGCAAGGGTTCCTGCGGGTCACTGACCGGAAGAAAGATTTGCTCGTGACTTCCGGGGGCAAGAACGTTGCCCCCCAACCGCTGGAGACGAAGCTCAAGCAGATCCCGGCGGTGAGCCAGGCGGTGGTGGTGGGCGATCGACGCAACTACCTGGGCGCGCTGTTCACCCTGGACTCCAACCGGATCCAAGCGGAAGCACAGGCGGCGGGAAGCCCGGCTCGCGACAGCGAGTCGGCTGCGGTTTGCCAGATCTTCCGACGGCACCTGGAGAAGCAGGTGGCCGTAGTCAATGAATCCCAGGCTCGCTACGAGACGATCAAGCGATTTCTCATCTTACCCGAGGATTTCTCGATCGTCGGTGGTGAGCTTACCCCTACTTTGAAGATCAAGCGGCGGGTGATCTGCGAGAAGTACGCAGAGGAGATCGAAGAGCTATACAAGAGCGAAGGCCTCGACGCTCGGAGGTCCTGAGGAGTGTGATGGCCAGCGCCGATTACTCACCTTCAAGGGACGGCATAGGACGCAGAGTCGATCGAGGAGAGAGGAGATCGAGATGATATCATCGGTCAAGGATGTCGAGTATTTCTCCATTGTCGTTGCAGACAAACCGGGCGAAGCCAGGAAACTCCTTGAGTTCCTGAGCGAGAAGAG
>JBDGXD010000496.1:0-2926 GCA_039584755.1 Gemmatimonadota bacterium
CTTCCTCTCGCGTGATCTCGCGTCCGTCTCGATTCATCTCCCGGACGTAGTCATACCTCCGGAAGTGGTACAGCTGTTCGTTTCCCTCCCATGCCGTCGCTGCGAGCGCCTTGCGGATCTCCTCCCACACCAGCGCGGTCTCGGCCGCCCGCTCTGGATTGACCTGGCACCGGTCCCGTCCCTGCACGTCAATGGCGTTCAACTTCACTGGCAGGACATTGATGGAGAGATCGTGGTCTCGGACTCCCGTATCTGGGATTTCGAGCACGTCAGTGACGAAGGCACGATAACCGATCCGCTCGGAGCGCAAACGATATGTGCCGCCGCGGGGGGCTCGCAGGCTGTAGCGCCCGTCTTGGCTCCAGAGCGCCCGGGCAACCTCCACACTGTCGGCATCCAATAAAACCAGGAACCCGGTTCCCACCGGCATGCCACTCATCGCGTCGAGGACTGTACCTCTCACTACCTGAGACGCAAGTTGGTGGGCAGCACACATCAGGAGCATTACTACGAGCGTTGCCCGGGCACAAGAAATCGAGGTTTGCATCCCTGGAAACAAAGCTGCCTTTCGAATACAATGGGCTCCCGCCCGAGACTGAGATCGATAGCCCGATCGCCGCAGCAACCGCTCACGCGTTCTATTGACAGTAACCTGATGGTCACGTCACCAAGGACCAGCCTGGGTCCTCACATCCCGCAGCGCCGGCGCTCGAGACCCGCAATCCCAATCTCATGCTTCGCGTCAACTAGGTCGGTGCCCGGTGCACTACATGGCAATCTGCACGGATCTCAACCGCCCGAGCAACCCATTGTGCAGGCTCGAGCTGTCGCTTCCTGGACCCTCTTCACTACCTTCCAGCCTCAGCCGGCGCTGGTACGGCTCGTCCTCGACATGCCGTTCCCCGTCCTGGTAGGGAATCTATTCCTTCACAACAGATAGGAGCGGATATGAAACGGGGACACGGTCGCTGCGCGAATCTGAGGGGAGTCGCGCTGGTCGTAATCGTGCAAGGGTTTGCCGCGTGCACGCCACGACCCGACGCCGTATACGGTGAGCCGGGCGCTCCATTGGAAGGATTGAGTGGCACCGAGTTGGCTGAGTTCCATGCCGGGGCGGCCCTGTTCGACAAGGTGTTCACTCCCGAAGAGGGGCTGGGGCCGCTGTTCAACGAGAACCAATGCAGCGCGTGTCACACGGAACCGGCGAGTGGGGGCACGGGTGGGCCACAGGAGGAAGTCGTGAAGGCCACGCGCTTCGAAGGCCCAGGGGCGTGCGACGCCTTGAGCCGTGAAGGCGGAGAGAACATCAGGAAACAGGCGACGCCGCTATTGAGGGCACATGGCGTGGAGCGAGAAACGATGCCACCGAGTGCGACGGAGCGCGGTGAGTTTACGACGCCGCCTCTCTTCGGACTCGGAGTGGTGGAGGCCATACCTGACGAATCCATTCTGGCCAAGGAGGATCCTGAGGATTCGGATGCCGACGGCATCTCGGGCCGGGCGGGTAGGACAGCCGACGGTCGGTTGGCTCGATTCGGTCGCAAGGCCGAAGTCGCCACGCTGCTGGAGTTCATTGATTCCGCACTCAGGTTCGAGATGGGCTTGACCACGCCGCTCAAGACCGCAGAGGAAACGATCAATGGGACACCCGTGCCACCCGAAACAGATCCCGCCCCCGACCCTGAAGCCGACCAGAGAACCCTGGCATTGCTGACGACGTTCGTCCGTTTCTTGACGCCACCTGCCCCGGCTGTACCGCGATCCGCGGCCCACCGCGACTCGCTGGCCACGGGACAACGACTATTCGATGTGCTGGGCTGTACGGGGTGTCATACACCGTCGATGCGAACCGCGCCGAGTGAGATTCCGGCGCTCGATCGGAAGACGGTGAACCTCTACTCCGACCTACTACTCCACGATATGGGTCCCGCGCTCGCGGACGTTTGCGGGGTTAGCGCGACGCCGGCAGAGATACGGACCGAATTGCTCATGGGGTTGAGACATCGCCCGTTCTTTCTGCACGACGGGCGTGCCTTCGACCTCAAGGAAGCGATCCTCGAGCACGGAGGCGAGGCGCAAGGTGCACGGGACGCCTTTTCACGTTTGGGTTGGCTGGCGCAAGAATACGTGGTGATGTTCTTGCTGTCGCTTTGAGTGGGCATCTACTTGACCCTTGCTTACCATCTCCCAAACCTGACCGTACCTTGCGCGTGTGTTCGGGTTTGGTAGGATCTCTCACCGCTCCACCAGTGGATAGCCGGTAATGTCTGGAACCGTTGATCCCGCTTTGTCGTATGAGTGAATCGCCATCAGTCGCCCGAGGGGAAACTGAGCCAACCGACCCGGAGGTAGTGCAACGGTACCTTCACCGGCACATCCCTATTTCCCAGCAGATGGGCGTGCGGGTCATCGCGGTCGAACCGGCCGGTGTCACGCTCTGCGCTCCACTGACCCCCAACCTGAATCATGAGGCGACGGCGTTCGGCGGCAGCACATCGGCACTGGCCATCCTTGCCGGATGGACACAACTCTACGTACGTCTTTGGTCGATCACGGAGCCTCGCCGCATAGTCATCCAGCGGAGTGCGGTGCAATACATCGCACCGATCGTCGGTGAGTTCTACGCCACGGCCGCCGCACCGTCGCACGAGGAATGGGAGCGTTTCATGGCGCAGCTCGACAAGCGCGGGAAGAGCCGAATCGCGATCCGAGTGAATGTCCTCTCGAACGGCGTGCGCGCCGCGGCGTTCGAGGGAAACTACGTGGCAGTCAGATAACCAGAACCGCCACCGCACCGCGTCATCTCGTCCTCCGGTCACCCTCTCGCGTCACCTGCCACTCAAGGACCACTGTCAGCTGGGGGGATTTGGGGGGTATCCGGTGAGCGTCGGTCACCGCACTGGTGGTCGGCGATATCGTGGTCTTG
>JBDGXD010000497.1:0-2913 GCA_039584755.1 Gemmatimonadota bacterium
CACTTGCTCACACTTCTCCTCGACCGACTCATCCCAACCACGCCGGATGTACTGACTCATGCCGTGTTTGTAGGTCAAGGCAGCTTGGGATACGACATCCAGCATCTCGTCGATCTGAGACTTGAGTTCGCGGGTTCGGCGAAACGGAGAGAGCTTCAATTCAGCCATGATGCTGCTGCTTCCTTTTGACTAGAGGTCTTTGGATTCAATCGTTCTGCCCGGCCTTACTGGCGAACATCATGATCTCGACCAGATAATCTGGCCCCATCAGGTCGGCCCCGATCACAACTCGCGTTGAACCTGTGCCGATGAACTCGTCCAGCATCGAACTGACGGCGTCAGCATGCGTGATATGTGGCGTGTAGACGTACACTGCATTGACGTCGCCGAAATCCATCTGGGCCGCAGCGAGCGTACTCCCTAGGTTCTCCAACGTCTGCCGGGTCTGTGTTTCTATCTCTCCCTTCGCGAGTCCATCGGAGCCGGAGCCAACCATGCCCGCTGTGAACACGCGATTTCCAACTTGTATCGCCGGAGAGAAAGGGCTCCGTGGCAGTGAGGACCCCTCCGCGACTATGACCGATCGGCTCGGTCCTCGGTGTGCGACACATTGGATCTCCACTTTGAACAACGGGTTCATGAGGCCCGCTCGCACCGTAGCACGGGCTGGTGGATCGTCCCCGACGAACTCACGGTAGGCCGCGTTCATCGCAGCGAAGTCGCGCGGATCGTCGATGAAGACCGTACATGAGGTCAGGTCGCCGTAGTCCATCTCTGCGGCGCGTAGCACCGCGCCAATGTTGCCAAAGACTCGGCGTGTTTGGGTCCCCACATCTCCAGTCACGGGTTGATAGGTGTTCGGATCGCGACTGGTGGCACCAGCGATGAACAGTGTGTTCCCTGTCATCACTCCCCAACTGTAGGGCAACTCGGGAGACTTCAACTCGTCGGGCTTGACAACACGCCGGGTAACACCAGGCCGTACCGCCACCATTGCTATTTGAACCAGCGCCCCTGGCATCGGAAGATCGACGCCAACCGTGGCCCGGGTCGGTGGCTCGTCGGGGAAATAGCTGCGATAGGCTGCGTTCATCTCGCTGAAATAGCGTGTGTCAGAGAGGAAGACGTTGACGCTCACGACCCGTGAGAAGTCAGTGTTCTCTGCTTCCAAGATCGCGCCGATGTTCTTCATCGCCTGATGCACTTGAGCTGCCACACCCTCGCCGAGCTCTCCGGAGGCGGGATCGGCGCCGAGGGTACCTGGGATGTAGATGAAGTCAGGATCGCTCGATTGGGGAGACATCGGCGGCACTGGTGTCAGGAACAACACCAGCGTAGTGAATGGAAGCAGTAACGGAACGAATCGGAATGAGCGAAGTTGATCCGACACTGGCGTCTCCAGCGTAGGGGAAAAGGTCGGTCCGGCTAAGATGCCGTCAAAACGGTCCGAACGCGAGTACCGTTGAACCGTCTTGACGTACCAGTCGTCACAGTCTGTTACCTGCCATCACTCGTGGTTGCCGACTTGTCCCGCTCTTCGTCTACTTTCTGGAATTGTTCCTCGTACCAACCTATTATGCGGCCCCATGCGTCGGCGAACTCTGCCGGAGTGGACACCGAGTTTATGCCATGCCCGCCCTTGTAGTAGTTGATCCACACGACGTCTTTTTCAAGCCGCCGCAGTGCGTAGTACATCTCTCTCGTGTTGGTGGCGGGGACGTTCCAATCCCCCTCACCGGTGATCAGCATCAGAGGCGTATCGATCCTGTCGGCAAACATGATCGCCGAGTGGGCAACGTACTTCTGCGGTTGTTCCCACAAAGTGGCGCCGATTCGGTCCTGTCCCTGCTCTGCCGCCGAGTAGTTGCGGATTCCAATCCGAGGGCTGTCTCCCAGGAAGCTAATAATGTTCACCTTGCCGCTTATGTTTATGGCCGCAGCGAACCGGTCCGTTTGAGTGATCAACAGGTTCGTGGCATATCCGCCGTAACTCGTGCCGTGTACGCTGACCTTCTCGTCGTCTACGAGGCCACGTTCGATCAACTCGTTGATTGCCGTCGTGATTCCCTTCATCCAAGCTTCGCCGGGAAAGCCCTCCTCCAGTTCGACAGACGGACGGAATCCGAAGAACCCGGCATTGGTGATAAGGTTCATGTTTGTATTGAACCCGTTGTTGAAGAACTGTTCGTAGATTTCGCATACGAGCGGATACTTCTTGCCAGGTTCGTAGTCCACCGGATAGTAGAGCACGCCGTAGAGTTCGTTTCCATCGACGTCGAGATATTGTACCAACTCACTGCGAGTGAGCTTGCGGTCGGCCAACCACGGGTTGAGGTCGGTGAGACGCACGGGTGATTCCAGATTGGTGTCTGCCACGTACAGCTCGTTGGGAAGGTCGCCATCGGAGAAGTTGTAGAAGACCCGGTTACCGTCGGCCGAGAATCGCCATCCAGAGTACAGATTGGCATCCTTCACCAGTGTGGTCTCTTGACGTGTGTTGAGATCGAAGCGTACGAGACCACGCTCCCACTCATCGCGTGCGGAGTGGGTCATATAGAGATAGCGACCATCCTGGCTCCACTGTACAAAGTCAATGCGCGGTCCCTCCTCACGCTCTCGGGGCAGTGGATAGACCAGTTCCAATGCGCCAGATTCGAAATCGTAGACGTGAAATCCGTGCTGGGAATTCAGCAGCAGCCGCGAGTCGTCAAGGCTCCATCCTTCCACGCTGTAGCTCAGCTTGGTGGAATCGTCTTCGCTCACCGGAGTCCGATACTGCTCGGTGATGTTTCTGACCGAGTCCTCGAGGATGCCGCGCACAAAGACGCTACCACGATCGGAAAACGCATAGCGATCGAGTGTCTCGTTGAAGGTGCGGCTACGGCGCCTGGTTGAATCATTGTGCAGCACCGT
>JBDGXD010000498.1:0-2913 GCA_039584755.1 Gemmatimonadota bacterium
CTTCTTCGTTTCTTCGCTGACCTTGATTCTCATGGTGGTGCTGTTCCGCGTTCGCAACGTTCGCAGGCGCAAGCGCTGGAGCCGCGTGGAGCTTGCCTGGGAACACGTGATGCTCGATGTCCTCGCCGGTGAGAAGCAAGCAGACGAGCTCAACGCTCTGGTGGCCGCGCGCGACAACCGGTACTTCGTGGATTTCCTGTTGCGTTACGCTGCTCGTTTGAAGGGTGCAGAACGCGATACCGTGCTGCAGTTGGCACGCCCCTACCTACCGGCTATAGCCAGCCAACTCGAACGACGCAGTCCCGAACGACGCGCACGCGCTGTCAAAACGCTCGGTGAGTTGGACACCGTCAGTTACACGTCACAAATCGTAGCAGCTTTGCACGATCCGTCCCCCCTGGTGGCCATAACAGCGGCACAGGCCCTCGCGCGGCATCGCAGTCCGGATTTGGTGCGGGACCTGGTGGGGAGTATGGAGACGTTCGAGTTGTGGGATACTCGGTTTCTGGCGGCGATCTTGGCGGAGCTCGGGCCGGATGTTGCGCCGGCGCTGCGGGAATTTCTGGCTGATGCCAGCCATTCGGTGCGCACTCGTGCCCTGGCGGCTGCGACGCTGGGGGAGTTGAACGATCCGGCCGCCGCCGACTGTGCGGCAGAGGTGCTCGAGACGGAGAAAGATGTCGATCTGCTCGTAGCGGCCCTACGGCTGATTCGCAATGTGGGTAGCGGTGCCCACGTAGCGGCGGTGCGGTCGCTGCTCGAGTCACCGAGTCCGGCGGTACGCGGCTACGCCGTGAGTGCGCTGGTAGCCATCGGCACTCCAGACGATACCGCCATAATCGAAGCTGCCATTGACGATGAATCCAGCTGGGTGGTCATGCACGCTGCTCGAGGTCTAGAGGCCCTTGGCAGACTCGACATCCTGAGGTTACTGGCGGCATCAGATCATCCGCGGGCTTCAGCGGCGCGCGAGATCCTGGCAGGCACGACGGCATGATCGATTTCGCATGGGCTGTCGTCGGCGTCATCAACGGTGTGGTGTTGGTCTACTTCTTCACACTCAACTCCGTCTATGTGGCAACTACGCTTGGATCGTTCCGGTTTCTAGTGCGCTATGTGAGGAGATTGGCATCAGTCGACATCGAGGAACTGGTGGCGTCAGGAGCCACCCCACCTTTGACAGTGATCGCACCAGCCTACAACGAAGTGGCTACCTGTGTAGAATCGACGCAGTCGCTGCTCACGCTGCAGTATCCCGATTACGAAGTACTCGTGATCAACGACGGGTCGGCGGACGGAACGTTGGAGTTGCTGATCGCAGCCTTCGAAATGGTTCCTGCCAATCGGCTACCGTCTGCCGACCTAGCAACGGCGGCTATGCGCCAACTGTACCGCAGCAAGAAGCACCCGAACCTGTGGCTGGTCGACAAGGAGAACGGTGGTAAGGCAGACGCCATCAATGCCGGACTCAACTTGTGTCGCACGCCGCTGTTCTGCTGCATCGATGTGGATAGTCTACTCGAGCGCGAAGCCCTGATCCGCGTGGCACGTCCTTACCTGGAGGATGCGCGCACGGTAGCTGTGGGTGGCATAATCCGCGTTGTCAACGGGTCGACCGTACGCCATGGAGTCGTGCAAGATGTGCGCTTACCCCGCAGCCTCTTGGCTCGCTTTCAGGTGCTGGAATACCTGCGAGCGTTCCTGTCGGGCAGAGTGGCCTGGGGTGAAATAAATGCGGGGCTGATCATCTCGGGAGCGTTTGGGTTGTTTCGCCGCTCCGTAGTAGTGGAGGCTGGTGGGTATGCGACCGATACTGTGGGTGAGGACATGGAAATCGTGGTGCGGTTGCACCGCTACTGTCGTGAGAACGACATCCCGTATCGCATCAGTTTCGTACCGGACCCCGTGGCCTGGACCGAATGCCCCGAAACATTGCGGGGAATGAGTCGCCAACGCGACCGCTGGCAACGTGGACTGGTTGAGTCACTGGTCCGGCACAGACGGATGTTACTGAATCCCAGGTACGGCAAGGTAGGCCTCTTGGCCTACCCGTATTTCTTCTTTCTGGAGATGCTGGGACCGGCAATCGAAACCGCAGGGTACACAGCCTTTGCCGTCACTCTTCTGGCTGGGAGAGCGTCGGGAGCCTACGTGGCGGCGTTTCTCTCGCTCGCCGTGGTCTTCGGCGTGGCGCTCTCCGCAGCGGCGGTCGCACTCGAAGAGCTGACTTTCCGCGGGTACCCGCGCAACCGTGATCTGGCACGACTACTCTGGCTGGCGGTTGCAGAAAACGTCGGTTACAGACAGATAAACGCGTTCTGGAGGATGCAGGGTGTGATCTCGGTGTTGCGTAGGGTCAAGGAATGGGGCAAAGCCGATAGGAAAGGGTTCCAGATCCAAGGGTCGGGCCAGTGAACTTGCGAGGTACGTCGGTGTTGCTCACTGCTTGCGTGGCTCCGACCACGGCATGCGCCCAGGAGGTGTGCCCCGATGCGGCGAATGAACTCGTCCAGCAGGGGTGGGAACTATACCGCTCCGGCGAAATAGACGAGGCGACGGCTCTGTTCGAGCGCGTCAGTTCAGGCTGTCCCAACGACGTCGCAGCGAGGACGGGGTTGGGATACGCAGCACTACGAATGGCGAACCTGGCCGAGAGCCGTACCTTGTTCGAAGCTGTGTTGGCGGACGATTCAATGGTGGTCGACGCACTGATAGGCCTGGGCATGGTTGCGTGGCGAGAGGGTGATGAGGTGATGGTCCGTACGGCATTTCGTAGAGTGCGTGAACTTGAGCCCGCCAACGAGACTGCGCAACAGTACCTCAGCCGTCTGGGACCTGAATTGGGCCCTCCACCCGAACGTGGTCCACTCGTTCTCCCCGAATCGGTTGAGTATCCAGTTCGTGCGCAGGGAG
>JBDGXD010000499.1:0-3875 GCA_039584755.1 Gemmatimonadota bacterium
GGAGTCAGAACTGGCTGATCAGCGTTTCAGAGCAAGAAATCGCCATTCCAGCCCGAAATGCAGACACGAACAAACACCGGGGGAGACATCTTCAAACCCAAGAGCTAATAACCCGTCAAGAGAGGCTTCGCGGTAGATCCACTATGCCACCTCGTACTCCCCGGTCACGTCTCTCCCGGCCGGCTGGGCGACGAGCCGGAATTGGTCCATCTGCGTCGTGGGATTGTCCCTAATCTCCAGGTCCAGCTTCGTTGCTTTGCGTACATCATCCAGGAACTTCGGTTCCTGTTCCATCAGGTAGAGAGCGACCTCGGGATGGAGTTGGACCGTCATCTTCCTCTCCTTGTTGCCGTGGGCGGCTCTCCGCAGTGACCGCTCCAATCGTCGGGCGACTACCTCGGGACGGAACACGCTGCCTGTCCCGCCGCACTCGGCGCACGGAACACTCATCGAGTCCCACAGTGCCGGCCGGACTCGTTGACGAGTCATCTCGATCAACCCGATCTCGGATACTTGAAATGCTCGCGTCCGGGCCCGGTCGCGCCCCAGGTGCGTGCGTAGTTCATGCAACACCCTGTCACGATTGGTCTGGCTCTCCATATCGATGAAGTCAATGACGATGATGCCGCCCACATCTCGCAGGCGGAGCTGGCGAGCAATCTCACGCGCCGCATCGAGATTCGTCCGCAAGATGGTCTTCTCATGATCTCTCTTGCCAGTATAGCTTCCGGTGTTGACATCTATCGACACCAATGCCTCGGTGGGCTCGATGATGACGTAACCACCCGATGGCAGGTTCACGCGGCGTTCGAACAACACCCTGATCTCTTCCTCGATGTCGAACTGGTCGAACAGGGGGCTCGATTTCCTGTGAAACTTCACGCGCTTCTTTAGTTCCGGGTGTACCTGTGACAGGTACCTGCTTATGTCACGATGGATTTCCTTCGAGTCGACCAGAAGTCGGTCCACCTTCGCGCTGAACAGATCTCTAATGATCCCACTGGTAAGTGATGCCTCCCGGCAATGACTTCATTTCCCGCTTCAAGTGATCCTCGGTGAGATCCTCCGCGACCGTCCGAATGATCACTCCGCCTGCCTTTTCAGGCAGTGCCTTGCGAACCATCCGCTTCAGACGCCAACGCTCCTCGCGCGACTCGATCTTTCGGCTCACGCCAACTTTGGATGCAAGCGGCATGTAGACCAGGAAACGCCCCGGAAGTGAAACCTGGGCCGTTACCCTTGGTCCCTTGGTACCGATTGGCTCCTTGGTTACCTGCACCAACAGGTTCTGACCGCGCTCGAGTTTGTCCTGGATATTGGGGATACGGCGGGAATTGCGACCCCTGCGCTGCCGCTCCTGCCCGCCGTTTCCGTTGTCTTCTTCCTCTTCCGGTTCGACGAGATCGGAGGCGTGCAGAAACGCACTCTTCTCTGTTCCTATGTCGACGAACGCCGCCTGCATCCCCGGCAATACCGCTTCAACCTTGGCCAGATATATGTTGCCAACAGTTCGGTCGAGTTCCGGTCGGTCGACCAACAACTCAACTAGGCGTTCGTCCTCCAGTATAGCCACGCGCGTCTCGCGCGGGCTGTGTGCAGTAATGAGTATTTCTCGCTTCAAAATCTTGTACCTCTGCTCGAGCGAGCGCTCCCGCCGCGGGACAGTCCCCCGACGCCAGCGTCGCCTCGAGCTTGTGAATTTGTATGAGCGGCACCTGGGACTCTGGTAGCCCGAGGGCCGCATGTAAGACTTCGGTGGGCTTGACTACCTGCCCGCTCGCGGTCGTGATCCTCAGGATTACCTCATCCTCGGCCACCACCGCGAACTCATGAACCAATGGTCGAATGTCGACCTCGCGACGCCGTCTCTTCCGCTCGCGCTCAATCACCACCGACGGCTCCGCCATGAATCCTGTCGCCGCTTCCGTCAACGCCCCCAGAGTCGTGTCAAACGGGGGACGCGGGAAGCTACAGACGTAGCTGCTCTGCTCGATTCCGGTGACGAGAGAACTCGTCTCCTGCGACATCGCTGCAGCTCGATAGAATACGATCCCCGTCGCGGTATGCGCATTGAGATCGTCCAACAACTTCCGGAGGCGTTCCGCTGGCCAATCCCCTGCGAGCTCGACGTCGATCCACTCGCTGTCCGATGTCCAGCCCAACGCCAAAGGAGGTCCAGCTGACATCCTCGGCCGCGGTGAAAAACCCTCCGAATAGAGCACCGGAACGTGTGTACGACGCAGGGTTCGTTCCAGTTCTCTCATGAGATCGAGATGCGAGATGAATCGCACCGGCTCACCCTTCACATAAGCCAGCCTGACAGTTGTCCCAGGAATGCCCTGCAGCATGCCCTGAACCGGCTGTGACAACGGTCTTTCGGTTGGGACTGCCAGGATGTTGTGCAGCGCTTGGAAATCACAGACACCGCACGCAGAGCATCGCTCGTTCTTGCATTCGGCCGTGACATCCGCTTGGTGCGCTTTCTTTCTTTCCTTGCTGAAGTAACCGCGCTCGATATTGTTGTTGACTACTTCCCAGGGCAGTTCTTCATCTTCCTTTATCTCCCTGAACACATCTAGTTGCGTCAGACCGTTCTCGTTCAGGGCCTGTTCCCAATAACCTGGCGAGCAGTGTTCGCTCCATCCATCGAAGCGTGCACCGCGGCGCCATGCTCCTTCGATTACATCGGCGATCTCTCGGCCACCGCGTGATATGGTCCCCTCGATAGCAGTCTCACCACTGTCGTGGTGGCGAATGTCCACTCCCCTCCCCTTCAGACGACGCTTGATCCAGGAGAGTTTCCGCCGTGTTTCTTCGAGACTGTCTTGCCGTTCCCATTGAAACGCGGTATGCGCCTTGGGAACGAATGGTGAAAATGACGCAGTGATCGACCGCCTTCCTGGATGTTGCCTGAGTATAGCTCTGATCTTGTCGATGAGGCTGGCCAACTCGTCCAAGTCCGCTTCGTTCTCGGTCGGGTGCCCGATCATGAAATAGAGCTTCACACTTGTCCAACCCGATTTCATCGCGCGGTCAACAGCCGACAGAATGTCTTGTTCGCTGATCTCCTTGTTGATCACGTCGCGCAGCCGCTGACTGCCGGCTTCGGGAGCGAAAGTGAAGCCCGACTTGCGCACGCGACTCACGGCTTCGGCCAATCCCACACTGAACGCGCCGGCGCGCAGTGAAGGTAGGCTGACACTCACACCGCGATCGACCATCGTGCGGCTCATCTGATCGGTGAGCGCGGTAGCCTGCGAGTAGTCGGCCGTCGAGAGTGACAGCAACGACACCTCTTGCCAACCGGAATGCTCGATCCCCTGCTGCGCGATCGCGACGGTTTCCTCCACATCGCGTTCGCGCGCCGGCCGATAGAGATACCCGGCCTGGCAGAACCGACAGCCTCGTACACACCCCCGCATGACCTCAATAGGGAGCCGATCGTGTGTGGTTTCCGTGAGGCTCACCACCATTTGCCGCGGATAGTCGTCCGGCCGCAGAACGGGTACCGTCCTGGCGGTAACTGGATACGGGATGCCCGCCGGCGCGTCCGGCCTGGGTTTTGGCGTGCGCTGGCCCTCGGAGACCCCATAAAATACAGGAACGTAGAGGCCGGGAACTTGGGTGGCGAGCTGCTCGAGGAGCCTGAGTCTCCCGGATCTCCGTGTCTCCCGGGCCTTCCATGCGCCAACAACCTCCAGCACCTCCACCAGGGCATCCTCGGCATCGCCTATCAGCGCCACGTCCACAAACGGCGCCAGCGGCTCGGGATTCGATGCGCACGGTCCACCGACCATGACTATGGGGTGCCTCTCGTCCCGATCGGCCGACCGTACCGGCATATCAGCCAGGTCGAGCACGTTGAGGACGTTGGT
>JBDGXD010000500.1:0-2910 GCA_039584755.1 Gemmatimonadota bacterium
ACGTCTGGAGTCGAGTCCGCTGCCGCGACTGGATCAGGTCACGATAAACCACTCCGTGCTCGGCGTCACGATTCTCGTGACATTGATTGTCGGTGTCATATGCGGAATCGCTCCCGCACTGTATGCATCACGCCGGGAGCTGAGTGATGTGATGAAAGACGGCGGTCAGTTAGTGGCCAGCAAGGCACGGCGCACGAGGGACGGACTGGTCGTTGCTCAGTTGGCGCTGGCGGTGATGCTCCTGGTCGGCGCGGGGCTGCTGACCAACAGTTTCCTACACCTGCATCGGGTGGACTCCGGTTTTGACAGCGAACGAGCGCTGTTGCTGGAACTCACTCCTCCAGCCGATGCGTATCCGGAATTGTCCCGCGAGGTTGCCATTCTCTACCGCGACTTGCTGGTTGAAGTCGAGGCACTGCCCGGAGTGACGGCTGCGGGCGCTTCGATGGTGAGCCCCATCAGCGGCACGCGTCCAGCCAACTTCGTGGGTGCCGAAGGTGATGTCGCCGAGCAGAACGATCTGGTCTCCATACAGTGGCGCGCAGTTACTCCAGGATTCTTCACCGCAATGGGATCGCACCTGCTGGCCGGTCGTTTGTTCGACGGGCGCGAAGCCAGCTCTGAAGACTCACCCTTTGTGGAGCAGTCTGCAGAAGCCGATGTCACGGTTGTGATCAATGATGCACTGGCCACGATCTTGTGGCCCGGCAGTAGCCCCATCGGGAAACGGATCGTGTGGAGTTCACCGGATGGTACCTTCATGACCGTTGTCGGTGTAGTGGGCGACATGCGCGACGTGAGCTACCCCGAGCAACAGGGGCCCACCGTCTACCTGCCGCACAGCGTAGTGCCATGGCCTACCATGACGCTGATTGTGCAAGCGTCCGGTGATGCTGCCGACCTGGGCGGAGCCGTGCGCAATGCCATTTGGTCTGTCGATGCGGGCATTCCCGTGCCACAGGTGGTGACGCTGCAGAACGCGCTGGAAGGAATGGCGCTCTCCGGCCCCCGGCTCAACATGCTGTTGTTGTCGATGTTTGCCGCCGCTGCTCTCGGGTTGGCGGCGCTGGGCATCTACGGTATCACGGTCTATTCAGTTACCAGTCGCACCCGAGAGATCGGCGTGCGCATGGCATTGGGTGCCGGCCCGGCCAAGATCGTGGGAACCGTGCTCACCCGGGGAACACGCATCATCGTCTCCGGTACCGTACTCGGTTTGGCCGCAGCACTCGCCGTATCACGCTTTCTCAACAGCCTGCTCTACGAGATTCGGCCAACGGACGTGATGACCTACGCTGCGGTGACCTTGATCATCACGGTGGTCGCCTTGACCGCCAACTACCTGCCAGCCCGCCGTGCGACGCGGGTGGATCCGCGAGTGGCCTTCTCGACTGAATGAGGACCGAGGGAACCAGAACTTGTCGCGGCCGGTACTGAGTCACACATTGGTGTCACTGCTGTTTACCAGGAGGACACCATGTCTCAGGAAACCGTCGCCGCTTTCTTGCGAGAGGCTGTGAACAACCCGGTGCTGAGAGCCGAACTGACTACGGTAGCTCGGCAGCACGGATTCGTATTCGCTGCGAGTGAATTGGGTGAGTTGGACCTCCGGGATCTCAACACAGTGCTCGACAGCTTGGACAACGCGGCGCCCCTGCTCGAGGGCACCGAGGACGACGATCCGTCCGACCCCGGTTTCGGTATCATCGAGATACCCGCCTAGTGCCTGTTGCAACTGCCGGCGTTGCGGTCGATGTCCTCTGATTAGCTAAGCGTGTGTCGCGTGCGTTGGATGCGGCTACCCCACCAACGAACAGCCGTGGTAGAGGCTCAGCGTCACCACAAGCCAATCACCTTCCACCACAATCCGCCGATCCCATACCAGATCGCAATGTTCACCACGCTGATCACAGCGCCCAGTTTCCACCAATCACCGACTCTGACGTAACCAGCACCGAACCAGACTGGCGCCGGGCCGGTACTGTAGTGGGTCATGCTGCTGAACAGGTTGCTGAAGAAGGCGAGTACGAGAGCCGCCAAAAGAGGTGGCGTACCCACCATCAGCGCGACTGCAAGGAAGGCAGCATACATCGAACTGATGTGTGCGGTGTTGCCTGCAAAGAAATAGTGACTGTAGAAGTAGGTCAGGCTCAGAACCACAAACGCAGGTAACCAACCCACATCACTCACGAGACCACCGATCGAACTGCTGAACCACCCCACCATTCCAAGGCTGCTGAGATAGGTTCCCATCATGATCAGGGTAGAGAGCCAGATGAACACGTTCCACGCGCCACGTTCATCCAGCACATCTTGCCAACTCAATACACCGGTGACCAACAGCACCGCCCAGCCAGACAACGCCGTTACGGTGCTGCTCACACCCAGTTGCCCACCGAAGATCCACATCATCAACAGCAGCACAAATGTGCCAGACAGAATCTTCTCGCTGCGCTTCATCGGTCCCATCTCGCTCAATCTGGATCGGGCCATCTGAGGCGCGCCGGGAGTTTGCGTGATCTCCGGCCGGTACAGCCTGTAGAGTACGAATGGCACGACAAGCAGGCTCACCAGACCGGGTACTATGGCAGCCGTGGCCCAATTCGCCCACGTTATGATCACACCTTGATCCGCAGCAAACTGCGCCGCCAATGGGTTGGCAGCCATCGCAGTCAGGAACATCGCACTGGTGATCAGGTTCACGTGAAACGAATTCTGGATCAAGAACCCACCGATGCGCCGTTCGGTGCCCGTGTCGGGGTGGCTGTCAAACGCCTCCGCGATGGAGCGGACGATCGGGTACATGACCGCACCCGACCTTGCTGTGTTGCTAGGGATGACAGGTGCGAGTACCAGCTCCGTAGCCGCCATACTGTATCCCAGGCCGAGCGTTCTCTTGCCCAGGAACCG
>JBDGXD010000501.1:0-2906 GCA_039584755.1 Gemmatimonadota bacterium
GACTTGACCCCAAGGAGGTGCAGGATGCTGCCGACGGGCTCGCAAGACTGGACCCGAAACCGGGCATACAATTCCTCAGTGCCGGTGATGCGTATGTTGTCCCGGACCTGACGGGTGAGAACATCGAAGGGCAGTACCGTGTATTCCTGAACGATGGTGGTGTCCCACGTCTCAGGATCAGCCGGATCTACCAGGAGATCGCGGGAGACAAGAAGAAGTTCGTCGGGGAGAACCGGGAGTTCATCACGGACAAATTGAACTCGGCTAGCTGGCTAATCCAGGCAATCGAGCAGCGCCGTCAGACCATGCTCAAGGTCATGAACTTCATCGTTGACCGACAGCACGATTTCTTCATGAAGGGAGTCGAACACCTTCATCCGCTCACTCTTCGAGAAGTCGCAGACGTGATCGAGATGCACGAATCTACGGTCAGCCGTGTGACCAGTCAGAAGTACGTGCAGACTCCTCGTGGTGTCTATCCTCTGAAGTTCTTCTTCTCTAGCAGCCTCGGCACAACGACCGGCGAGGACGCCAGCTCCCGTGCCGTGAAAGCCCAGATCGAGAAGCTGGTCTCAGACGAGAACACGTCGTCTCCCCTCACCGACTCGGCGATTGTCAATGCACTCAAGGATCGCGGTGTTCAAATCGCCCGGCGCACTGTAGCGAAATACCGCGATCAACTCGGCATTCTTCCCGCCCGCATGCGTAAGCGCGTATGACGCTTGCTGCAGCCACCGATGCTGTTGAAGTAAGCGTGCTAGTACCCGCCCTAAACGAGGCGGAAAACCTGCCAGAGTTCGTCGATCAGTGCGCCGCCGCCTTTGACCCGCTACCGTATGCGTGCGAGGTAGTGGTGATCGACGATGGTAGCCAGGACGGAACTTCCGATGTGCTGGCAGGACTGAGTGAGAAGAATGCATTCCTGCGCACGGTGACGCACAGAACCCGCCGAGGTATAGCCGATGCCTTGAAATCAGGTGGCGAAGTCGCCCGTGGTCCCATCCTCGTGTTCTACCCAGCTGATCTGCAGTTCCTGCCCGCTGATATTCCTTCCTTGGTCGGCCCGATCATGAGCGGCGAAGCCGACATGGTGACGGGTACCAAGCAGGGTCACTACGACAAAGCTCTTGTGTCGGGCATTTACAATCGGATCTGTCGCCTGCTCTTCGGAATACGTGTGTCTGATTTGAACGCGGTCAAAGCCTATCGCCGCGAAGTGATGGAGGTTGTCCCGGCGAGGCCCGACTGGCACAGGTTCATGGTACCAATCGCAGCAGCCGACGGCTTCCGACTGACCGAGCGGCCAGTGACCTTGCATCCCCGACTCCACGGTGAATCGAAGTTTGGACTGGGGCGCATTCCGGTTGGTGTGCTCGACCTCCTGTCCGTCTGGTTCCAGCTCCGTTTTGGGCGAAAGCCGTTGCTGTTCTTCGGTGTCCCCGGCGGCATCCTCATGGTCCTTGGCTTGTTGGTGGGCATCGTGGCGATCGCGCTGCGCGTTGGCGGAGTGGGCCTTAGGCCTCTGCTGTCATTGACGCTGATTCTCGTGATCTCGGGACTTGCGCTCTTCGGATTCGGCTTCGTCGGAGAGCTCCTGGCGGGCCAACGCGAGGAGCTGCGGTCACTGTCCCGCACGGTCGAGCGGCTGTTGTCCGAACGTTCTCGCCGCAACCGTTAGGTCTCCATGCGCATAGTGAGTGTTGCCCACGCCTACCCCCGTTGGGAGGGCGATGTCGCGGGCGCGTTCATCGAGCGGTTGGCCGTGGCACTACAGCAGCGTGGTCACCAAGTCTCAATCATTGTGCCTTCGGACGGAGGATCCGGAGAGGAGGTGATGCGGAACGGTGTCGCCATCCGCCGCGTTCGTTACGCACCGGCAAGCCTCGAGGTGCTGGCGTATTCCGGCCAGATGATCGGAGCAACCCGCTCTCTTACCGGAATGATGTCATTTGGGGCATTGATAGCGGCCCAAGCCATGGCAGCTATCGGAGAGACGAACAAAGAGCCCGTCGACCTGATTCACGCTCATTGGTGGGTGCCGGGCGGTGTGGCCGGATGGCTGGCTCATCTGGTCAAGCACCGGCCCTACGTGGTGACACTACACGGAACTGACGTGGCAGTTCTCGGAAGATCCAATGTTGGCCGACACCTCGCCCGCGCGGTGCTGCGGCAGGCAAGTGCCGTAACTGCCGTCTCCTCGTATCTTGCTGAACGCACCGCTGAAGAACTCGCAATCGACCCCCGGCGGATCGTCGTGCAACCCATGCCACTCGATGTCGAGCGGTACTCTCGGCTCAGCACGGGTGGGGACGGCATCGTCACTGTGGGACGCCTGGTCCAACAGAAACGCCTCGGGACGCTGCTGGAAGCCGTTGCCCGCCTGCGTGCCACCGGGTCCGCTCTACCGCTCAAGGTGATCGGGGATGGACCCGAACGCCGCTCCTTGGAGTACCATGCAGCGCAATTGGGGATCGGAGACCTAACTGAGTTCGCGGGGGAGATGAAGCCTGAGGAAATACCGGGCGCGATTGGCAACGCAGATGTGTTCGCATTTCCGGCAGTAGGGGAAGGATTCGGACTGGCTGCCGCAGAGGCGCTCATGCTGGGTGTACCGGTCGTGGCCCTCCGCAGCGGAGGTGGTGTTGCGGACGTCGTCCCGCCGGAGGGGGCTGGCCGCCTCGTGAGCGGAGATTCACCTGGTGAGTTGGCAGTTGCCATCGCGGCGGTCGTTGGCGATCCGCAGAGCCGACAGCATGCAGCAGAGCTGGGCACTCTCTTGAAGGATCGCTTTGATCCCGACAAGGTGGCCACGGTCTTCGAAGCCGTATACGCTCGGGCGCTGGGCGAGAGGGCATGAATTCAAGTAGAGTGCTGCTTTGGGCTGGCCAGGTTGTCCTGGCGATCGC
>JBDGXD010000502.1:0-2891 GCA_039584755.1 Gemmatimonadota bacterium
GACTTGGCCGCTCGTGTTTTCGTACAAGACCTGATGCAGTCGGCCCAACTCAGCGTTACAGTTGACGCCGCCGGCAACATCATCGGGAGAAGAGAGGGTACGGCAAGTGACTTGCCTGCCCTGATGCTCGGCTCACACATCGACTCAGTTCCTCATGGAGGTAACTTCGACGGTCCGGTTGGCTCGTTGGGTGCAATCGAAGTAGCACATTCTCTCGCCGATCATGACATAGCCCTGCGTCATCCAATCGAGGTTGCAGTCTTCCAGAACGAAGAGGGAGGCAAGACAGGAAGCCGCGCGATGAGTGGCGAGTTAGATCTTGCGGAACTAGACCTGGTGACTCACAGCGGTCACTCGATTGGTGACGGCATCGGGATTCTCGGTGGAGATCCCCGGCGACTGGAGACCGCTCGCAAGCAGAAGGGAGACATTGCCGCCTATCTGGAGTTACATGTGGAGCAGGGCGGCCTGCTGGAAGCGGAGCGCATAGACATCGGTGTCGTGGAAGGAATCGTGGGAATCAAACGATGGACGGTGAGCATCTCCGGCTTCGCCAACCATGCCGGGACCACGCCCATGACTGACCGGCGCGATGCCCTCCTTGCTGCAGCGCGTTTTGTCGAGACGGTCAATCGAGTAGTCACGAGCATCGACGGACGTCAAGTTGGGACCGTAGGCCAGTTGGAGGTGTCTCCCGGTGCGCCCAACGTGATACCGGGTCACGTGACGCTGAGCCTGGAGATCCGAGATCTGGACATGGAGAAGATCGACTTCGTTTTTGAGACCATCCGAACCGATACCGACGCGTTGGCCAAAGCAACAGGTGTCAGCTTTGAGTTCGAGCAGTTCTATGTCAGCCGGGCTGCTCCCACCGATGAACGCATCCGAAGCAGCATCGACGATGCTGCCGCTCAGCTGGACCTCTCTTCTCTACGCATGCCGAGTGGTGCCGGACACGACGCACAGAGTATCGCCCTATTGGCTCCGATTGGAATGATCTTCATACCCAGTGTGGGTGGAATAAGCCATTCGCCGGAGGAGTTCTCTCAGCCGCAGGACGTTACAAACGGCGCGAACGTCTTACTGCACACATTAGTCGAGCTGGATGCTGCTTTCGATTAGGAGGATCTTCCCCTAGCCAATCGCAATGACACTGCTGATCCACTCAGATATAGGGCAGTTTCTTCCGCGCTTTGACCTTCCTACCGTACTCCCTGATCCAAGCTTCCTCTTCGTGTGAGAGAGGTTCTGCCTGCAGAGCGTTGAGGTTTTCGTCGAGCTGGCCACGAGTCCTCGGTCCCGTTAGTACGACGTTCACAGCGGGGTTCGTAAGACAGAACCTATAGCACAGCTCACCCGAGAGTGGAGGGGGCGTTTCGTCGCCAGACGGTCCCGGCCAGGGTGGCATCTCGATCCCCGAGATGGGCTTCACCAATTGGCGCCAGGAGGTAGCTGTGTACGCGACGATAGCCGGGTGTCTCGCTTCCAGGTGTGGGAAGATGTCTTGCTCTGCTCCGGGATGCTTGGCGTTGTAGCGGATCATGAACGCATCGAGCACCGAATCGTGTGCCAATTTGCCGGCCCGCACCCGGTCATGGATGCTGGTACCTGTTGCCTTCACTTTCCCCTCATCCTTCAAACGCGCCAGTTCATCCTGGATGCTCTGCGTGAATCGAGAAGTACGTCCCAACCAGCCCAGCATCAGCACGTCAACTTGGTCTATTCCCAATATTCGCAGGGCTTTCTCCGCGCCTTTGCGTACTTGGCCGGCTGTTATGACGGTCCCGTAAGTGCCAGTGTACGCTGCCACGACATGTCCGTTGCGCTCTTGACGGAGCAAGTCTTTGAGTGCCGGAGTGACCTTCCTGAAGTGTGGGCTCCAAAGCCAGTATCCAACACCCCGCTCGGCTGCATGGTAGATGTCTTCAGTCTGCAGACCGTAGTTGCCGGCGACACCGACGCGCAGCACGCGCTTGTTCACGTAGGGCAGATCGGTATGGGTAAAAGCCGGACATGGTGTTGCGTTCATCGTTGACCCCGATAGCCCTCAGTCCGCGGCATCTTTGCGCAGAAATCTTCCTGCAACGATCGTGATGTTGTCGCTGCCACCGTCATCGAGGGCGTCCTGTAGTAGCGCCTCGCACACCTGTTTGGCTGATGTCATTGTGCGCAGTCGGTCCGCTATGCGATCATCGGACACGTGCTTGGTGAGTCCATCGCTACACATCAGGCCGACACTCTTCCAAGCCTGCTTGAACCCGGTAATGACCGGAGCCGTCTGACTGCCGCCGATCGAACTGGACAACACATTGGACCATTGTGAATCGGCAATGTCCGCCCGGGTGAGCACTCCTTGATCGACCAGCGCCTCCGCCAGGGTTTGGTCTCTACTTATCTGGGTCAACTCATCCTTATAGAGTATATAGCAACGACTGTCACCTACCTGCAGCAAATACGACCAGGGCCAGATGCCGATCCACAGAGTGAGCGTCGTTGCCATTCCCTCGTCGCCCGGATCTTCCTCGGCTCGCTGCAGGACAGTCTCGTGACAGCGGGCTGCCGCCTCCTGCAAGGCCTGGTGAAACGCGCCTTCGCTAGCGGCATCAGCGGAGAAGTTGCAGCCCATGGAGTGGGCTATGTACTGCGTGGCCGCCTCGATCGCCAGCCGACTCGCTTCTCCACCCCGCTCGCCACTGCCTACTCCATCCGCCACCATGGCGATGTATCCCAGTCGCTCACCCCTAATCGGATTCTTGTCGAGGTCGGGCAGACTGGTCTTATACACATTCAGGTGTTTCCGCAGCGTCCCTATCAAGAAATGATCTTGATTCTCTTTCCGGACGAGGCCCGGATGAGTCAGTCCGTAGAAATCCAGTTCTTCATCTAGCGGC
>JBDGXD010000503.1:0-2889 GCA_039584755.1 Gemmatimonadota bacterium
ACGCACTCAAGTTCGTAGGCTCGGACGGGATGTTCCTGAATAGGGAGACGGCCAAGCGGTTGTTTGAACTGGCCGACAAAACCGGCGGCAATGCTTCAGACAAGCCTGGCGGTATTGTGGAGGATGACCAGGCGGTGAGCCGTCACTTGGAAGCAGTTCTGGCCCTGGATCTGGTTGACGTCGAGGCAATTAAGCAACGTGGCTTCAAGGTGGCGTTAGACTGTGTGCGGGGTGCCGGCGCGACCATCATGCCGCAGTTGCTTGACCGGTTGGGCTGCACAACGGTTGGTATGGACTTGGAACCTGACGGCAGGTTCCCCAGACCACCCGAGCCGGTGCCGGAAAACTTGTCGCAGCTCGGGAATTTGGTGCGCGCAAGCAACGCAGATGTCGGCATTGCGGTTGATCCTGATGTAGACCGTCTGGCGGTCGTGGATGAGTCGGGCACTCCGATCGGCGAGGACTACACGCTCGCGTTTGCAGTGCGGGCCGTTCTGCCGCACCGCACGGGCGTGGTGGTAACGAACCTTTCCACGTCACTGGTAGTGGAAGACGCAGCGCGTGAATTCGATGCGACTTTCCAGCGCGCCCCGGTTGGGGAAGCCAACGTAGCAGGATTGATGAAGCGAGTCGGTGCGGTGATAGGTGGTGAAGGCAATGGTGGTGTGATGCTGCCCGACCTACACCTGGGGCGTGATGCACCAGTTGCCGCGGCTCTGCTGCTCGGCCTGTTGGTCCGATCGAGCTGTACTGTGAGCGAGCTGGTGCAGTCGGCACCGCGATACTCGATCGTCAAGTCGAAGGTTGCGAGACAAGGCCGCATGGGGGGAATCTATCAGGCCCTCGAACAGCGGTTCTCCGACGCGGCGGTTGACAGACAAGACGGATTGCGCCTGGCCTGGGACGATTCCTGGCTACACGTGAGGCCGTCAGGCACCGAACCGATCGCGCGGCTGATTGCCGAAGCACCCACGCCCGAAGTAGCGAATGCTCTAGTCAACACCGCGCAACAGTGCATGAATAGCTGAAGGGAGATTCCTTTGTGTGGCATAATCAGGTCCGCTGGATCGCGTGAAGCTGTGTCACCAGTGCTCGAGGGATTGAAGCGTCTCGACCGGCCGCGCAATCTTGCGAAATCGGTAACGGTGGAGTGATTGATTGCACACCGCACACGGTGACGAAGTGGAGGTCGTAGGGAGAGGGCAATGAGGGTTGTGCTGCAACGTGTGGCGAGAGCGTCAGTCACTGTCGACGGTCGAACCGTGGGTTCAATCGCACGGGGTCTCCTGTTGCTAGTGGGTTTCCAAGCTGGTGACGGTGATGCTGAGATTGATTGGATGGCTGACAAGATCCTCGGTCTCAGAGTGTTCCCGGACGGAGAGGGGCGCATGAATCTGAATGTCACTGAAGTGGAAGGGGCGTTGCTGGTGGTTTCCCAGTTCACGCTCTATGCCGATGTTCGCAAGGGGCGGAGACCTTCGTTTGTTGGTGCAGCACGACCTGAGGAAGCGGAAGTGAACTACGAACGGTTCGTGGCTGCTCTGGAGGGGCTTGGAGTAGCGGTCGCAACTGGCGAGTTTGGTGCGGCAATGCAGGTCGATTTAGCCAACGATGGACCGGTTACCTTGATACTGGACAGATGATAATCCTCGCGTCGGCGTCACCACGCCGCCACCGGCTGCTGGACATGCTGGGCATCGAGTATGTTGCCGATTCAGCCGAGATAGACGAAACGCCAGAGGCCGGCGAGCCTCCGGAGACGCTGGCTGTGCGACTTGCACGGCAAAAAGCGATGACCGTGGCTCAACGTCACCCTGGCGCGCCAGTGTTGGGGGCGGATACGCTGGTGGTGATCGATGGCACCATCCTGGGAAAGCCGTCGTCAGAATCTGAGGCACAACGGATGTTGGCAATGCTCTCGGGAAGACAGCACCACGTCGTGACCGCCGTAGCCTTGGTGAGCGATGGAGCCATTCATGAACTCTGTGATGTAACCAAAGTGTGGTTCCGACCGCTGGACGAGGAGCTGATAAGGGAGTACGTAGCCAGTGGAGAGCCACTCGACAAGGCAGGAAGCTATGGTGTTCAGGGTAGAGGAGCAGTGCTCGTAGAGCGTATCGAGGGGGATTTCTTTGGGGTCATGGGGCTGCCGCTACGGTTGGTGATTTCGCTGTTGCAGTCGGCGGGACTACCTTATCGCTTGACCCGGTAAACCGGAACCTTCTCGGCCTTTCCCTTGAGTTCCAAAGCCTCCAGTTCCTCTACCGCAGGACGTTTGGCGAGCTCTTCATAGAAACGCCGTGATAGAATTATCTCGCCGGGGCCTGCCTTTGAGCAGAGCCGTGAGGCGGTGTTGACCGCGTCACCTATCACCGTGTACTCCAACCGGCGGTCACTGCCGATGTTGCCCGCAAACACCTCGTAGTAGTCGATTCCGATCCCAATCTCTACTCGTCGTCGCCCGTCTGCAGCCCACTTCACATTCAGGCGGGCCAATACACTCTGCATGTCGATTGCGGCTGCCATTGCTCGATCGGCATCATCGTTGTGCGCAATCGGCGCACCCCAAAGCGCCATGATTGCATCACCCATGAACTTGTCGAGAGTTCCACCGTGCTCGAACACGATCTCGACCATCTCGGTGAAGTACTCGTTCAGCAAGGTCGCGATGTCGTCCGGGCCCATCGACTCCGACATGGGAGTGAACCCGCGGATGTCGCTGAAGAACACCACAACAGGTCGCTTCGTACCTCCTAGTTGCACGGCTCCTTCTTGACCGGCTATT
This sequence comes from Gemmatimonadota bacterium, assembly GCA_039584755.1. Lineage (GTDB taxonomy): Bacteria > Gemmatimonadota > Gemmatimonadetes > Gemmatimonadales > GWC2-71-9. The sequence continues at coordinate 2,786 of JBDGXD010000503.1, forward strand.
TGTTCGGCGATGTTGGGCGCGAAGTATCGTTGAAAGTTGGACAGCACCACTGCCTCACGTTGGATCCGGTCCAGCAGCTGGCTGTTTTCGATGGCTATCGCAGC
>JBDGXD010000504.1:0-2887 GCA_039584755.1 Gemmatimonadota bacterium
CAAACATATCTGTCCCCTCTGCGGTCAGTCTGTCTGCGTGCTAGTTGCGTGCCAACGATACGCTACGTCGTTCCACCTGAGCTCGTTCCGGCACTGGAGCAGGTGTTGAACAGAGAGATCGGTGATGTACGCGGCATGAAGGTCCCATATGATCTGCTCGATGATATCGAACGGATCAGCGGATCGGTGAACGAGGTACTGGTTCGCAAGCTCGTCGGCGACTCCCAAAACGGCATGATGACGAAGATCTGCTTCGTCTCTTTCTCAGGCAAACGAAATGTACACCTTCGCAGCCCGACTGCAGCACGCAGAGGGACGGCGCCCGTCTGCATTGAGGCGTTCTGGCGGCGGTGTCAGCGCAAGTCAATTACACAAGAATCTGACACTACTTCATCCAGCCATTTTGGCATCTCTTTGAAGCATTGAATCGATCGTCTTTGTCCTCCTGTACATCCATGAGTTTCCAGAACACGACAGGGCAGCCCTTTTCGCCCTGCCTAACGTGTCCGCCGAGTTTCTTGGCTTGGTTGAATGTGAGGAAGTAGGGCGACTCATACGCGAGGCAGTGAAGCATGAACACGTTGATGCCTCGGTACTGGTTGCCGGATACGAGGTTCTTGGGCATACCTGCCTTGCCGTACCATTGTTTGCACCACGGCACGACACCTTCTTCCAGTTTGGCGATGATACGATCTGTGATTGCGTCGTATGCACGAGACATACGGCCTCCTTGTTGTGGGCTGAATACACGAAGGCCAGCCGTTGACCCTGCGTGTGGGTGGGTTCGGCTGGCCAGTTGATCGGGCGGAGAGTTGGGACGCCCTACAACAAGGATATGGCTACGGCAACCCGCATCACGGACATCAGTTGATGAGCGAGTTGCTGCCAGAGAGTTGTCGTCACGATGCTCTGAAAAGGCAGGGCAAGGGCGGTGACCTGCGGATTACACATCCGATACCTGTAGATTCGACTCCTTTCCGATGTGAGCCTAGCTAGTCTGGCCGTCCTCACCCGCAAACCGTAGCTTAGAGCGGGACCACAGGAAGGCTGTGTATGGCTGACCTGTTGGAACGTTTGAAGGCTGCGTTGGCCGACCGCTACCAGATCGAGCGCGAAGTCGGAAGCGGTGGCATGGCCACGGTTTATCTTGCCGAAGACCTGAAGCTTCACCGCAAGGTTGCATTAAAGGTTCTCAGACCAGAACTAGCTGCCGCCCTCGGCCCTGATCGGTTTGTACAAGAGATCGACATAGCAGCAAAGCTCACTCACCCACACATACTGCCACTTCACGACTGCGGCGAGGCCGACGGCTTCTTGTACTACGTAATGCCGTATGTCGAAGGTCAGTCACTGCGAGACAAGCTGGCTCATGAAGGCGAGCTACCAATTGGAGAGGCCGTCAGGATTCTGAGGGATGTAGTAGACGCCCTCGATCATGCCCGCAAGCACGGAGTCGTACACAGAGACATCAAGCCTGACAACGTGATGCTGTCGGAGCGCCACGCGCTGGTGACTGACTTCGGCGTCGCCAAGGCTGTGAGCGAAGCCACAGGTCGTCAGAAACTCACGACTGAAGGTCTCGCACTCGGCACGCCAGCATACATGGCACCGGAGCAAGCAGCCGCTGATCCGCACATCGACCACAGGGCCGACATCTATGCAGTCGGCGCAGTCGCGTACGAGCTTCTTACCGGTCGGCCGCCGTTCACAGGCACTACCCAGCAAGAGATACTGGCGGCACATGTCACGCAGGCCGTCGAGCCGGTGACGAAGTATCGGGACACCGTATCGCCTGCGTTGGCGGAATTGGTGATGCGGTGTTTGAAGAAGAAACCCGCCGACCGCTGGCAGAGTGCCGAGGAGCTGTTGCCGCAACTTGAAGCACTAGCAACGCCTAGTGGTGGGATGACACCGACGGACACGCGGCCAGTGCCCGCACGATCGGGCAGGTGGCGTTGGCTTGCTCCGGGCGCGGTAGCCACAGCATTGCTCATCTTCGTCGTGATGGTGCTTGTTCGCACGATGGCACCAAAACCGATCAGTATCACGACGTCAAACATCCTCCACGTGACCACTGAACCAGGCCTCGAGTTCCAGCCCGCGATCTCACCGGATGGAGCTGAGGTGGTATACATCGAGGGACCCATTCGCAGCCCGAGGCTCGTTGTACGGAGCGCTGTCGATGTCGGCAGCGGCGGTGAAACGCGTCCAGTGCAGGCGGCCGAGGGAGGCCATTGGTTTCCACAATGGACTCCCGATGGCGCGTCGGTCCGCTTCGCATCTTGCATGCGCGACGGTACCTGTACGGTCAAGGAGGTTGGAAGCCGTGGTGGTGCCCCCCGCGCCGTCAGCATTCCTCGACCCGGCAACTACGCATGGTCCCGTGACGGAACACGCGTGGCCTTCGCAGTTGCGGACAGCATCTTCACGTATTCGGTGGACCGGCCCGATCCCCGTCTGCTCGGCGTGCATGTGGTGGATCCGTGGAGTCCACACTCACTGGTCTGGTCGCCCGACGGTCAGCTGATCGCCTACGTGAACGGCAATCCATATTGGAGAACCAGCGCCAACGTGAGTGAGGCGTCCATCTGGATCCTAGGTGCCAACGGTGGAGAACCTGTTCGGGTGACGGAAGACGAACATCTGAACGTGAGCCCCCAATGGCTTCCCGACAGCCGTCATCTCTTGTTCGTGTCCAATCGAGATGGCCCTCGAGGGATTTATGTGGTCGAAGTCGGACCGAACGGACCACGAGGACCGTCCCGAAGCGCGCCGGGCTCTTCGGATCCCCATTCCATCTCGGTCTCCGCTGATGGCAGGAGACTCGCCTACTCCAAGTTCTTAGCAGCGCAGAATATCTGGTCGGTTCCTATTCCACGATCAGGCT
>JBDGXD010000505.1:0-2845 GCA_039584755.1 Gemmatimonadota bacterium
GCTCCAAGAAGCGTTCGACGAACGCGTTCTTGATCTTCAGAGCAAGCTGCCGGTAGCGAGCTTCCTCCTCTGTGCGCCCGAGAATCTGCGCAAACCCGGCAACCAGCGACGCCGCTTGAAAGAAGTGCGCCGTGGCGATCAGTTCGATGGGTTTCGGATCCAGACTCTCGTGATCGCCGATGCAGCGATCGATGATATAGCCGTCCGAGTGTTGTTCCAGCAGGTCCACCCAGGTGCGGGCTGTGTCGAAGTGCTCGGCTAAGATCTGTCGGTCGCCGTAGTACTGGTACAACTGAGCCAACAGCAGAGGGTGCGAGAGTCCCCAGCCGATGGGACCAGCCTCCTCTACGTAATTCTCCGCCGCAATGCCGACATACGGCGCCGTCTCGGGGAACCAGCCTTCGCCGCGTACCGCGTCTCGCAGATCAAACACCGTCTTGGCGTAGAAAGAGGCCATGTCGAAGCCAAAGATGGCCATTTCGCTCGTGGCGACTATATCTCCGCCGTACTGGAATTTTTCGCGCCCCGGACAGTCGGACTGCACACTGAACAGGTTGCTCAGAAGGGTCCATTGCACCATTTCGTTCAACCGGTTGAACCGCTCGTTCGAACAGGAAAACGATCCCGCGGACTCAACGTCCGTGTTGAGTCGGAGACCTTCTATCGACTCGAGTGTCGGTCTGCCCGGAAATCCAGTGACCTCCACGTAGCGGAATCCGTGAAAGGTGAATCGAGGTGTGTATTCCTCCGGGCCGCCACCGCGTAGCGTATACGAGTTCGACTGCCATGCGATTTCAGGTGCTCCAGGTCCTCCACGAGGTGTACCGTCTTCGTTCAGGCCCTTGATCTGCCCGGCGACCGCAGTCATGGGATTCAGCGTGCCGTCGGGGTAGAGGCACTCGCCCATGCGCATTCGGACCGTTGTGCCGCGCGGCCCCTGAACGCGAAGCCTTACCCAACCCGCGAAGTTCTGACCCAGGTCGAAGATGTGAACTCCGGGCGAGACTTCGTTCATGCTGACAGGGGTGAGGTTTGCCGTGACCCGTATCGGCGGAATCGGCAGAGTGCGGAGTTCGCCGATGTTCGAATCACCCGCCGAGGCTGAGTCCCAGTCCGAGTCGTCGAAACCAGGTTGGTCCCAGCCGGGCAACTCACGTCGAGCGTCGTACCTCTCGCCGAGATAGACACTGTTTCGCAGGATCGGGCCAGGCGTGACGTTCCATGCCTCATCGCTCGCTACCGTCTGCGTAGACCCATCTTCGAATTCGATAATCAGTTGTGCCATGAGTTGAGGACGCCCGACCGTGAGAGAATCCCGGATATTGATCCGGCCCCACATGCGCAGCGGGAGGGGATTGTACCACCCGTTGCCGACCATGGCTGCGAGAACGTTTTCGCCATCCTCCAGCTTTTCCGTCAGGTCTTCACACGTGTAGTAAACCCGGCGTTCGAAACTCGTCCACGCTGGATCGAGAACGTGATCCGAAAGAGCTCGGCCGTTCATACGAAGCTCGCAGTAGCCCAACCCGACGGCGTACAGCCTCGCACGTCTGACTGGTTTGCTTACGTGGAAACTCCTGCGAAACAGCGGAGCCGGATCTTCCTTGTAGAATGCCTCCTCCGCCTCCGGTTGCTCGCTCCCGTCTGAGATCCAAAATCCCGTCCAGTCGTTTGGAGAAAGCAGTCCCATTTCCCACCAGGAAATCTCGCTTGGTTCTGAAAGCCGGCCGTCTTGATCCCATACCTGTACCCGCCAGAAACACCGTTCGCCGCTTCTGAGTGGTGGTCCCTCATACTCGATAAAGAGCTGCCGAGTGGACAAAACCTTGCCGCTGTCCCATAGATTTGCCTCTCCCACCACCAGGAGAGCCTCTGTGCTAGCTACCGTGATCCTATAGGCTGATTGACTCTGATTGCGCGCGCCGGTGACGGCCTCGAGCTTCCAACTGAGACGCGGACGAGACGCATCGATCCCGAGTGGATTGCGGGTAGATTCGCATCGAAGTTCGATCGGCGTTACCAGCGCATCGGCGGGTCCCTGGGTAGTTGTGGCCTCGGGGCTTGGGAAGACCGCCGCGGCCGCCCTTGTGGTCCCGGCGGCACCTACACCGGCTACAAGTGAGCCCTTCAGGAAATCGCGCCTTTGCATGTTTGGAAACCGGTTACACCTGCTCAAGTAAGACCGGGGAAACGTAGACTCCAGCGGTGTTCGAAGGTACGCGGAGCGAAGCAGGGGGCACAAGACTAGGCCGGGAGACGCAAGAGGCCCCCCAATGCCACGTTGTCCCATAGACTTCCTGAATGATCTCACAAGGGTAGCCATCCGGGTCGATGTCCTCACCAGTAGTAATTGTCGTGACCTCTAGGATCTTCTTCATCTCTGGGGTTGGGCAAGGGATCTCCTCGCCAAGCAAATAGTCGAAGCAACCGGACGAGGAAGGACCGGTCGGATCATCAAAACATCCTCCGAGCGAGATTGTCAGGACTGATAGCGCCATCATGGCGAGTGCTTGATGCCTGGGACTCATTCCCGCCTCCACGAGAAGGGAAATTCCCCCGACCGCCGCGAGACGCTCGGGGCTGCAACGCTGGAGTCTAAAACACGACCGACAATCCGAGCACGAACCTGCCGTCAAGCTGCGGCACGATTCTCACCTGCAAGCGGTCGAGCGGGACTTCCTGCCAGCGGTCGCTCTTGACCATTGCACCGATGCCCATCCCGATGATTGCTCCGCCCACACCGCCGGCAACCAATCCCTTCACCGCATCCGACCTGCAGGCAGCATCTCTCTCTGCACTTGTGGGCGTACCGAAGCCGACGTCGAGATTCTGGCAGACCACGTAG
>JBDGXD010000506.1:0-3273 GCA_039584755.1 Gemmatimonadota bacterium
CCTGGCCCTGCTCGCTCCAGGATCCCCCACCGTTCACGGTGCGGAGAATAATCGCGGCGTTGGTCACTCCGTCCCTGCTTCCGCGGCCCACGGCCCAACCGTTATTCGCATCGGGGAAATGAACGGCGTAGAGCGTGGTGAACGTCAATGACGAGGGAACATTGGCGCGAGCCCAATCTCCGCCACCGTTCGTCGTCCGCAGAATCAGCGGGCTCTTGGACACCGATATCTGATCCTGACCCACCGCGAAACCGAGATCCGCATCCACGAAGTGGACATCCTGCAGTGAGGCACTCGATGGTACGTCCGGATCGTTTGTCTGATCGTTCCAGCTGGTGCCGCCATCCGTTGTCCGGAAGATCCTCGGTGCGGTGGAACCAATGAGATTGCCGACGACGGTGGCGGTGTTCGCGTCGATGACGGAGACTCCCATGTGGCCAGTGCCTGACGCCTCTGGTGCGGAGGACAAGTCCTCCCGTGAGGCTGCCCCTGCCAACCGCGTACCCGGTGTTGGCATCGACGAAGTGTACGTCCTGAAGCGTCAGAGTTCCGGCAGACGTCGTTTGGGTTATCCAGTCTCGGCCACCATTCACGGTTCGCACAATGATATCGCCGACGGCCGTCGCGATGTCCGAGTCAACGACGTGAACCCCGTTCAAAAGCTGGCCCCTGTCGAGCACGGCCTCCCATCCGACCGGATTTGTGACGGTGAAGTATGGCCCGTGAGCGACTTCCCCTGTGCCCCGCACCTCGACGACAACCAGCCCGTCGGTTGCGGTATCCGGAACGTACACCTCAAGTCGATTCACCGAAGCGCTCGCCCCCGACACGAACGAGGCCTCTACGCCGTTGAAGGTGACCTTGTTGTGAAGGTTAGAGGCGGTCGGGCTGAAGTTGGCCCCATCGATGACCACCCGGTCTCCGATAGCGCCACTCCGTGGGGTCACATCCGAGATCGTGGGCGGGTTCGAGCGGACTGTGACCCAGTCCCCATCCCACACGGACCCCGCCGAAACCACGAGTCGGTACTCAATAATATTGGGCTCGGTCAGCACGAAGGTGAAGGTCTCCCCCGATCCGTCGGGCGGAATGGCAACCCCGGCGATCTGGTTACTGCTGCTGACCACGTTCCAGTCCCAGGTCTCTACGTTTGCCGATGATGCGGTGCCGTCGAGTGTTACCGTTGCGCCAACGTCCCAGTAGACCTGCGTCGCGCTCGCATCGGCCACCGGCCCTTCGACGGCCGTGATCGTGGCGGTGTGGTTGAATTCACCGCAGCCGGAGAATCCTACAGAGCGAGACACCCTGTACTCACCGGGAAGGTCGGGCGTGAAGCTATTCGTCCTGCTGCTATTCGGGAACGCCAGTGATGCTCGGCTACCGAGAGGGCGCTGCTCCAGACTCCATGACACGGTTGGTGCAGCCGTCGCAGGAATCACCTCAATTTCGAGCTCCATGAGCTCATTGACCGCTACCGTGCGACTCGCTGGACCGATCGCCCCAATGCCGCTGCAGTCGGGGGGAGGAACCACAGCCACGTTTTCGCAGGCGCCCAACGCGGCCACCGCGATCAATACGATCAGCGCACCGAGCCTCCGGATAGTCTTGGACATGATCACCACCATTCTCATCGCCGAGCGTCAAATTACTATTCAACGGGATTTGAATTCGCTACTTATTATATCATAGTGAATTGTCGGCGGCGGTGGAAACTTGTGGCGCTGACGACGATCGATTTGAACCTGTAAGTTAATTGGCTCCGCAACCCTATTTCGAACCGTCCGGTGGCCCGGGCATAAGTCCCAACTGCGATAGAAAGGCAACGTTGTCCCAGCTGACCCACGTTTCAACGACTTTGCCATCCTCAAGCCGCTGCATGATGATGTTCACTAACGTGAAGGTCTTGCCCGTGGCTGGAATCTCTCCCAGCGGCCCCGTGTGCGTCCCGGCCATGGTGGAGATGTAGGCCACCCTGTCACCATCGGCAATCATGTTGCTAATTGTATCGGTATAGTCAGGAACCGCCTTCAGCCACTCTTCGAGAAAACCAAAGAACTCCTCTGTACCGTGGAGCTCCTGCAGACCCGGCGGCATGGCTTGGCAATGTCTCACGTAATTCGGCGATATCACGGATTTGAATGCCGCGAAATCGCCGGCAGCCAGACTGGCGTGTGAATTCCGGATGATCTCCATATTGCGTTTCTCGATCTGTTCGGTGGATAGCTCCCCCGCTTGGCTGACAACCGCCAGCACCACGATAAGGGCCGAGCAGCAGAACACGGTCGTTCCTATTTTCATACGTTTCCTCCTTAGAGACCGTTGCAACACGGAAAGCGAGGCGCACACCCCCAACAGGATTCAAACTCGGTGCCCATGGTCCCACAACGGGTTGCATGCAACAATCGAGATCTACCGGTTCATGTGCCGGATAGCTGTCTATACCTAGCGCGTGAGCATTCCTCGCTGGATGCCCTTACCAACCTCGAACGTCGACCCGACCGTGCCGACCACTGCCGTCTGCCGGCTCAGGTTGCCCGCCGTACGCAAGCCGGCCACGGCGTTGATCCCGGTGCAGTGCGCGCCCACGACATGTTCGACGCCAAACTCGCGCATCTTGGAGCCCGTCCATTCAATTTGCTCGTCCGTCAGGCTCAGAAGGTGAAATCCGCCCAGCACAGCATGAACTGGTTGGCCGCCGGTTATCGTCCGCGCATACTCCATCGTGTTCACAATGCCTGAGTGCCCACAGCCGGCGACGACTACCAGTCCATCCGGGGTATTGATAACCAGCGCCTGGTCTTCTGGAATCGTGTCTTCCTCCAGTAGGCCGTTGCGGTCGATTCTGTTGAACGGAGTCCAGTTCCTCTCCTCGTGGACTCGAGGGATGGGACCGGTGATCCACACGCCCGGCCGGAGTTCACGCGGCCCGTCGTGAACGACAAACTCGCCACCCAGGGCTTCGTATTCGCTGCGCACGTCCGGCATTTTGATAAGGAGTTCTTTCGGCGGCCCTCCGGACGGTATTTTTGCCACAGCTGCGGGATCAATGGTCCGGGGCAGGAAGATCCCTTTCCCGACGTGGACTTGTTGCAGCGCCGACGGGCTTGTTGCCTTGAGCGTGCGCCGCAGCGTAACCAGCCCGCCGGTATGGTCCCAATGGTGATGGCTCAGAATGACTGTCTCGACGATACTCAGATCTATTCCGAGTTCTTTGGCATTCTGGAGAACCGTATTCGGACGCGCCCCCGTGTCGAACAGTATGGTATGCCCGTC
>JBDGXD010000507.1:0-3762 GCA_039584755.1 Gemmatimonadota bacterium
CCGCCCGCCCGGAATCGCTCCAGATCGATACCGAGTGGAAAGACCCGCAGCCGGCCTGGCGGCACGCCGAACTCGACCAGCATGTCGCGCAACTCGCCAGAACCGCACAAGCCCAGCGCCATCTGACGCAGCGTGCTACGGCTCAAGGCGGCGTATCCCCAGTGCCGCGGCTTGAAACGTTTCCAACTGGTGAGCAGCGGTACGTCCCGTCCGTGGAACGTTACGATCAAGGGTCGTCCAAACTTGCGCGCGTACCGCGCCGCACTGACTGCGATGGTGCCGAAGTGCGCGTGCACAACAGAATATTCCTGGGACCTGAAGCGCGCATCAAAGCCAGGACTGTAGCGGGTATAGTGGTACAGTCTGCCACCAAGATGCACGGGACTGTGAGGGAATTCGGTTTCGTTCACCCGCCGCCAGCAAAAGACCTCCGCTTGGTAACGCGAATGATGCCGCAATTCTTCGTAGATGAACGTCTGGGAGTACACCAAGAACTGACCGGTGAAGACTGCGACACGCGGTATGTCGGACACGCTTGCCTACACCGCTCCAGCGCCGAGTCGGCGCCGGACGAGTTTGGTCAGCTCCTCATGCTTCAACACCAGCATGAGGCACAAGAACGCAATGACGGCAAGGGCAGCCGTGAGTAGACGTAACTGCCACGTTGGCTGAAGAGCCGGATCCCAGAGCACACCCAACGCGACGGCGCCCACCGCCAAGCCTGCAAGCGGTTGAAATACGCCGCGCCAGTCAATCGACACAGCCTCCAACGCCCGGAGCTCGATCATCTGCAACAGGGAAACTACCGCGATCGCGACGACTGTCGCGAGGGCCGCCCCCATCAAACCGAAACGCGGAATGAGCCAGAGATTCAACACGGTGTTGACCAAAGCTACCAGGACACTGTTGAACAGCGTCCAGCCGGTGTGCCCGGTGGAGACCAGCGCGTTACCAGCAAGACCTGTGACGCACCCGAAGAGTGCTCCACCGATGAGCAGCACCATGAATGTCGAATCGCCGGTGTACGTTTCGTGAAACAGCCTCAAGATGTCTCCGCGGATAACCACGAGCACCAGCGCGACTGGAATCACGATGGATGCGGTCCAGCGCGTAAGACGGGTCAGGATATCCTGTAGGGCCGCGCGATCTCCGTCACGATGGTGTCGAGTCGCAACCGGAACCATCGCGGTGCCGAAAACGAGCCTTATCTGCCGCAGGTTCCCGGCGATCAACGCGGCCGTCGCGTAGAACGCCAATTCTGGTGCCTGGTGACCGAGTGCGCCCAGCATGATCACGTCGATGCGAGCCAGATAGCGGTTCACCGTCATGTTCAGGTTTTGCGGAATGGCAAAGGCAAGCAGCTCTCGTGCTCGCTTGAAGCGTCCAAGAAATTGGAACACCCGTCCGAGCTCGAAGTGACGCGACAGCGCCCCTAGACCAAGCAATGCGAGCAGGAAATGCGCGACCACAAACGAGGCGATGAGTCCTTGGAGTCCGGCTCCGAGCCACCAGGCAAGGACGCCGAACACAAGAATGAGCAGTGGACGGGCAACCCCAAAGATCGCCGCGTCATATTCCATGCGCATCCTGGCCTTGGTCCCAGCCACCGACACACGGGCAATCGCAAGGAGAGGAATCGACCACGCGAACAACTCGAGTGCGGGAGTGAGTTCCGGCATCTCGGGGTACAGGCTCGTCACGAGGAGATCGGCACCCAGATATGCCGCCGCAACCGTGCCCAGGCTGGCCACGATCGCAATGCCAAACGCCACACCGAGAACCTGATGCACCTCATCCGACGTCTCGAGCTCGCCGTCGTCGTTGCCGGACAAGCGACTTCCGAATACGGTGGTCGCATCGACGATGCCGGCAGTTGCCAGCGTAGCCGCCACTTCGATGAGAAACAAAGCCAGGAGATACACGCCTACCACAGCCGGGCCGAACAGCCACGTCACGACCAAGAGGAAGACAGGATCCAACACTTTCCCGACGAGCCCGACTGCGTTCACAGCAGCACCGCGCACCAGCTGGTCGAGATAGCGGGATGTGCCCCCGCTCTGGCTCCTGTTCGGACCGATCATCTACACATGTTAGGCAAGATCACTGAGAATCCCAACGGGCCGTCCTTCCGGCATAGATTGTGGACCAGCAACGGGCCCCAAGGCTAGGGCTCAAAATCACTCCAATACGAGGTCGCATGACGCATCGAGCAGATTCGATCCTATGATGAAGATCCTGCACGTCTGCCACGAACCGCTGCCGTCGCCACACGCGAATGCGGAGCAAGCTGTGATGACGGCGGTGGCACTGGCGGCCGAAGGTGCACGAGTGCATCTGTTGTGTCCCGTACCAAGCCATGGCGCGCCGAGCGGATGGGAGCAAATATCGGGATTCTACGGCGTTTCGGGAGACTCTGAGGGTAGGTTGAGACTCATCGAGCTGCCGGGGCCGAGGTTGTGGAGTGGCTCCACGCTCAAGCCTTGGCTGGATATTGCCGCGGCGCGCTACGGCCGCCGGAACGGGTACGACTTTCACCTGGTGCGCGACCCAATTGCTTTGGCCGCGGCACTGCAGGCCGGCCGGCGAACGATCTTCGACTCCTATCGCTACGATTTCCACTCCGACTTGCGCTTTTGGCCCTGGAGAGCCTACTGCTACCGCCACCAGAAACTCGCGGGCTTCATCACACATTCCGAGATGGCCAGGCAGTCTCTCATCAAAGCCGGTGTGACGCCCGATCGCACGCTGGTCGCCCACAACGGGCACGATCCCAGTCTCCTGGAGCCGCGATTGAGCAAGGGCGAGGCACGCCGGCGCCTAGGTCTGCCGCAAGATCGTAGGCGAGACAAAGGGACCGACGGAATCCTACCTCTGGCACGCGAGTTACCGGAGGTCGAGTTCATGATTGTCGGCCATATCACGGGATCGGGCCCGGCCGGCCGCCTTGCCCGCCGGGTGGCGGCCTTCAGGCTGAAAAACGTTCGGCTCGTCGAGCGATTGTCACCCGCTTCGTTGCCGCCCTATCTCTACGCAGCGGACTGCTTGCTCGTCCCGCCGTCGACGGCTCCGCTGCAAAAGCACAAGCGCACCGTGTTACCCATGAAAGTCTTCGTCTATATGGGAGCTGGGCGCCCTATCGTGGGCCCGAGAACGCCGGATTTGGCCGAAGTGCTTTCGCACGGGCACAATGCCCTTCTGGTTCGCGCTGACGACGTCAAGGCCGCCGTCGATGGGTTACGGCGTCTTCTGCGCGATCCGGCGCTTCAGGATCGGCTGGCGCAGAACGCACTGGCCGACGCCGAAACCCACAGCTGGGCCCGACGAGCACAGAGGATCGTCGAGTTCTTGCACAACCAGTTGTAGACGGATGTTGGTGAGCGGACCTGGCTCAGCGGCGATCAGTCACGTCGGTCGGACCCGATCGATCGCTTGCCACTGCGGCTTCCGCAGCAAACGGCGGCGTGGGAAACCAGCTGCGACCCTTCCTAGCCCGCGCCGCGCCGCGCCGATGTCGCTCGGCGCGCCGTAGCAGCAGCCAGGACTCAACATTGACCTTGATCGACGCCGGAAGCAGGAGGAGCGTGGCCAGTGAGCCAAAGATGATGAGTCCAACCTGGAGCTGCCCGAAGACGGCCAGGACCAGCGCGAACAACGCCATGAAATCACGTTTACTCCAGTAGTGGGCGAACCGGAGAAACCGTTTGAACCACCCATCTCCCGTTTCGTAACCAAACCGAACCGCGAGAAGACTGCCCGCACGCC
>JBDGXD010000508.1:0-2839 GCA_039584755.1 Gemmatimonadota bacterium
TTGCGGTGTTTGCAGTGGTGGCCACCGGTGTGATGTTGTCTAGTTGCATTGGCACCGATCCCCTCACGCCGAACAACAACGACACTTTCGAGGGTGCTGTGGTGGCCGGGCACGATGCAGTATCCGGATTCGAATCGGTCCCGACAGACGTGCTGGATTCGATTCGGGCCAGGTACCGGATCTACTACGGGCACACCTCACACGGCAGCCAGATCGTCACCGGCCTCAACATGCTAGCGGGTCAGGACGCCGACTATGTACTCCCTCAGTTTCATGAGCCTGGAGGTGACCTCGGCCTCAACGGTGATGTAACCTGGGCCAATGCGACGCGGGCATTCCTGGATGCTCATCCCAGTGAGTATAACGTCGTCATGTGGTCGTGGTGCGGTGGTGTATCCGATAACACCGAGGCCGGTATCGACACCTACTTGAACACGATGGCACAACTGGAGGCGGACTATCCCGCTGTCGTCTTCGTGTACATGACGGGTCATCTGGACGGTACCGGCGTGAACGGCAACCTCTACGCTCGGAACAACCAGATCCGCGCGTTTGCCGCGGCGCATGACAAGATTCTGTTCGACTTCGCCGATGTCGAGAGCTACGATCCGGCCGGCAACTACTACCCCGATGCGTCAGATGCCTGCGAGTGGTGCGCCGCATGGTGTGCTGCCCACACCTGCCCCGGTTGTGGCTCGTGCGCCCATTCGCACTGCTTCAACTGCTATTTGAAAGGGAAGGCGTTCTGGTGGATGATGGCTAGGGTTGCCGGGTGGGAGGGGTAGATAGACTAGAAGGGGAAGGAGGGGAGGGAAGGAGATTGTCACTTGTCTTCTTCCCCCTCTTCGCCGGAGTGCAACCACCGTGGCTCAGCGGTGAAACCATCTCATCGTCCCACAAACGTATACCCGAACGAGAGAGGAGAGGGGACAAGTAGAGTCTGCCCGTCTACTGGTTGACTTTGTTGAGGAGGTCGGATGGTTTTGTCTGAGCCCTCACCTAAGTCACTTAGGTATCCACCCTATGCCAGCTACCAGTTCGTTTGTCCTGAAGCGATTTCGCTCGATTGAGACGTGTTGAAACGTGTTGGCGGGAGACCCTATGGCACCCCCAGGCGGTTAGGGGCGTGTTTACAGGTACGGCTGGTTGTGAATGCGTGATGTGTTGTTGGTCGTGTAAGCTCAGGGTAGAGCCCAGATGTCCTCTCCAAGCCAATACGCGAAAGCCCCCGAGATCGCCTGAATAAGAGAGTCCTGCATGGCCTTAGTAGCCCCAAGTGGGAGTTGAAAACCGTGACGTTCAATGATGTCTTCTCCGGTCCGGCCATCTGCCAGTCTGATAGAGACCAGCAATTCTTGACCAACGCGTTCCACAGAGCCGAAGAGAACGGTGCCGACATTCAGAGCCCGTGCAATACTGTCCCGTGTGAGTTGGGCGTTGCGATAAGGAATCACCGCGTGTCGAGAGACCACGTCGATCCGATCCACAACAGACAATTCGTCGATAATACCTTCGGTTAGGGAGTCAGCAATTGCACGGAGTTCTCCCGTGGGGCTCAGGTCGTCGAAGTACGCAATTGCCACACTGTATTTGTTCAGCGACTGCGGTGAGGATTCAAGGTACCAGTATGAGGTGACGACAAGTGCGACGGTCGCAGGGACTGCTACAGACAGGAAGCGCCTGCCAACACGTCGCCTGATGAGGGCCAGCACAGAGACTGTCCGTCCACGCTTGTGATCCATCCCGACCAGAGCCTCAGCGAACTCGGTCCCCGTGCCGTACCGATCAGCAGGTATCTTCTCCAATGCTCTCCGTACAGCAGCGTCCACGTAGTCAGGGATTGCGGAGCGTAACGGTAGGAGCCGTGGAGCAGGGTCCCGTGCGTGTCTAGCCATTATGGCCAGTGCGCTTGGTCCTGTGAAAGGTGGCGTACCTGCTAACATCTCGAACAACACACACGCCAGGGAATAGATGTCACTTGAGCCTGTGACTTGCTCGGATCCGCTTGCCTGCTCCGGACTCATGTACAGCGGTGTGCCAACGGCAATACCAGTTTCAGTAAGTCTTCCACCACCAGCTTCCGACACAGCCGCAGCTATCCCGAAGTCTGCAATCACAGCCTCGTTGTGGTGTAACAGGATATTTTCTGGCTTGACGTCTCGGTGGACGAATCCAAGACTGTGTGCGTAGCTCAGCGCCGATGCTGCCTCTCGGGCGATCCGAAGCGCCTCTTCAATTCGTAGCGGTCCTTCTCTGTTCAGCCTATCCCGCAGTGACTCTCCTTCGATGAACGGCATCACGTAATACAGGAAGCCTTCCGCTTCACCGGAATCGTGTAGGGCGAGTATATGGGGATGGCTCAGCTTGGCAGCTACACTGATCTCACGCAGGAACCGCTGGACGCCCAACGATGCGGCAAGCTCGGGCCGCAAGACTTTGACGGCGACAGATCGGTCATGCTTCAGGTCATGAGCCAGATACACCGTAGCCATTCCGCCACGACCGATTTCCTGCTCAATGGTGTAGCGGTCGGCGAGTGCCTGCTTGATTGGTTCCAGAACCTCAGTCATCTGACGACTCCTGGCTCTGGCACAAAGTTATGGCTCAGGATGGCTGAGAACTAGATCGGCTAGACCGGCAGCCCCCCAGGGCCGGTGGCCATGTGGGTCCCATCTGTACGGCTGGTTCTGAATGCGTGGTGTGTTTTTTGATCAGTTTGCCGCTGGCGTCAGTTCTCGTTGAGCAACGCCTGGAAGCGTGGATCTTCGCGGAGTGGATCCCACCGTGGATCGATGCGGAGCCAGGCGGACGACATATGGCTGGGAATCGACAGTAGGCC
>JBDGXD010000509.1:0-2836 GCA_039584755.1 Gemmatimonadota bacterium
AGAACGAGTTGGCCGGCGTGGACGCCATTGCGCGCTGTCCCACTAACGCGATCGTATGGGTTGAGGGATCTCAGTTTGCTGACACACCAACCGCTGAGTTGGTGAGGAGCGCTACGGTATGAAAAACAAGAAGTCTTCAGGGGCGCCAGCCGCGCCGAAGTACCCCGGTATTCCAACAGCGCTTGACGGCAGCGAAGCTGTCGTCGCGATGGAGACCGCTGCAAGTGAGGCGGCTGGTGCGTACCCGATAACACCATCCACTCAGATGGGTGAGGGGTGGGCCGCGGCTCTCGCCGCAGGCAAGCACAATGTCAACGGTCGCAAACTCATCTTCTTTGAGCCCGAAGGTGAGCACGCTGCTGCTGCGGTCACCGCCGGAATGGCGATGACTGGTTTGCGCGCGACCAACTTCTCCTCCGGACAGGGAATCGCCTACATGCACGAGTCGCTGTATCCGGCAGTTGGAAAGCGACTCACGTACGTACTGAACGTTGCTGCGCGTGCCATGACGAAGCACGCGCTGAACGTACATGCGGGGCACGATGACTATCACGCTGTGGATGATACGGGTTTCTTCCAGCTCTTTGCGAAGAATCCACAGGAAATCGCCGATCTCAACTTGATAGCGCACCGGATCGCGGAGCTGTCACTAAACCCGGGGCTCTGCGCGCAAGACGGCTTTCTCACGAGTCATGTAATTGAGTCGGTCGTCCTGCCCGAGCGGGAACTCATCAAGGAGTATCTGGGAGACCCGTCAGACATCATCGATTCTCCAACACCGGCCCAGCGTCTGGTATTCGGAGAGAAGCGGCGTCGAATTCCTGAGATGTTCGATCTGGACTACCCGTCTATGATCGGTGTCGTGCAGAACCAGGATTCCTACAACCAGGGAGTCGCAGCACAGCGTCCGTTCTATTTCGACCATATCCAGGATCTCGCAGATCAGGCCATGGCGGAATACGAGGCCCTCAGCGGCCGGTGCTACTCACGATTGATGGGCTATAGGCTCGACGATGCCGAGTATGTGATTGCGGGACAGGGCTCCGTGGTATCCAATGCTGAAGTCGTGTGCGACTACATGGTCGATAAGCTGGGGGTCAAGGTCGGCGTTCTCAACGTAACGATGTTCCGTCCGTTCCCGACGGATCTGATGACCCGCATGTTGCGTGGCAAGAAGGCGGTCACCGTACTGGAGCGCACAGATCAGCCGCTGGCGGTGGACGCGCCTCTATTGAAGGAAATGCGCGCGGCTATGAACAAGGGGCTCGAGAACAACCGGGCCGGCAATGCAGAGTTGCCCTACCCGGGAGTCGAGCCGTGCCCGGCCGAACAGATCCCAGAGTTTTTCTCCGGTTGTTTCGGTCTCGGAAGCCGGGACATACAGCCGGGTCAGCTCGTGGCCGCTGTCGACAACATGCTCGAGGGTGGTGCCAAGCGTAGGCAGTACTACCTAGGGATCGATTTCGTACGGCCTGGCACAGAGGTTCCCAAACTGCAGATCTGGCAGGAGCAGTTGCTGGAAGGCTACCCCCATCTTGCTGAACTCACCCTTCCGTCGAAGGAAGACCTGAATCTGTTGCCGGAAGGTGCCGTGACAATCAGGATCCATTCGGTGGGTGGATGGGGTGCAATAACAACAGGTAAGAACGTGGCGATGACTGCGGCCGACTTGTTTGGGCTGAGGATCCAGGCCAATCCCAAGTACGGTTCCGAGAAGAAGGGTCAACCTACCACGTTTTACGCCACGCTGGCGGAAGAGCCACTACGTCTCAACCACGAGTTGATGCACGTGAACGTTGTGCTCGCGCCCGATCCCAACGTGTTCCGGCACTCGAATCCTCTGGCCGGCATGGAAGACGACGGGATCTTCATCATTCAAAGCGACATGTCAGAGGAGGATTTCTGGAACAGCCTTCCAGGCACCGCACAGCGGGCGATTCGCTCGAAGAAGGTGAGCGTTTATCTGTTGGACGGGTTCAAGATCGCGGCTGATGAGGCCTCCGATGCCTCCCTGAGATATCGGATGCAGGGCGCCGCCTTCATGGGAGCCTTCTTCAACGTCGCGCCGCTGGTTGAGCGCTACGGGCTGGAAGAAGCGAAGCTGTTTGACGGTATCCGGGCTCAATTGAAAAAGAAGTTTGGCCATCTGGGTGAGCGGGTTGTAGAGGACAACGTGCGGGTAATTCGCCGCGGTTACGACGAGATTCGTCAGGTCGATACGGAACACTTCGCCGGCGAGAAGTCGGATTCTGGTGCGCTACCTCAGATGCCGGATGATCTCGATGGGACTGGCTGGAAAGATGGTATTGGGAACCCAGGGCGTTTCTGGGAGCAAGTATGTCACATGTACAAGACCGGTGACGACGGAATCGCCGACCCGTTTGCTGCAATCAGTGCAATTCCAGCCGCAACGAGCACAATTCGCGATATGACCGACGTCAGGTTCGAGATACCGGAGTTCATAGCTGACAAGTGTACCGGCTGCGGACAGTGCTGGGTACAATGCCCAGATACGGCGATTCCGGGTGTTGTGACCGAGATAGATCAGACTATGTATGCCGCTATCAACGCGGTGTCGAACGGGCAATCGTTTGACAAGTTCCGCCAGGTCGTGCCGCACATCGCCCGCGAAGCCAGGCGCATCATGAAAGGGGTGCCGTTTACGACCTTTTCAGACGTCATGTCGACGGCCTACAAGACAGTGACCGACAAACTCAACATGGATCCGGAACGCCGTAGAGCGCTGGATTCCGAATTTGGTCCGGTTTATTCGGCATTAGCTGAGTTCCCGCTAACAAAGACTGCGCCATTCTTCGACCTACCCGAAAGTCAAGAA
>JBDGXD010000510.1:0-2805 GCA_039584755.1 Gemmatimonadota bacterium
CGGCAGCAGCAGTCACGCAGCAGGTCTTCTCCACGAGCTATTTCAGGGTTTACACAAGTAGTGACCCGTATGGAGTCCAGCTAGGTGGCGCCCTGAAGAACGTGATTGCCATTGCCGCGGGTGTTTTGGAGGGTCTTGGGATGGGTCACAACCCAAGGGCAGCGCTGATCACCCGTGGCCTGGCCGAGATGACCCGACTGGGTCAGGCACTGGGTTGCAACCCGGTAACATTCGGTGGACTCGCCGGGATGGGCGATCTGATTCTCACTGCCGCAGGTGCCCAGAGTCGCAATCGGTCACTGGGTGAGGAACTTGGCAGAGGCCGCAAGTTGGACGAGATCTTGGCCGGGCGACGTACCGTTGCAGAAGGGGTCCGGACCACCAAGGCGGCGGTGACGCTGAGCGGACAAGCTGGTGTTGAACTGCCCATCGCACAAGAAGTGGGCAATGTGCTATTCGATGGGAAGGACTTGAAGCAGGCCATAAGCGATTTGATGGAACGTGAACTCAAGCCGGAGCATTGGGAGTGACGGCTCCAAAAGCGGTCCAAGAATACTTTTCGATCGGCGATGTGTGTCAGTTGACAGACCTGAAACCGCACGTCTTGCGGTATTGGGAGAGCCAATTCCGGTTCCTGAATCCGGTCAAGAACCGGTCGGGCAACCGCGTGTATCAGCGACGCGAAATCGAGTTGATCATGCTCGTCAAGAACCTGCTGTACACGGAGAAATTCACCATCGACGGCGCACGCAAGCGAATCGAGCAGTATCGGCGCACAGGGGCTCTCAAGACTGAATCGCGCTACGCTCTTCAGCACGAGACAATCGAGAATCTCACCCGGGAACTCCGCGAGGTGCGAGACATCATCGAAGGGAAAGCCCCGGTTGAGAATCCTGATAACTAACGACGACGGCATCAATGCGAGAGGCCTCCATTTCCTCGCGGGGGTCTCTCGTCGCGTCGGCGACGTGCATGTTGTGGCACCGGACCGGGAGCAGAGTGGAGCAAGCCACTCGCTCACACTTCACCGGCCACTGCGGCTGACACACAGGGATGATGGCGCCTACCACGTAGATGGTACTCCAACGGATTGCGTTCTTCTGGCTTTGGGAGTATTGCTGCGGGAAAGGCCTGATTTCGTGCTCTCGGGTGTAAACCACGGTCCGAACATGGGTGAGGACGTGTTGTACTCGGGCACTGTGGCAGCGGCAATGGAGGGACTCTCTCTGGGGATTCCGGGAGTTGCGGTCTCCTTGGCCGGTGGAGACATCGATCTACTGGAGACCCAGGAGGAATGGCTCGAGCGATTGGTGACGCGCATTGTGAACGTCTCCGATTTCCCGGAAGAGACGCTGCTAAACGTGAATCTCCCTCCAATCCCAGGAGACGAAATCAGAGGGATTCGCACCACAACGCTCGGGAATCGGGTCTACTCTGAATCGCTGGTCGAGACCAGTGACCCCTGGGGTCGAACTGTGTATTGGATCGGTGGTGGCCAGGCCTCCTGGTCTGGCAGAGAAGACTGCGACTTCAGGGTGGTACAAGAAGGATACATCTCGGTGACGCCGCTCCACCTCGATCTCACCAACTACCGACTGCTGGAAGACGTGCGTGGATGGAATCTGGGAGACTAACAGATGGCTATGGTGGATATCGTGCCCGGTTGATCGAAGCACTGAGGGCAAGCGGAATCCGTGACATAGCGGTTCTGAGAGCCTTTGGCGAAACTCCAAGGCATCTGTTCGTACCCGAGGCATTCCAGCGTCGTGCGTATGAGGATGTCGCGCTGCCCATCGGAAACGGACAGACGATATCACAGCCCACTACTCAGGGCAGATTTCTGGAAGCGCTTGAATTGAAGGGAACTGAGCGGGTGCTGGAGGTAGGCACCGGATCTGGATACCAGGCAGCTCTGCTCTCACACTTGGCGTCGCAAATCATCTCGATCGAGCGATTGCCGGAGCTGGCGACGGAGGCCAGAAGGGCATTGGCCGGCATCGGTTCCCCTGGGCTGGTTACGGTTCTGGTGGGTGATGGCTCCCTTGGTTGGGCCCCGCTAGCGCCCTATGACGCCATACTGGTGGCGGCAGCTTCTCCGTCTGTACCTGGTCCATTGATACGACAATTGGCTGCTGACGGCGGCCGCCTCGTCATACCGCTGCAGACTGGAGATACTCAGGAACTGTATCGCATCACCAAACGCGGTCCAGAACTCCGCGAGGAGAACCTCGGCTCTGTCCAGTTCGTACCGCTCAGAGGCCAGCACGGTTTCTCTCGCGAGTCAGACTAGGGCCAAAGGACCAAGCCGTTGACAGAAACGATCATTCACTGGCTCACCGAGTTGATCTTCCGGCTCAGCTATCTTGGAATCGCACTGTTGATGGCGTTGGAGTCATCCTTTATCCCATTTCCAAGTGAAGTGGTTCTTCCACCGGCAGGCTATCTGGCCGCCCAAGGACGTATGAGCGCGCCATTGGCCGTGGCAGCAGGGATCGCCGGGAGTCTCGTGGGTGCATTGATCAACTACTTCCTGGCCGCGAAGCTTGGCCGGCCACTCCTGTACAAGTATGGCAAGCGGCTCTTCATAAAGGAGGCATCTCTCGACCGCGCCGAGCAGTTCTTCCAGCGACACGGTGAGATAAGCATGTTCGTGGGACGCCTGATTCCGGTTATCCGGCAGTTGATAAGCCTGCCGGGTGGCTTCGCCCGCATGAGGATTGACAGGTTTATACTGTATACTGCTGCGGGAGCCGGGATATGGTGTGCCATCTTGGCGTACATCGGCTGGTATGTAGGACGTCATGC
>JBDGXD010000511.1:0-2803 GCA_039584755.1 Gemmatimonadota bacterium
TGGGATCGTTGTAGGGCGACACGTAGATCTTGTCTTCTTCTTCCGCGACGCGCCGGGCCTGCTTCTCCGCATCCCAGGCACCTTTGCCATGAATGACGAGATCCAAGCCATGGGCCCTCAACAACTCCAGGCGTGACGGCGCCATATCTTCGGCCACGTAGATTGTGGCGCGGTGTTTGCGAATGCGCATGGCCTCGGCAACAGCCAAGGCGTAATTCCCCGTAGAGGCCGAGACTACCCCCTTGTCGAGTTCTGCTTCGGTGAGCGAGAGGATCTTGTTGAGAGCACCACGAAACTTGAATGAAGCGGTTCTCTGCATCGAGTCCAACTTGAGCCAGACTTTGCCCTCGATCCTCTCGCTGAGATACATCGAGTACTCGAGGGGCGTGGGTGACAGGTAGTCCTGGCATCTCTCATGCGCCTCCAGCACCAGCTGAGGTACATCGAGTTGTGGTTGGCTTTCTGTTGTCATGTTTGAACTCCCGAGTGCAGAACACGATCGACCATCCTGGCGATCCGGATGTCCTGGATTGCGACTCCAATCAGATCCACCACCGTGATTTGGTCCGCGCTGGTTCGACCGATTTCATTTTCACCAGATGACTCCAAGGGCTACGGTTATGGCCTCCCCGTTGACGCCACTGGATTCTTCGGATGCCAGGAAGGCGATCACCTCGGCCACTTCTTCGGGTGTCACCACCCGGCCCGCCGGGTAGCCGCTATAGCAGTATGTCTTGGTCTTCATCAAAGGAGTCTGGGGGCACGGGCGAAACTTGACAATACCGGTGGGGGCTATGGCTAGCTCA
The DNA here is from genome assembly GCA_039584755.1 of Gemmatimonadota bacterium. Taxonomy (GTDB): domain Bacteria; phylum Gemmatimonadota; class Gemmatimonadetes; order Gemmatimonadales; family GWC2-71-9. The sequence continues at coordinate 807 of JBDGXD010000511.1, forward strand.
AACCTTCAGAAGCTGACGTGTAGTCGTGTTAGGACCAGGTGGCCCAGTTCGGGCGCCCCCACGAACTCTCGGTGCTTGGCACCGAACAGGTTCTGGCCCTCGATGGAGATCCGCGTAGTCGGCTGCCACGGAAACTGAAATGAGATCCCTGCATCGACGGCCGCGTATGAATCAACTCGGCCCCGGTACACTCCCGATACCACCGGAAACCCAGCCACGGCCCGCAGGTCTGCTCGTACGGTGACGCCGATTCGCGGTTCCGTGAACGCACCACCAACCGAGCCCTTGTGCTTGGGCACATTCGGGATCACCGCTCCACCTGCTCCAACATCAGGGATGGAGTCGTGGCTCGCGTACGAGTAGCTAGCTCGGACGGTAACGGCGCGAGAGATGTCAGCGCTCAATGCGACGTCGAAGCCCCACACCGTATACGAACCGCCCTGGAGATTGATGGCTACAATGTCGGCGTCGTCGGTTTCAGCCGGAGCCACGGTGCCCACGGGTAACTTGCTGAGCGTATCGGCCAGAGCGCGCGCGGATTCCGGCAGCATGTACTGCTCCAGGTACCGCTCGAGCGAGGCTTGGTTGAAGAACGCGTTCGGCGTTGCCACAAACAGTGCGTCCGCTTGTTGATTGACCACCCTGTCAACGTAGACATCCGCCGACAGGTTCACCCGTTCTCCGAGGAATCCCTTGTAGCCGAGTTCGAAGACGTTGCGGAACTCGCGCTCCAACGGAGCGATGTCTTGGACATCTGCTGCGGTGATGGGATCGAACTTGACGCCCTCGGCGTTCGCGTCGAGACGCTTCAGATCCGTGCTGACGTCGTTGGCCGTGGGCGCGGGCAGCATGGACAGGTCGATCCCCATCTGCTGGGCGAACAAAACGACGGCCGGCCACAATAGGGTGGCATCTGTCGGCAGCAGTTCAGAAGGACCAAGGATGTTGAAGGGAGACCGCATGCACAGGCCACCGCAGTTGCGGCTGAAGCTCAAGCCCGTTTCACCCGTACCGCGAAGACGCGCTTCATAAAACAGAAACGAGTCGACCCGAAAATCGATGAACAGATCCTGCGGGTCCGGCGAGTTGTAGGCACGGTTGTACGTCAGCCGCACAGCGTGGACCGGCGCAGGCTTGTACACCACGCCAATACGCGGCGATAGCGCCACGTCGTTCAGACGATCGTGATAGTCGACCCTGAGAGCAGCAATCGCGTCCCACGCGCGTGCGAGTGCGGTGGTGGTGTTGAGGTATGCCCCCACTTCGAGTACCTCGTCATTGGCCTCGTTGGCACCGTGCACCGTCCCGCCCGTGCGTGGAATCGTGTACCTGGCATCGGCCCCATATGCCAGACTCCAGCGGTTTCCGACCAACGCGCCGTGCTGCAATTGCACTGCCCACACCAGAGAGCTGTCGACAATCGGCTGTCCTGATCTCAGTTGATACGTGTTCCCCGCGTCGCTGTTGTTGTGGATGAGGTTGGCGAAGAACCGACCCGCCGTTACCGATGTCTGCAGATAGAAGTAACGCCAGTCTCTCACTTGCGATGCCCCAACCACCGTCTGATCGATGTTGTTTATCGCGGAGGACATGCCGCCACGCAAGGAGATCTCGGTGCCGGCTCGCGGACGCCAATCGACGCGTGCGTCGCCGGCAGCGCGCCGGATGTCGAAATCGCGAAGCCCGATGAGCAGCTCGTCCGGATCGGCCCCACCGGCGAGGGCATCCTCTCGGTTCTCGGCCTCTACAGGATCGGTGTATTCCCAATCGCGGCCGCTGAAGTACGATCCGGAAATCTTGTAGCCTAGTTTCTCCCCTATGACTCCCGCATGACGCAGGACTCCCTGAAACAGCGACCGCTCCCCACCCGCGATTGAGAGGCTCGTACCGGGCGCATCGAACGGGGAACGGGTGACAACGTGCAGCACGCCGCGCGAGCTGTTTGGTCCGTAGAGTGCGGCCGCGGGGCCGCGGACCAGCTCGATCCTCTCTATATC
>JBDGXD010000512.1:0-2803 GCA_039584755.1 Gemmatimonadota bacterium
CAAAGTCGATCGGGCTATTGGGAATCAGAGGCATGTCAGTGACCACTTTGGCCAACCGAACCCGGGGACCGTACTTGGGTGTTATCAACAAACCCAATCGTCCCAATTGCCCCAGTCCGGCATCAATTGCCGGCGGGATGCTCAGGCCTACACCATTGCCCGCCGGTATTGCCCGATAGCCCAACCCACGGATGAAATCGGCTAGCTTGGACGATGTGATCGCCATGCGGGAGTAACCGTCTCCCACAGCCGCCGAGGCCAGTCGTCCGGGCGAGTTGGCGATAGCGTAGTAGTCCTCCTCGAACGCGAGCGCAACCACGCGATTCATCGACTCAGGGATATACCATGCTTCGCGCCCCATCTCGAAACGGTCGCCCTCCGCCGCGACCGGAATGGCACGCGCGTCGTCATCTTCGTCAGGTGAGAAGTGATCCGAGTAGATCCACAACGGGTTTAGCTCGGCAATGCCGGCTAGAGAGGCCCCGTAAAAGAGTGCCGCGTGTCGCACCGCGAGCGACACGGCTTCCCAAGTCATGTCAATTTCCGCTGGATCCCATGGGTCCATCTCGTCGAGACCAACCCCAACCACCATTCCACCCGGGTTATCCCATCTATAATCTTGCCCGCCTTCCATGGCCGCGTGGCGCCAGGCAGCGGCCATGAACGCGTAGTCCAGCCGGGTTTGGTTCGGATCTTTCCCTTCTAGTTCTACCAGGTTGCGCTCGGTGACATCCTCTGCCGCTTCCAGGATCTCCAAACGTTCCGAATCCCATTCGTTGCGACTGAACACGTTGGACTTCTCGCTCATGCGCTGCAGCACCGAGTCATCACACTCGTAGGGAAACGATTTGTCGCCCAGCTTCTCGACGACGAAACCGCCGTACTCACTCTCAGACTCGACCAAGACTCCATGACTCGTCCTGCCTAGCACGCGCGGAGAACCGAGAACTGCGGCCGTTCCGGCCAGCGCTCCAAGGAAACCGCGCCGATCAATCGCTGGATCTGGCATATTGCGTCCTCGTCCTGCCCGTCTATCCGCTGACAGCCGATAGCTTGTAGGTGTTAGCCTTCCGCTCCCTGCTTCCCGTTTCCCGCCTTGGACTTGAAAACGAATCTTGCCAACAAGGCGAACCACACTACGGCCAGGAAACCCAATAGTGTTCCCGTTACCACTGCACCCTTGGGAGTTCCCTCTCTCAGGAAGCTCACGATGACTTCAACCACAAAGACGGCATAGAGCAGACACAGAACGGTTAGAGCCCATTGCCACCACGTAACTGATATTGACCTAGTGCGAGCTAGTCGCACAACAGCGAAGAGGCCCAAAGCCGCCGCTGCACCTACGAACAGTTCGGCCACAGGATGTCCTAGTGGAGAGGGTAAGTTGAAGATAGGATCTGACGGCCGGATTCCGTGAAGAACGCGTGAAGAATGGCGTAAGGTACCTTGGTCGACCGGCGTGTCCGGCAGGCATTACGGCAACGTCGCTTATAGATTTAATGGTTATGTATAAAGAGGCCTGTGGGTGAGGATCTTCATAACCTCATGCGCGTATCGGGTTTGTGTCGCAGGTCTGGCTTTTCAAGTGGAGGTTTCGTTCAATGAGAGTGTTGTCTACGGTGGCCCTCGGCCTTTTGCTGGCCGGCTCGGCTGCCGCCCAAGATGAAGCAGGAATCTTTCCGTTCGACTACCGGCTGGTCGAATTGGACAACGGATTCAAGGCATACCTGATCAAAGCCGGGGCACCGGGACAGATCGCCTACGTATCGATGGTCCGGACCGGAAGTCGCGACGAGGTGGAACAGGGCAAGTCGGGTTTCGCGCATTTCTTCGAACACATGATGTTCCGCGGAACTGACAAGTATCCCAACTACGACTTGATAACGAGTCAGATGGGCGCCGCACGCAATGCGTTTACAGGCAATGACCTGACCGTCTACTATCTCGTAGCGTCCAGCGAGTATCTCGAGCAAATCGTAGACCTGGAATCAGATCGCTTCAGCAACCTCAACTACGATGAGCCCGGCTTCCGTACCGAAGCTGGGGCCATACTCGGCGAGTACATGCAGGGAGCCCTGTCGCCGGGACGCTACTTAAACGAGCGGGTGCGCGAGTTGGCATACGATCGCCACACCTACGGGCACACGACGATCGGCTATGAGGCCGACGTCCGCGCAATGCCGGAAGCTTACGAGTACAGCTTGTCATTCTACCGGAGATTCTATCGTCCGGAAAACGTGGTGCTCGTATTGGCTGGTGATTTCGAATACGAAGAGGCCGAACGACTAATACAGGAATACTACTCTCCATGGGAATCCGGCTACGTGGCTCCTAGCATCACTGCCGAACCGAGGCAAAGACGTGCTCGCCGCCGCACTGTGGACTACCCGGGACGCACGCTGCCCGTACTGAGCGTCAACTACAAGGCGCCCGCGTGGAGCGCTGATGATGAGCTCGCGGTGGCCACAGAAGTGTTGGGCGAGGTCACGTTCGGGGCAAACTCTGACGTCTACAGGAAGCTGGTCATCGAGGAACAACGCGTCCAGTACCTGTTCGGGGGTTTTGGCCTCGCTCGCGATCCCGCGCTAGTGGAAATTCAGACGATGGTGGTAGACCCCAGTGATGTGAGCGCGATTGAGCAGGAGATTCAGGCCGCGGTCAACCGGGCTCGCGAGGAATTGGTGGACGAGGACGTGCTCAACAGAACGAAGAGTGCCATGAAGTACGGGTTCCTCATGGGATTGGAGACAGCCCAAAACGTAGCATTTGCGATGATGCAATACGTGATCAATACGGGAGGGAT